>JAUSEW010000036.1 GCA_030651475.1 Candidatus Levyibacteriota bacterium
TGGTGCTGGTCAAACCACGGATTTGCTCCGTCGTCAGCGCAATCACCTGGTCTGTCGTCAGAACCGCCAGCTGCGAGGACTTCAGCGCCGCAATGTGGGCCGTCGTCAACACGCCAATGTCCGCCGTATCAATCGCAATGATCTGGGCCGTGGTCAGCGCCGCTACCGCCGCCGTCGTCAGTCCTCCCACTTGCGTGGTGGTCAACGCAATCACCTGGTCCGTCGTCAGCGCCTGGACCTGCGCCGTCTTCAGCGCCGCCAGCGCACTGCTGCTCAGAACCATCACTTGGTCCGTCGTCAGGGCCGCCACGCTTGTGGTGTTCAGGGCCGCCACTTGCGAGGTCAACAGCGCCACAATGTCGCCCGTCTCCAGCGCCGTTACCTGCGCCGTGCTCAAGCCCGACACCTGCGTCGTGCTCAGCTGGATCAGCTGCGCCGTGTTCAGCGTCACGATCTGCTCGGTGGTCAGGCCAACAATGTTGGTCGAGGTCAGCGCCGCCAATTGGGTCGACTTGAGGTTGGCGATGTCGCCCGTCTCCAACGCACCGACTTGCGCCGAGGTCAGCGCCGCAAACGTCGCCGTGCTCAAGCCTTCCACTTGCGTGGAGGTCAACGCAATCACCTGGTCCGTGGTCAAGGCTTTGACCTGCGTTGTCTTCAACGCACCCAGCTCGCTGCTGGTCAGCACCATCACCTGGTCGCTGGTCAGCGCCGCCACTTGACTCGTCTTCAATGCAATCAACGTGGTAGTAGTCAACCCAGCCACAGCAGCCGTCGAAAGAGCCATCACCTGGTCTGTCGTCAACGCACCGACAGCAGAGGTCGTAACAAGCGCCGCCAACTGACTGGTTGTCAATGCGGCGATATCTTCCGTCTCGATAGCAGCCAACTGGGACGTTGTCAAAGCTGCCATTGAGGCGGAACTTAGCGCCCGTATCTGATCCGTCGCCAGCGCAACCACTTGATCCGTTGTCAGCGCTGCTATCTGACTGGTCTTCAGCACCGCAATATCAGTCGTCGATATGGCCTGTACCTGACTGGTGGACAGCAACGCCAAATTTGTGGTGGTCAGCGCCGCCAATTGTGCGGTGGTTAGCGCCGCAATATCGTCGGTTGACAGCCCCGTAGCCTGCAAAGTAGTGAGCGCAGCAATTTGCGCGGTTGTACTACCCAGAATGAAATTCGAAGCTGCCATTTTTAAACCCCTAATACTTAGCTATCAGCACAACAAAAATGTGCTTTTC
>JAUSEW010000006.1 GCA_030651475.1 Candidatus Levyibacteriota bacterium
CTATCATAAGAATAGGAAACGACTTGAGTAAACATCCCAGTAAAGATACTAACCGCAATAATAATGACCGCTAGAGCTTTTTTATAAAAATCTAACCCTCTCTTGGCAAGAAGATAGAAAATCACTATGAGTATAAAGATAGCAGCAATCGGCTTGTGAAAAAACCAGTGGTAGTGAGATGGCTCAAGCACTTTGCCAGTTAGAAGCTGTTGATTCAAGGTTATGAGAGGAGTTAAGAGAAGAGCTAGACCAAAAAAATATTTCCCTTTGTCTTCTTTAGGAAATTTAAAAAGAAAGATAATGATGGCAATAATCGCACTAAATCCTATAAATAATGGCGCGTGGGTTAGCATTACACCAAACCGTGCACTAGTCTCTTGGTAGGCAGGATGTAGAGTGGTACGATAGAGATTCCAGCCGTACGGAATTGCGACTAATAGCGCGCTGACAAATACCAAGGCAATTCTTGTCGCTTCTCGCCAATTTTTCTGGATAAGAACAAATAAAACTAAAACACCTCCAAAGGCATAGAGATATGTCCAAGTATAAAAATAGTTGTAAAAATTCAAGCCCAGTAAAACTGCGCTGACAATACCATAGAACCACTTTTTTTCTTTGTAAAACAACCAAAAAGATATTAGAAAACCAAAAAGGAGAATGTAGATCATGGCTGGATTAACTGGTCTCGCGATTCGCAAAAAATTGTCCGGACTTAAACCATGAAAAAGCTGTGAAAGACCGGAATAACTCAAAATAGAGTCCGCCAGTACAAGCACTACAGCACTCGACATGGCGGCAAATTTATCTCTACACAATAAAAGAACGAAACCGTAGATCAAGAGAAAAACCATAAAGGTAAGAAGAAATCGAGATAATAAGAAAGTATTGTTGATATCGAGAGAGAACACCATTCCCAAATATCCCACCACCATGGACCCAAGAGGCTGTAAAAGATACGGATTGTTTTTCCCGTCTTTTTGATAAATATTACCGAAGTTTGGATGCCCGTCTTGCACTTCACGAGCCCGCGCCGACCATGGAGAATCAGGCAAAAGCTCTATCCCTTGATACAGGCCGTCATTACGGTGTTCAAAACGAAAATAGACTTGGGGAAGAGCAACAATAATAGAGGCTAGGAGCGCCAATCCAATTGCAACTCGATGTTCACTAAACACCTGTTTAAGTTGACTCATGTGTGAAGTCTATCTTACTTCGCATTTTTTTACTCATAATAAATGCCGGGGAGAGACTGAGCATGCTCGCATAAAAGCCGATATTAATGTATACCTTGAGATCGGCCAACTCAAATGTAGAGATTCCCGCCCCC
>JAUSEW010000017.1 GCA_030651475.1 Candidatus Levyibacteriota bacterium
ACTAAATGGTGAAGTTATTAGACCAGCGGAAGTAATAGTTGGTCAAAGAAAATCTAAAGTTACGAACATCCCAAATGATGTTCAGGAGGAAAACTAATATGGGAAAAATAATAGGAATAGATTTAGGTACAACAAATTCATGCGTTGCCGTAATGGAGGGTGGATCTCCTAAGGTTATCCATTCTGCAGAAGGCCGTAATGTTATTCCTTCTGTTGTCGATCCAACCTCACGAATTGTCGGAGACGTAGCGAAGAGACAGTTGGTTCTAAAACAGAAATCCACAATCTTCTCCATTAAAAGATTAATGGGAAGAAAATTTACCGATCCCTCCGTGCAGTTCGATATGAAATGGTTACCTTATACGATTAAATCCGGCCGTGACGGAATGGCAGTTGTTGAAGTTGAGGGTAGAACTTTTACTCCGCAGGAAGTATCGGCAATGATCTTGTCCAAAATAAAAGCTGATGCGGAAAAATATCTTGGCGACAAAGTTACTCAAGCAGTTATTACAGTGCCGGCGTACTTTGACGATTCACAGCGTCAGGCAACTAAACAAGCAGGAGAAATAGCCGGACTTGAGGTTTTGCGAATTATTAACGAGCCAACAGCTTCGGCTTTGGCTTATGGACTGGATAAGAAAAATGCCCATACAGTTGCCATTTACGATTTGGGCGGAGGAACTTTTGATATTTCCATCTTGGAACTAGGAGAAGGAGTTTATGAAGTAAAGTCCACCAATGGAGATACGCATTTGGGAGGAGACGATTTTGATCAAGTTATTCTTAACTATATTGCTGAAGAATTCAAAAAAGAGCACGGAGTCGATCTTAAGAAAGATTCTCAAGCTCTTCAAAGATTAAGAGAATCTGCAGAGAAAGCGAAAATCGAATTATCAAGCGCGCAGGAAGCTCAAATAAATCAGCCGTTTATTACAACTAGCAAAGATGGACCTTTGCACTTAACAATGACTTTGACGCGTGCCAAATTGCAGCAGTTGGTAGACGAATTAATTCAAAAGACATTGAAACCGGTAGAGCAAGCCATAAAAGATGCCAAAGTTAAAATTTCTGACATCGACGAAGTGGTTATGGTGGGCGGTATGACTCGTATGCCAAAAGTTGTTGAGGTGGTGGCTAAATTTTTTGGCAAAGAGACTAATAGATCGGTTAACCCCGATGAAGTCGTAGCCATCGGCGCAGCTGTACAAGGAGGAGTGTTGGGAGGAGAAGTCAAAGACGTATTGCTTTTGGATGTTACGCCTTTAACTTTGGGAATAGAAACATTAGGTTCAGTTGCAACACCGCTCATAGCCAAGAATACAACTATACCTACTTCCAAATCCCAAGTTTTCTCAACGGCTGCGGATAATCAAACCCAAGTTGAAATCAATGTTTTGCAGGGAGAAAGACCTATGGCGGCTGATAATAAGTCGCTTGGCAGATTTATTTTGGACGGTATTCCTCCGGCGCCTCGTGGCGTCCCTCAAATAGAGGTTTCTTTTGACATCGATGCAAGCGGAATTCTAAATGTGAAGGCGCAAGATAAAGCAACAGGCAAGGTCCAAAGTATTAAAATTACGGGTTCAACCGGTTTATCCAAAGACGAAATTGAGAGAATGCAGAAGGAAGCTGAAGTTCATGCTAAAGAAGACGAGGAGAAGAAAGGAAAAGTGGAAGCCAAAAATGCAGCAGACTCTTTGATATTTACAGCAGAAAAAACCTTAAAAGACGCAGGGGATAAAGTTAAAGAGGATGTTAAGAAAGAAGTGGAAGATAAGGCTTCAGCGCTTAAGGGCATTTTGGAAACAGGTACGAAAGAAGATTTGGAAGCCAAAACGAAAGATCTTTCCGATAGTTTACAAAAAGTGGGACAGGCAATGTATCAACAACCAGGACAACAGCCAGGTCAACAGGCAGCTGGAAATGGCGAGCAAAAAACTGATAAGGAAGATAAATCCGACTCCGCCAAGGCTACGTCGGACAAGGAAGAGCCTGTTGAAGGTGAAGTGGTAAACTAAATAAAAAATCAAAGATGAAATATCAAAAATGCCGCGTTATAACGCGGTTTTTAATAGCATAATACGATTGTTTATTTGAGATTTTATTTTTAATATTTTATTTTAAAACTATGGCAGATAAAGATTATTACGAAATTTTGGGAGTTTCAAAAAATGCAACGGAAACGGACATAAAAAAGGCTTACAGAAAACTTGCTTTGCAATACCATCCGGACAAAAATAAGACTAAAGAGGCAGAGGGGAAATTCAAAGAAGTTACTAAAGCTTATGAGGTTTTATCCGACCCGCAAAAAAGAGAAACTTACGATCAGTTAGGTCATCAAGCTTTTGAACAAGGTGCGGGACAAGGACCCTTCGGCGGTGCTCAAGGTCCTTTTGGCGGAGCAGGTAACCCCTTTACCTATACATATTCAACAGGCGGAGATACGGGAGATTTTGGCGGATTTTCCGATCCATTTGAAATCTTTGAGCAGTTTTTTGGCGGATCTTCACCATTCGGTGCCCGCTCTCAACGCAGACAAGCTTATTCGTTAACTTTGGATTTTCTTGAAGCTGCTCTTGGTACTACAAAAAAAGTTGCTATAGATGGCAAATCCCAGACAATAAAAATTCCGGCTGGAGTTGATGAAGGATCAAGAATAAGATTTGGCGATTACGATGTAGTTTTGGAAGTTAAACCTTCTTCTAAATTCCAACGTCAGGGATACGATATCGTTTCGGAAAAAGAAATTCCAATCAGCATTGCTTCCTTAGGAGGAGAAATTAACGTAGAGACGGTTTGGGGAGAAGTCAAACTCCGCATACCTTCAGGAACACAGCCAGAAACTGTAATAAGACTGCGAGATAAAGGAGTGCCTCATCTTCACGGCGGCGGAAAAGGAAATCATTATGTCCGTATGAAAGTTTTAGTTCCAAAAACTTTAACCGGACGCCAAAAAGAACTCCTTAAAGAATTCGAAGAAGAAGGAAAAAAGAAACACACCTGGTTCTAACGTCATTCCTCATTTGGAGTATATATGTTTTACGTTGGCAGAAGCAAATTGAGAATATTAGTAGACCCTTTAAGTGTTCATCTGGACGCTTCTCGTGAGCTTATTCATAAGCAAGTTGCCTTAACAACAATTTTACAATACTTGTCGGGAATAGCGGAGAATAAGGTAGATATTGAAATTCTGTTCCCGGAATTTCTCTGGGACAATAAATGGAAAGAAAATTATGAGTCTTTTGTACCAGGAGATGTTGATTTGTATGAACCAAAAAAATTAATTCGGATTAAACAACAGAAAGTAATTGAATCGGACTGGGCTAAACAAAGAGTGAGAGAAACAAAAGAATATCTCGAAACCAAAAAAGCGGAATATCTGAAATTCCCCAAAATAACCCTGCAAGACCCCAAGAGTTTTATAAGATGTCTTGAGAATGGTACTTTACTCGATTATCGGGACGCAGAATATATTTATAAGTATGGCTATTTGGAGCTTATTGACCTATATTTTCAGTATCGGTGCGACTTACTCTTAACATGCAATCGCATATTGGTAAAAGAGAAGCAACCTTTGGCAGATAAATACCGTTTGTTTACGACTTACTATCCAGAGGTTTTTGATAAAGTCGAGACTTTTTTAAAAGGTCATAATATCTATATTTCTACACAAAACCCAATTTATGGTTTGGATGCAGGCAGTTTTTATCCGATAACCGATTTAAAGTTGAGAAAGTATTTTCAATTATGGGATACATTTGTAGAAATAAAAAAGGATCCTGAAATGTCAGAATATTTGCGGGTTATGTTTTATCACAGATATTCTTTTATGAAATATTCTATTGACCAGATAAAATTTCATCTTTTGTTAGCAGAGAGGCTTGAGGACGAAAAACTTAGGTTTAGACATTATTTTTTAATAAGTTATCATCTAAATGCTTTTTATCTTAATGTTTGGGGTTTTCTCGATAATTTAGCCTGGGTGTTAAATTATCTATATGGTCTTGGCTTCACAAAAAAAGAACCAATAAAAATAACATTTTCAAATAAAGAATATAGGAAAAAGCTACAATCGATTGCTCCAAAAGTATTCTCTATTCTTGAAGATTCCGAGACCAAGAAATGGATGGAAAATCTAACGCTAAAACGTCAACCAGCAGCACATCGCGAGCCTCTGTTTATGTCGCCTTTATACGACCAGCAAACTATGAATTTAATTTCTGAGAAGATGATAGCTGTCAATACAAAAGAAGGAAGAGAAATCTTTGAGGCAGTAAATCATTTCAATTATGATATTGAGCAATTTGAAAAGTTTTTGGATAAATTACTTTTCTTATTTATTCCTAATAAGTGACTTCCGACCCCGCGGGTTGAACATCGGTTTACAAATTCATACGATGATGCATTCACAGTTTTTTTATTAACCTCTATTTTGCACTTTTGATATAATCAGTTCATGAAAAAAGGTAAATCTCATTCTTCAATTCTGCCTAAGATTATAAAAGTTTTTGCCATTGTATGGATTCTAAGCATTGTTGTTTTTGTTCTGACACTTCTTCTTGGAACAAATGGCTTTAAAACCGATATTCAAAGTACAGCCTTTGGAAATTCAACCCCTTTTCTTATTTTACTGATTGGATCTATGGGGATTGGGTTTCTAGCGTTTGGACTCTTGATTTTAACTATTATTATCAAAATTATTCTAAAAAAGAAAGTGTTAGTATTTAAAAAATCTTTCAAGGGTATTCTAGTTTTTGGATTTAAACTTTTATTTTTACTAGCAATTTTCCCACTCTTTTTATTGTATGAGGCTTTGGGGATTGGTAAATTACTTACGAGAGTTAGGAAGCAGGATTTCACACTCTCTTATTTCAAACCAAAAGGAATAAAGCCTTTTGTTGTCCGTCTGGTTCTTATAGTTACTATTTCTCTGACTTTCCTTCCTATTTGGGTCGGTGGCTATTGGGTTATAGGAACAATTACAGCTCAACAACTTGGATACATAAATGAGTCTATCTCGAGCACTGGTGGTTCTATGTATCCTACCTTTCCTGAAGGAGAGAGTATTACCGGTATGCTTCCTTATCCCAACGGATTATCTATATTTCGTAGAAGATTCTTTGGAGGACATGAGATAGGAAGAGGGGATGTTGTCGTAGTTGAAGATGACAAGACGAGAAAGACAACACAAGAGTTGTATGGTTACCCTTCAGGATGGCTTAAAAGAGTTATCGCAATTGGTGGTGACACTCTTGAGATTAGAGATGGAATAGTTTATCTAAATAATCAACCTCTGAAGGAGCCTTATATTGCCAAGGCTCGCTCTACTTTTGGCCAAACATTCCTAAAAGAATGTAGTAAAGTGACTGTTCCAGAAAACTCCATTTTTGTGATGGGAGATAACCGCAAAGGTAGTGGAGATTCAAGAGAAGTGGGATTTTTTAGCGCTAATGATGTTGACCATGTACTTCCTTTGAAAAGTCAGAAGGGAGATTTGGCTAAAAATTGGCGAGATACCTCAAAAGACTTTGATGAATCCTCAAAAATAAAGCTAAATAAAGAAAGATATTTAGAACTCTTGAATGAAAAAAGAAAAGACGTAGGAACGAAACCTTTAAAATATCAAGTTAAGCTGGAACAATCCGCAGGCAAGAGAGGCGAGGCTATTATTAAATTTGATGATTTCTCTTATGAGGCTACAAAGAGTGGCTACACAATGGAAAAATCAATGAGGGACGCAGGTTACTCAAACATAATATTGAATGAAGCATTTGCGCAAGGTTACTATGAAGCAGAGGAGCTTATTGAATACTATTTTGAATTTCCAGAGTGGAAAAAGTTTTTATTGGAAAAGGACTTTCAAGAAGTTGGAATATCGGAAGTTGAAGGAGAATTGAATGGTTGTCCTGCACAAGTCATAGTTCAACATTTTGCAGGTTACGTTCCGCCAAATTATAACACAAAAGATATTCAGGGCTGGGGATTTGTGATTAACGATTTAAATAATGTTATACCAAGTTGGGAAAAATCAAGAAACTGGCCAAATATTAATAAGGACGACTTAAATAAAATGTTTGGATTACTGTATAAACGGAAAAACAATGCAGAAGCGATATATTACAAAATGAAAGCAAATCAGTGGTTAACAAGCAGTGAAAAGGCAATGGTAGATGAAGACAAGAGTCTTTATGAACAGATAAATGTATTGGCAAATAAGCTGAATGGAAAGTAAACGCATTTAGTTTCCGACCCCGCGGGTTGAGCATGTGACTTAATTTCCTAATTTTTATTTGTAATTTACCAATAAACCCCATATACTAAAAATATGCGGTTCTTTCTTGATTTTTTCAGGTTTTGGTTTTTGGAAGCGCCAAAAGGACTAATTAATTTTTTCGCTTCGGTTAATTCCTCTTTTATGTCTCTTTTTTCTCTCCCGATTCTTATCAAAACTTATTTTAAACCGTGGAAAAATGAATACAGGAAAGGGCTGGTAGGGTTTTCTATCGGTATGGGAATATTTGTCAAAACCTTTGTAATTCTTGCAGATATTATTCTTCTTATTGTACTTATTTCTCTTGAAATATGTTTCGTCATAGGATTTATATCTTGGCCGATTGCAAGTTTCTTTCTTCTGGATAGACTTCCTTTATTTTTTCTTTCAATAGTCTTTATTGTTGTTGTTTTTTCCATTTTCAAAAAACATCCCTCCTTTGACTTTGCAGAATCCAAAAAATCCACAACAGAATTAATTAAAAATTTTCTTGGAAGAAAAGATGTGCAATTTTTTTTGCAAAAAGCAAGAATAGATAAAAAAGAGATAGTTCTTGCTGAAATACCCAAAGAAAATGTACTTAAGAATATAAGCGGCAACGTTACTCCTTTGGATTTTTTTGCTTCCTATATTATTCTAACCGAAGGCCAAACAAAATTATTATTTCAAAAACAACTTAAAAAAGAAGACGTAAACAGTATTTTATCTTGGGCAAAATCAGCTTTTCCGGACCGTTCAAATAAGCCTTTTAGAATTAATTTTTGGGGAGAGGGAATTGGCGAGGCAATGGTTACGGGCTGGACTATTGAAACAAAAAAATACATGGTTGATCTAACAAGTGATGTTTTGCGTAAAAACCCCTTACTTTTGGGAAGAAAAGAAGAATATAAAGAAACTGTGGAGGCTTTGCAAGAAAACAAAAGTGTTATCCTCGTAGGAGAACCGGGAAGCGGGAAGACGACGCTTGTAGAAAGCTTGGCATTTGAAAGCTTCATTGGGAATTTAAAAGGAAATCTTTATCACCAAAGATTTTTTCGTCTTTTGGTAGACGCGCTTTTGGCAGGAGCAGGAAATCAGGGTGAACTGGAGCAGAGATTGGAGGACATTATTCAGGAAGTATCCCATGCGGGGAATGTGATAATTTTTATTCCGCAATTTCAAAATATTTTGGGTTCATCTTCTTTCCATCTTGACCTTTCGGGAGCGTTAATTCCATATTTGGAAAAAGGAAATATTCGAGTAATTGCAACTGTTTCTCCTGGATCTTATAAAAAATTTGTTGAGCCGATGCATACTCTTTTGGATGTTTTTGAAGTTATAAAATTTGATGAACCGGATAAAAATATTGCCTTGCAAATGCTTTTTGAAAAAGCCGCATCCATTGAAAATAATAGCAATATTACCTTTTCATATCGGGCTGTTATTGCGGCTTTCGATCTGGCGAGCCGTTACTTGCAAGGCAAAGTAATGCCGGGTTCCGGCGCCGGACTTCTTGAAGATATTGCCAACTCCGTTTCTATTGCCGGAAAAAAAGTCGTTGAAGAACAGGATGTTATTGATAAGGTTTCAGGTAAAACGAAAATTGCAGTCGGAGCGCCTACTCAATTGGAGAAAAAACTTCTTCTTAACCTTGAGGAAGAAATTCATAAAAGAATTATTGACCAGAATGAGGCAGTATCTGCGATAGCGGAAAGCATAAGAAGGCTTAGAACGGGCATAAATGTACAAGAAAAACCAATTTCCTTTCTGTTTCTTGGGCCAACAGGAGTTGGAAAAACCGAAACTGCCAAAGCCCTGGCCGATATTTATTTTGGCGAAGAAGAGAAGATGTTAAGGTTTGACATGAGCGAATATTCAACGGATGAAGGGGTAAAGAGACTTTTGGGAGGATTGGATGATGAAGAAGGGCTTACGGATAAAGTTTTTGAACATCCGTTTTCCTTAGTTCTGCTGGATGAATTTGAGAAAGCGAATCCGAAAATCTTAGATTTATTCCTGCAGGTTTTGGATGACGGAAGGCTGACGGACAATAAAGGCAGAACCGTTTCGTTTATTAATACGATTATTATTGCTACGTCCAATGCCGCATCGGAACTGATACGTGAAGAAGTTAATAAGAAGAAAGTTTTGGATAAAAATTTTCAAAGTACGCTTTTGGAATATCTTCAGGAAAAAGGAATTTTCAAACCGGAACTTCTGAATAGATTTGATGCGGTTATCGTCTTTAAACCATTAGGGCAGGAAGAAATAATTCAAATTACAAAAAATTTGCTGAAAGATTTTTCAGTAAACTTGTCAAAAAAAGATATTACAATTAATTTTGATGAAAAAGTAATTGAAAAAATAGTCAAAGAAGGATTTAACGAGCAGTTCGGAGCCAGACCAATCCGCCGTTTTATTCAGGATAACATAGAAGATCTAATCGCCCAAAAGATATTGAAAGATGAAATAAAAAGAGGAAACAGTGTCTCTATCTCCGTAGATTCTTCGAACGATTTACAAGTAATAATTAACAGTTGATTTATTTCTTGTACTTTTGACCGCAAAAATGGAAGAATTAATTGGTGAATTTGTCCCGCTTCGTTAGGGCTTCGCGGGATCAATTTGCGAATCGAAAGGTGGAGAGAATTTGGTTAAAAATATCTACATACTTGTCTTGCGATGGGAATGGCTGTTTTAAATCATAGGGCGTTAGGGATACAGAGATATATTTTTTACCATCTTCAGTAATAAAAGCATTCAGCGCACCTGATCGAGAAGGTAGTTCGTTAGTTTTATATACGGTATATTCTCCAATTGACTCTTTTGTCAATTTTACATTAGGTAGATTATCTGCCGTTATCCATACGTAATATTTAACTGGTTCAGGACCTTGACCAAATGATTCGTTGGCATTTAGATAAACAAGAGTATTGTCATTATTAGAAATTGGACCTTTTTCGTTCCAAGAATTTGGGTATTTAACGGAAAATTTTAAACTACCATTTGTATATGTTTTCCAGTTTGCAGTTGGATCAACTGTCTGATTTTGGTTGGTGAATTTGAAGGTGGAAAGAATTTGATTAAGAGTTTTTAAGTAACTGTCATAATTTGCTTGAGTAGCAATGCTAAAATGGTAAGCAACTCCATTATTTATGGTATAAATATCAGTACTGCCAGTTTGTCCACAAGGTGTTTGTTCAAATCTCAAGGAGTTTTTAGAGTCAATAATATATGATATTCCATTTTTTGAGTTTATTTCGCTACACGAGCTTTTTTGGTCTACGTAACTATTCAAATCTAAATTGGTTAGTTCCGTACTTATCGCCAGATTAAATGCGCCGCTTGCATCCATTACATTTGACTTAGAGTCGGAAATTGTTGTTGTAAATTCTACAGGATATCTGATTGAATATAAATGATTTTTGTCCGTATATGTTTTCCAGTTTGCGGTTTCATCAGCGGGGGTTGGGGAGGGTTGAACAACTATCTTGCTCTCAATTACAGGTTGGGAGTTTTTTGTTCCCAAAAAATATCCTCCGACAGCGATTGCTGTTCCAATCGATACGATTCCAAAACCTATCGCTAAAGTTTTTAGCCAATTACTGTTTGAGTTTGTTGGCGGTATCTCGGGCTGAACAGGTGCTTGTTGAGGAATTGGCTGACTGACGTTATCCATAAGGTGAGTTTAACATAATTTAATTCAAAAGCAAAAGAGATCCCGAAATAAATTCGGGATGACAGGGAAGGAGTTTCGATGGTTGAAGGGGGAGGCGGAATTTGATATACTTACCAAACTATGGCGGCAATTCAAAGAAGCGAGTTCGCATTAGCTTTAAATCAGGTAGCCAATGAGCGGGGAGTAGAAGTTTCCGTGGTTTTGGATACTGTAAAAAATGCCATTCTGGCAGCTTACAAAAAAGATCATCCTGCTGTAGAAATCACAGAATATTCCGCACTTTTGGATAAGAACACAGGCGAAGCTAAAATTTTACATAAAGATAAAGATGTTACTCCTCCCGGATTCGGAAGAATTGCAGCTCAAACCGCACGTCAAGTTATACTTCAAAAAATCCGCGAGAAAGAAAAAGAAGCTATCTTGGCAGATTACAAATTGAGAATAGGAACCATTATAAATGGTATGGTTTTGCGTTTCGCAGGACCAAATATAATTGTCGATATCGGTAAAACAGAAGCGATTATGCCATCGATAGAGCAGATACCAAACGAAAAATATCATCTAAATCAAAGACTGACGGTTTACATCGTAGAAATTACAGCCGGTCTTAAAGGCGATGAAATAATTGTTTCAAGAACCAACAATGGGTTGATAGAAGGATTATTTAAAAGGGAAGTTCCGGAAGTTGGAAAAGGAAGCGTAATTATCAAAGATATTGCCAGAGAACCGGGAGCAAGAAGTAAAGTCGCTGTTTATTCCAATCAATCGGGTATAGATCCTGTTGGAAGCTGTGTTGGGCAAAAAGGAGTAAGGGTTCAAGCTATAATTCAAGAGTTTAGCGGTATAGAGAAAATAGATATTATTCAATGGCATGAAACTCCAAAAGATTATATTGTTCAAGCAATGTCTCCGGCGAAAAATATCAGAGTAGAAATTGAAGAGAAAGAAAAAGAAGCCCACGTATTTATACCCGTAGCAGAACTGGCTTTGGCGATTGGTAAAGATGGGCAGAATGTACGCCTTGCTTCGAAATTAACAGGATATAAGATTGAGATAGAAGAAGAAAAAGCGGAAAAGGAAGCAGCCGCCTCCGCTCAAAACTCCGGCGAGCCAAAGGAGGAAAAAATTGAAGTGAAAAAAGAAACAAAGAAAACAAAAGCAGAAGTTCCAGCAGATGCGAAAGCTTAAGTCTATGAGAACTTCTTTTTCTAATCAAAATATATGGCAAAAATTCAAAAAAAAGTTTCACGAAACGAAAAGCCGCCTCGGATAATTTCATTTGTTCCGCCTGTTGTAGCAGTTTTGGGTCATGTTGATCACGGTAAGACAACTCTTCTTGATGCTATTAGGAAAACCAATATTGCTCAAGGCGAGCACGGCGGAATAACCCAAAAAATCGGAGCTTCAAAAATAGAATTTATAGTAGAAGGACAGAAAAGGCAAATTACTTTTATTGATACTCCCGGACATGAAGCTTTCGCGAAGATGCGGCAACGGGGCGCTGATGTGGCAGACATAGGACTTCTAATCGTGTCATCCGTTGACGGAGTGATGCCTCAAACACAAGAAAGTATCAAAGTTTTGCTGGAAGCGAAAATCCCATTTATTGTTGTTTTGACCAAGTCTGATTTGCCGGAAAAAAATCCGGAAAAAGTTAAACAACAGCTTTTGAAAGAACAGGTTCTGCTTGAGGGTTACGGCGGAGATACGCCGGTTATAGAAGTTTCCGCAAAAGAAAACAAAAATATCAAAGAATTGCTTGAGCTTATTCTGTTGGTTATGGAGATGAAAAAACCGCAGGAAAAATCTGAAACTGATTCTCTATTTAAAGCGATTGTTATTGAAGCAAGATTGGATAAGAAACTGGGTGCCATAGCGACAATTATCATAAGGCAGGGTAGTCTTAATGTCAGAGATGAAATTGTTTGCGACGAAGTACTTTCCCGCGTGAGAAATATGATTAACGATAAAGGAGAATATGTAAAAATAGCTAATCGCGGGGACGCGGTTGAAGTTTTGGGTCTTGAGAAAGTTCCTGGTGTCGGAAGTGTAGTTTCCAAAAAATCAGAAGCCGTGATTGCTCCGGTTGTTAGTCAAGCCCCAACTCTTCCTGTTGCTACCCCTGTCATGCAAAGTTTATCTATGCCGGAAAATTTCTTCTTGGATAGTAAACCGACTTTATCAATTATTCTTTGCGCGGATAGTAATGGGTCATTGGAAGTTATTGCTAATTCTTTGCCCAAAGATATTCATATCGCAATGCAAAAAACCGGTGAGGTTTCTCCCGCTGATATTTTATTGGCAAAATCAATTAACGGAATTATCTTAGGATTTAATATCAAGATTAAACCGGATATAGCGAAACTGGCTTTTCAGGAAAAAGTTCTTCTGAAAAATTACAACATAATCTACGAATTAATAGATGAAGTAAGCGATGTATTAAAAGGAAAAGAACTAGAATTGCAGGAAAAAATTTATGGAAAAGCAAAAGTTTTGGCGTCTTTCCCATTTGAGAAAACTCAAGTTTTGGGAATAGCAGTTCTTGAAGGAAGAATAGCCAAGGGAGATAAAGTAAGATTGATGCGAAAGGAAGAATTAATCGGAGAGAGTACCATTACGTCAGTTAGGCAGGGTAAAAATTCTATCTCGAAAATTGAACAAAAAGAAGAAGGAGGAATTTTACTTGCTCCCTTTCTTGACTTTCGTATAGGAGATATGCTAATATCCCATAGCTAAAATTTTCTTAGTCTTTATGGATAGAGCAGTATTGGAAAAAATTAAGGAAAGCCTCTTAAAAAACGAAAAAATCTGCATAGCGGTTTGCGAGAATCCAAGCCTTGATGAAATGGGAGCCGGACTTGGCTTGCATCTGGCGCTAACCCAATTAGGAAAAACTCCAATAATTGTTTGTCCTACGGAACCGATAGTAGAAATTTCTTCCCTTGTTGGCATTGATAAAGTAAAAAATAATTTTGGTTCTCAAGGTAAAGATTTAACAGTGTCATTTCCTTACAGACAAGGGGATATCGAAAAAATTTCCTATACCTTGGAAGATAAATTTATGAATATCATAGTTAAAGCCGGAGAAAACGGTTTGTCTTTTAATGAGAAAGACATAATTTACAGAAGGCCGGGAGGAATACCCAATGTACTTTTTACAATCGGCATTACGAAATTATCCGATTTGGAAGGAATTTTTGACATAGAAAGTTTGAAAGATACGATGATTGTTAATATTGACAATAAACAAAATAACCAAGGTTTCGGAGACATCTTGTTAGTTTCCAAAGATTTTTCTTCTGTTTCCGAAGCGGCAGCCAATTTGATTACATCGCTTAGTCTGCAAATGGATATTGATATCGCCCAAAACCTGATGTTGGGTATTTGTCAGGCTACGGATAATTTCCAACACCCGAAAACCAGTCCGGTGGCTTTTGAAGTAGCTGCTATACTTATGAAAAATGGAGCGGTAAGAGGAAGCGCTAAACTGCAAGCGAAAACAGAAATATTAGAAGAACAATCTTTTTTCACTCCAAAAGCACAGGACAGAAAGGCCGCCTCCGCACAAGGCTTCGGCGAGCCAAAGGAAGAAAAAAAGACAGTTAATCCTCCGGATGATTGGCTGGCCCCAAAAATCTACAAAGGCTCAACCTCAGTCTAAATATTAACCCATTGATAAGCATTTTCAGAACTGCTATAATACATAAACAATTATCAATTTGAAATTTTTAATTTGCAATGAAGCTTCAAATTTAAATTTTTAAAATTAAGATTTCATTTTAAATTTCGAATTGAAAACTTTGAATTATTAGATATGCCGCTTAGTCCAACTCAAAAAAAGGCAGTAATAAAAAAATTTCAAACTGTAGACGGTGATACCGGAAGTCCTGAAGTGCAAATAGCGCTTTTGACGGAAAGAATTGAACGTTTAACAGAGCATTTGAAACAGCATGCAAATGATGTGCACAGCAGACGCGGACTTTTGTCAATGATTGCCAAAAGAAGAAGACTGATAAATTTCTTAAGTAAAGTTGATAAGAAACGCGCCTCAGAGATGAAAAATAAGATAGGACTTAAAGATAAATGACTAAAAATGAAACAAGCTTCAAGTTAGGCGATAAAACCCTAACTCTCCAAGTAGGAAAACTTGCCAAACAAGCGACATCGTCTGTTTTAGCAAGACTTGGGGATACTATGGTTTTGGTTACAGTTGTTGAAGGCAGAGAGAGAACAGATATCGATTATTTTCCTTTAACAGTAGAATATGTAGAAAGATTGTATGCCGGAGGAAGAATAAAAGGTTCAAGATGGGTCAAAAGAGAAGGAAGGCCATCGGATGATGCAATTTTGACAGGAAGACTTATAGATAGATCGATAAGGCCTCTTTTTCCCAAAGAATTCAAAAAAGAAGTTCAGATAATGATTACGGTTCTATCCGTTGACGGAGAAAATGATCCGGATATTCTCTCAATTATCGCCACCTCGGCAGCAATATCTATTTCCAGAATTCCTTGGGCAGGTCCTATCGGAGCGGTAAGAATAGGATTTGTTAAGGAAAAAGAAAATGGCAAAGCTGAATTTTTGATAAATTCTGTTGCCAGCGAAGCTGAATTTTCAGAATTGGATTTAATAGTTTCCGGATTAAAAGATAAAACTTTGATGATAGAGTCAGGCGCGCTGCAGGTTTCCGAAGACATCGCCTTGCAATGTATTGAAAAAGCCCAGGAAGAAATAAAGAAAATTGTCGAAGCCATAGAGGATTTTACCAAAAAGGTTGGAGCGCCAAAAGAAAAAGTAGCTCCTAATACTGCATACCTAGAACTTCTGGCAAGAGTTGAGAAAACATATAAAGCAGAAATAGAAAATCTGGTAAAAGCCAGAGTTGTCAAAGAATCAAGTAAAGCTGAAGAATCGGATGCTCTTATAGATACGATTTTTCAAAGCGAAACAGCTGCCAATCCTGATGTTTCTTTGGATAAAAAACTGGTTGCGAAAGTAGTTGAATCTATCCTCTTCAAATCTATAAGACTTAAAACACTTTCTAAAGGAGAAAGGCCGGACGGAAGAAAAATAGACGAGATAAGACCAATTTCGGCTGAAGTTTCAATTCTGCCAAGAACCCACGGATCTGCTATTTTCCAAAGAGGAGACACGCAAGCGCTAACTGTGGTTACTCTTGGTTCGCCAAGACTCGAACAATTAATCGAATCTGCCGAGGGAGAAGAATCAAAAAGATACATTCATCATTATTCAATGCCGCCATATTCGGTTGGAGAAACGGGGCGGGTTGGTGTGCCGTCAAGACGGGAAGTCGGGCATGGAGCATTAGCAGAAAGAGCGCTTCTTCCTGTAATTCCCAAACAAGATAAATTTCCCTATACGATAAGAGTTGTTTCCGAAATATTGTCTTCCAATGGATCAACTTCGATGGCTGCAACCTGCGGTTCCACACTGGCTTTGATGGATGCCGGAGTGCCAATTACCAAACCTGTTGCCGGAATAGCCATGGGAATGGTCAGTAAAGACGATAAATATGTAATTCTGACGGATATTTTAGGACTTGAAGATTTTTCCGGAGATATGGATTTCAAAGTAGCAGGAACAGACAGCGGCATAACCGCAATTCAGTTAGACGTAAAAGTTTTGGGTATCACTTTGGCTCAAATCAAAGAAGTTTTTGAGAGAGCGAAAAAAGCAAGACTGTTTATTTTGGAGAAAATGCTTGCTGTTTTGCCTACGACTAGAGAAAAACTTTCCACCTATGCGCCAAAGATTGAACAGCTCCATATCGCCACAGAAAAAATCGGAGAAGTGATCGGGCCCGGCGGTAGAGTAATTAGAAATATCATCGCCCAAACCGGAGCAACTGTGGATGTTGAAGACGACGGTTCCATAACTATATCCGGAACAGAAGAGGAATCGGTTAAAAAAGCGATTGAATGGATAAAGGGATTAACCAGAGAAATTGTAGTTGGGGAAATTTTCGAAGGAGAAGTAAAAAGAATTCTTCCGTTTGGCGCGTTTGTGGAATTTTTGCCCGGCAAAGAAGGTATGGTGCATGTTTCCCAAATGGCGGCGGAATTTGTCAAAAATCCAAATGATGTTGTTTCCATAGGTCAAAAAGTTAAGATAAGAGTGTCCGAAGTAGATGAACAAGGACGCATAAATCTGTCTATGTTACTGGATGGGTCTAAACCGCAAGGCAGAAGTTTTCCGCCAAGAAGAGTTGAAGAAAGAGTTTCGCCTCCAATAGCAACTCCCGCAGCAACTCCGGTATCTGCTCCGGTAGCTCCTCATCCTTTAACAATGCAATTTAGAAGAGAAAGACAAGCGCAAAGCGCAGGGAATTGGAGAAATAAGACCACGACGCGGTTTAAGAAACCACATTATTAAAACTATATTTCCGATTTCCTCTTTTTAGTGTAATATCATAAGTATATGAACGATTTTATTTCTTTTATTCCTCTGGGAGGAATAGGCACTGTTACCAAGAATATGTATCTTTACGGATACAGGGATGAGATTTTCATTGTTGATTGCGGATTGGGATTTGCAGATGAAACTATGCTTGGCGTTGATCTTTTGCTTCCCGATGTATCTTATCTTAAGAAAACCTGCCTGCCGGCAGGCAAGGCCAAAAGTAAAATTATCGGCATGGCTTTGAGCCACGGACATGAAGATCATATCGGTGCATTACCTTTTATTCTTCCGCAATTACCCCCTTTTCCAATATATGCATCACCTTTAACAGCA
>JAUSEW010000018.1 GCA_030651475.1 Candidatus Levyibacteriota bacterium
GTAGTTTCCCCTCCCACCAACAAAATTTCCTTATCGGCAGTTTCACTAATTAGTATTTTTCCTGCGTCATCAGCGTTGGATTCAAATTTATCCGAATAAATCCTTGACGTAAGTCCTAATTCTTGGGCCTTTTTTTGCATCGCATTTAGGGCTGTTTTATTGCTCAGTATTATTATATTTTCAACCCTTTCAAAATATTTATCTTCTTTGGTATTTTCTACAAATGCATCGTTGGGCAAATTCAATTCTTTCTCAAGATTATATTTTTTGAGAATATTAATAGCGTCATCTATTGTCGTAGTGTCTTTTGCTGTTGGACCGGAAGCAATATAGGAAATATTATTTCCTGGAACGTCAGAAAATATTAAACTAATAACTGATGATGGATATAATATTTGCGCAAGACCCCCTCCCTTTACGTCTGACAAATGTTGCCTTACCGTATTTATCTCCGTAATATCTGCGCCCGATCTAAGCAAAGCTTTATCAACTTTTATTTTTTCTTCCAAAGTTATGTTGTGCGGATGAATAAGCATTGAAGATCCTCCTCCGCAAATAACAACTATAACCAAATCTTTTTCATTAAGATTAGAAAGTCTGGATATTATATTCTGAGTAAAATTTAAATTCGTTTGGGAAGGGAGAGGATGAGTGCCTTTTGTAAACTTTATTTTATTAAACTTTTCACTTTCAATGTCAATGACATAACCCTCTGTTAAAAAATCCCCTAACAAATTTTCTATATTTTTTGAAAGACGAGCGGATCCTTTGCCAAATCCCAAAAGAAATATTCTTTCAAATTCTTTAAGATTTACTGTTTTATCTTGAATGCTTAATACGGAATTTGTTAATGAAATATTTTCTTCTATTATCTTTTCCGGCTGGATTGAAGAAATGCCCGCTTCAATAATCTCTAAGCATATTTTTCTCTCTTTAGTTACAGCCAATTCATCGAAGTTTTTAATTATTCTCATTTTCAAGAAGTCTGACTTCTTTCAATCATTTTGATTTTCTCAATTCTTCTAATATGGCGTTCTTCATTGGAGAAAGGAGTATTGATAAATATTTTAGTTAGCTCTTTTGCCAGTACTTCATCCACAAATAACGATCCGAGGGATAATACGTTTGCATCATTATGAGTACGGGATAATTCCACATTAGTTTTATTGATCCCCAATACTGCTCTTACTCTTTTAATTTTATTCGCAACTATACATTCGCCGGCACCCGATTTGCCAAATACGAGTCCTTTGCTATTGGAATCTTGGGCTACTTTTTTCGCACATGACGCAATAAAGTCAGGATAATCATCATTTTTGTCAAACTCAAATGCGCCGCAATCTTCAACATCATATTCCTCATTTTTTAAGTATGACTTTACTTTTTCTTTTAATTCAAATCCCGCATGATCTGCCCCCAAATAAATCTTCATTTTTTAGATTACATTTACAGTGTTATATATTTTTAACTTCTCAATTACTAACTCTGCGACTGCATCGCGGGCGAGAGCAAGATATTTATACGGAGTGGTTTCGTTAACATCTTTTGCCAAAGCTTCTCTTAAGGCATTAGTATAAGCAACTCTTATCTCGGTTGATATATGAATATTATTAAATCCCATTTCTACAATTTTCTTTAGATCTAAAGCATCAGTTCCTGATCCTCCATGTAGGGTAAAAGTAAGATTTGCAGGAAGAGCTTTTCTTAATTCCTCGATAAGATCAAATCTTATTTTTTTTGGTCTTACGGAAATGCCATGCATATTTCCAATCGCAGGTGCAAATCTATCTATTCCAGTTTGCTGAACATATAAAATTGCCTCGTCAATTTTCGTATAGCTGTCTTGCGGAATTTCTATAACTTCGTTATAAACTTTCGATGAGTCAGTCGCCAAATAACCCAATTCTCCCTCTACCTCAACTTCAGGGTTTTTACTTTTTACATAATCAACCACTTGTTTTGTTCCTTCCAAATTTTCCTTAAAGGGTTTTTTAGAGAGATCAATATGTATGGAGTCGTATCCTGCATCAAAGGCAATTTTGGCTGATTCAACGCTGTGGCAATGATCGGCATTTAAGAAAATTGGAATATTATTTGATTCCCTCAAGCTTTTAATTATGTCAACAGCTTGTTTTATCCCAATAAATTCTCTTTCGCCTTCCGATGTTCCTGCTAAGACCGGCGCTCTTAACTGCGATGCTCCTTTTATAATACCCAACAGCTGGGAATAACTTGAAAAATTAAAGTGAGGAACTGCCCAATGCTCTTTTTTGGCTTTTAAATGTAAATCTTTTAATGTCATAATGATTTTTCCTCCATTTCTTTTCTCGGCAAGAGTCCGTTTTGCGCTCCAATAATAGCCATTGTAGCCGAAGCATTTATCGTTCCCCATTTCATCGCTGTTTGTATTGGAAGATTTGAAAGCATTGCCGCTAAGAAACCGCTAGCGTAAGCATCTCCAGCTCCTGTTTTTTCAACAATTGCTGTTTTTATAATAGCTTGAGTAAGAAATTCTCCTTTTTCATTGACGGCGAACGATCCGTTTTCTCCGTCTGTTATTACTACGATTTTTGGTCCAAGCTTTTGTAATGAAATTAAAAGCTCATTATTTGATATTTGATTTTTAATGTTTAAGATTGTTATGGCCTCTTCTTTATTCACAAAGAGCATATCTGAAATAGCGAGTACGCTTTTTATTTTTTGGTAACCTGTGAGAAGCTGCAGTGTCCCGGGATTAAATGCAAGCTTAGAGCCCGAACTTTTTGCAAAAGCTTCGGTTAGTTCATATGTTTTCTCCCATTCATTTCCCAAAGATGTAAGATAGATCCACTTAGTGGAAATCCCATCAAAAGAGAAATTGTGTTCTCGTTCAATGTGTTTACTGAAAATAGTTCTTTCTTGCTGGAAGCTTAAAATTACGGAAAATGACGATGGGCTATTGGCGTTTTGGAGTAAAAAATCCGTATTCACATTTTCTGACTGTAAACCATTAATAATTTTTTGAGAAAATTCATCTTTTCCTATTTCTGCCATAACAGCAGTTTTCATTTGAAGTTTTGCCAAGCCGACAGCGACATTATAAGCATTCCCTCCAAGCTGCAGGGAACATGCATCAACTGGAATTTTTTGACCATATGCAACACATAACTCCTTAGTATCTCTATTGAGATGGATATTGGGATTTTCCTCCAGAAGTGATAAAAAAATATCTATTTTTGCGTCGCCAATACAAATAACATCGAAGGACAACATAACTCTATCGTACAAAAAGCAAACTGCGTTTGCAATAAGCTTGACTTTTATCGTCAAGTTTTTTACTATAAATTAGAACCATGATAAGAAAACGAATTATAAATTTTCTGATAAAATATCTGCCCGGTGAGATAGCCTATGCGCATTGCGACATCCCATGCGGTATTTACGATCCTCATGCTGCACAAGTTGGAGCCCATACTGTTATTCGGATGACTCAATTGCTTAACGAGTTAAAAAGAGAAGGCGAAACAAAAGCAGAACACGATATCGCAAGGATGACCCAGGCGAAAGAAGAACATGGTAGCTTGATTGAGGATGAGCTTGGCACTTTGGAGAATGATTATTTTAAAGAAGAACACTTTAGGGAATACCCGGAGTTAAAAAAGTTAATTGCTGATGCAGTAAAACTTTCAATTAAAACGAGACAAACTATAGATATGGTATCGGCAGAACAATTACTTGAGGCGGTTTTAAAGATTGCTGAAATATTTTATAAGACAAAAAATCTTGAACCTGTCCGAGTAAAGTCTCCCTATCCAACAGAGCGGGAAATTGTCGTCTATAAATAATGCTTCTTTCCAAAATCAAAGTAGTTGGTCATAGTATGGAGCCAACTCTGAAACAAAATAAAATAGTTATAGTGAGTTCGATTCCATATCTTTTTAAAAAACCAACAATTGGAGATATTGTGGTATTGAAGCGACAAAAGTATATAATAAAACGAATTACAGCAATAAAAAAGGAGCAAGTTTTTGTTATTGGCGATAACAAAAAAGAAAGCACAGACAGCAGAAATTTTGGTTGGATTAAGAAAGATAGTATTTTGGGAAAAGTTATTCATATTGGATAGATGAGTTTTTTATTTTTCAATTTATTATTATTTGCAATAATTGTTTTTCTTTTTCTTGTTCTTTCTATGGTTTGGCCGCCGGATAGCCCTTGGGCACCATGGTGGAGAACAAATAGAAAAACAGCAAGAGCAATGTGCCGTTTGGCAAAAGTCACTAAGGATGACGTTATTTATGATCTGGGATCAGGCGATGGGACAGCGCTTCTTGTTGCTTGTAAGGAATTCGGTGCAAAAGGAATAGGAATAGAAATAGACCCATTGCGTGCTCTGATATCTAAAATTAGAGTTAAATTCAGTAATTCTGAAAAAGATATAAAAATAATCAGAAAAAACTTTTTCGAAGTAGATATTGCAAAAGCAACAGTAATATTTGTATATCTTGTGCCAAAGGCTCTTAATAAGCTTAAGCAAAAGTTCTTAAAAGAATTAAAATCCGGTACGAGAATAGTAAGTTTTAGATATAAAATGGATTTACCTCTTAAGTCGTACGATAAAGATTACAATATTAATTTATACACAGTTTAATAGCATTTAAAAAAGTTAATCCTGTTTGCAACTCCTTCAGCTTGAACAGGTACGCTAAGTATTACCTTACACGCTTTATATATTTTTTCTTTGTTGAATATTCCATCCAAAATATCTTGTTTTACATTAGCTTCCGGATAATTTGCTCCGTGGGCAATGATAATAGTTTTACTTGAAATGGCGTCATTTGTTAAAACTTCTTTATCGTATAGGCCTTTTGTAAAAAAATATTCATGAGCATCTCTAATATTATCTAGAGGAGGAGTGCGGGTTAATATGAGAAGAGCTGGAGTAATGTCGTTAACTCCGTAAAGAAATTTCGGTTTTTCTTTTTTAATGACAGCAATAATTTTATTTATATCATTAATTTTTTGTAAATTTCTATATGAAGAAATATATGTATAAAGATTAAGGGTAAGGAAAGTAAAAATAATAGTAGGTATTACGAGTTTTTGAATACGAAGCTTGTTCTTGGAAAATTCAAAAAATTCATACAAAGAAAGGCACAAAAAAGGAATTATGAAGTTAAGATATAAATAGTATACGTCTTGATAGTAAAGGAAAAAGGCAATTCCCCAAAGAGAAACAGCGGCAAAAAATTTGTTTTTCTTAAAATTTAACAGATTAAAAATTAAAAGAACAAAGAAGACAAAATCTTTTGTTATGAAAAACCATCCAACTTCTGTTTTTGAAATTCCGGCAGGACGCATAAGAGAAAAACCAAAAATATCGTTAAGGAATTGTTTTGGGGCAATAATTAAGGAGGGAAGAAGAACAATAATTAATGTTACGACAAAACCGATACTAAACTGCAATAATTTCTTCCAATTTCTATCTATTAAAAGTATAGTAAAAAAAGATAAAGGTATAGGAATAAAATATGCTTTGGTTAATAAGGAAAGAGCAATTAAGGCGCCAGAGATAAGAAATTTATTTTTTTTGAATAAGAAAAAACCTAATACTGCGAATAGAGAAGCGGTAAAAACGCCGGTCTGATGATCAGAAGTAGACAGAACCATAAAAGAAAAAAGATAAAGTAAGGAACTTATTGTAGAGATAAAATTATTTTTCGTGGAATGATAAGCCGTTAAATAGATCAGAAAAGCTACAGCTATGACTTCTATCGTGGGCGTGAGGTAAAAAAGATTGATATTGTCTCCAGTTATAAAATAATAAAATGATGAAATATATCCAAATAGGGGGAAGTTGGAGAAAAATAAATCTTTGTATAATATTTTCCCGTGGATAATTTGGTATGCGATATTATAATAAATATTAGTATCGGAAAGTCTTATTCCTAAATTTGTTACTTTTGCGGCAAAAAATATAAGAATAAAACTAAGAAGGGGAATAAAACGTATCATTTTTTAATTCTTAAAATAGCCCATCTAATCTTATCTAGCACTTTGTAGATTTCATAAATGAATGGATTAATAACTAGATCAAAACTTCCAATAAATTCGATAAGTTGTCCTCCATAACCTTCTTTGAAGCGATGGAATCCATACCATGGATCATTTTTATCTGGATTAGGTCCGAGCGCTCCCCACATATCAAATTTTTTTAAACCAAGCTTTTTCCCAAATTTAATAGCTTCCCACATCATTAGATTTGATGCCATAGTTTCTCTATGAAGACTGCTCGAAGCGCCATAAGGATAATAAAGAGTATCGTTATAAACAAAAAGAATCCAGGCAGTTAATATCTGATTTTTATATTTTGCTAATAAAAGCCGTGCAGTTAATTTATCCGTATTCAATTTTTGATTTTTGATTTTTGATTTTTGATTTTTTAACGTTTCCCACATCAGCCTATGATAGTTTTCTGTGTGCGCATAGAAATTTTGACGTTTAGTTGTTTCTTTTGTAAGTTTTAGATATTCCTCAAAAGCTTTATCCAAATTATCTTCAATTATTTCAACGTTATGTTTTTGAGCTATCTTAATATTATATCGAGTTTTTGGATGCATTGATTTTAGTAAATCTTCTTCACTTTTTGTTAAATCCAAAACAAACGTATATTTGGTAAAAAGAGGATGAAAAGATGAACGCAGACCTAAATTTGAAATTTTAAATTTTAAATTTGAATTTTTTAATACATTTGGTTCAAGTTGGATAAAAATACATTTCTCTTTTTGTCCAATCTCGCGAAGTCTAACTATCATTTCTTTTGTTGGCATAGGACTTTTGGGTAGATATCCGACCGTCCAAGGAGTATGCGGAATTTTGTGGATTGTTAGCTGAAATCCATTTTCTCTTATAACTTTTAGTCCTGTTTTTTTTCTAAATTCGCCCCATTCCAAAGATTGCATGGGATAAATTGAATTATCGTTACTCATAGATATTCTGGTAAATTTCTATCTAAATTTACAGCATGTAAATTATTTGAGATTACTTTTTCCGGTAGTTCCAAGAGAAATCGGGATATTATATTGGATGTTCGTTGTCCAAAGAACATTCTGCGGGACGCAAAAGTTAAAAAGAGTTTCTCTTTAGCTCTTGTCATTCCCACGTAGCATAAGCGTCTTTCTTCCTCTAATTCATTTTTATCCATAAGGCTTCTTTGATGAGGGAATAATCCTTCTTCCATCCCAACCATAAAAACTATGGGAAACTCAAGTCCCTTAGCGGCATGAAGAGTCATTAAGGTTATCGCATCTTTTTTGCCGCCATCTTTGGCAGGTTTGTCTGGCATATACTCTTGTTCGACTAAGGCAATATTTTCCAGAAACTCCGTAAGATTTGGAAAGGCAACTGCAACCGAACGAAGTTCTTTGATATTCTCCAGCCTTTCCTTCTCCTCTTCGTCGCTTTTATCATATAACGAAAGATAATCAGTTGCTTGTAATATTTTATCCAATATATCAAGAGTTATAATATTTTTCAGATCTTTTATCTTGTCTACCAATTCCAGGAACTTATTCATTCTTCCCTTGCCCAATTTACAAGTCCTTTTATATGAAACCATATCTTTTGGATTCTCCAAAAATCTAACATATGCCAGAATATCTTTTATCTCCTTTCTTTCATAAAATCTAGTACCGCCAACCAGAACATAAGGTATGCCTTGATGTAGTAATACTTCCTCAATTACTCGGGATTGAGCATTAGTTCTATAAAAAATCGCTACATCAGTAAATTTCCAGCCAGAGGTTGGTCCGCCTTTGGCAGAAAAATTTGAGCTTTGATATTTAAGATTGTTGATTTCCCTAACTATAAATTCCGTTTCGTCCTGCTCATTCCTTGCTTCATAGATTATTATATTTTCTCCTTTTGGATTCTTGGTCCAAAGAGATAGGACAGGATGAGTAGTATTATGTGAGATAACCGAAGAAGCGGCATCCAAAATTTTCTGTGTAGAGCGATAATTTTGTGAAAGGGCAAATGTTTTTGCACCCTTGAAGTCCTCTTTGAATTTCGTAAGATTAGTAAAATCCGCACCCCGCCAGCTGTAAATGCTTTGGGAAAAATCACCAACAACGCAAATATTTTTCCACTTAAGAGAAAGAGTCTTGGTTAAATAGTATTGCGCATGATTTGTATCTTGATATTCATCCACCATAATATATTGAAAGCGGTTCTGATATTTTTTAAGGATTTCCTCTTCTTTATTAAAAAGTTCTATGGTTTTTAATAAAAGGTCGTCGAAATCCAAAGCATTGTTCTCTTTGAGAAGTTCTTGGTATTTGATATAAACTTTGGCTGCTTGCTCCTGAAAATGTCCTCTTGCGTATCTGGGATACTCAAGTGAGGTTATTAATTCATTCTTTGCTTGGGAAATTGCGCCCAATATGGAAGAGGGTTTATAATCTTTGGTTGGAATATTTAGTTTCAGCATAGCTTCTTTGATGGCATCCAGCTGATCGGTAGTATCGTATATAGCAAATTTTTCCGAAAGGCCAAGATATTTTCCTTCTATTCTAAGAATTCTGGCGCATAAGGAATGAAAGGTCGCGATTAATGGTTTTCCTTTCGTGATAAATTTTCCAATTCTTTCTTTCATTTCATTTGCCGCTTTATTGGTAAATGTCACCATTAATATATTGGAAGGATCGATATTTTTTTCTTGTATTAAATAAACAACTTTATAAGTTAAAACTCTGGTTTTTCCTGATCCGGCGCCTGCAAGTATGACCATTGGACCGTCTGTTTGCAAAACCGCCTGCAGCTGTTCTGAATTTAGCTCCTTGAGAAAGTCTTTTTGCATAAAGTATAATGAGAATAATTGACTTTGTTATTGTAGCATATGACCCTTCGACGTTGCTCAGGGTCATACTGAGCTTACCGAATGTATGATTGTATGAAAAAGCTTTTTATTGTGGCTAATTGGAAATCAAATAAAGCAACGTTTGAAGCCAAAAACTGGCTCGACGAGTTTAAGATTAATGATTTAGAGATTGAAAACAAAGAAATTGTAATTTGTCCGTCGTTTAATCTTTTATCTTTAGTTTCGTCAGAAATTAGAAATCAGAAGTTAGAAGTTAAAATTGGCGCACAGGATATTTCTCCTTTTGATGAAGGAGCATATACAGGGGAAATCAATGGGAAACAAATCGAAGAATTTGCAGATTATGTTATTATCGGACATTCGGAAAGACGGCAATATTGTAAGGAGGATAACGAAACCTTAAATAGAAAAGTAGTAATGGCTATCAAATATAATTTGCTGCCAATCTTCTGCGTCCAAAATCAAAATACTCCTGTTCCTCCAAACGTTAAAATTGTAGCCTATGAACCAGTAAGTGCAATTGGCACCGGTAATCCTGATACTCCGGATAATGCGGAACAAGTTGCGAGAACGATAAGAGCGATTAATAAGGAAATTATATCTGTTCTTTATGGCGGGAGCGTAACATCCGAAAATATAAATAGTTTTACGAAAATGCCCAATATAGATGGAGTTTTGGTTGGAACTTCAAGTTTAGACTCCATGGAGTTTTTAAAGATCATTAATAATGCATAAAAAAGTACTTATTATTTTCCTAATTCTGCTTCTGATAGTAGTTGGCAAAATAACAATCGAAGCAGTCAAATTTTCTCCATTTTTATTTCAGCTGATTTTCACTAAAGATATAAATCTTAGCAAATCTGATGACCATTTAAACATATTGCTTTTGGGTATTGGCGGGGGAACGCATGAGGGGCCGGATCTGACAGATACGATAATTTTCGCCAGTGTCGATATGAACAACAACAAAGCAATTCTTGCATCTATTCCGAGAGATCTATGGAGTCCTGATTTAAACGCAAAAATAAATACAGCCTATTCAGGAGGAGAAGCAATAAGGAAAGGCGGCGGAATTACTCTCGCAAGCAGTGCTATTTCAAAGATATTAAATCAACCTATAAATTATACAGTTAGAATTGACTTTAAAGGATTCGTAAAAGCATTGGATATTTTGGGAGGTCTTGATGTAAACGTTGATAAAAGTTTTGATGATTATGAATATCCAATTTCAGGTAAGGAAGATGATCTTTGCGGGCACACTCAAGAAGAAGTGTCAGCTCTTGCCACTGCATCTTCACAACTTGAAGCATTTCCTTGCCGTTATACTAATATACATTTCGATAAAGGATTACAGCATATGGATGGAAAAACTGCTTTAGAATTTGTCAGATCGCGTCATGCGCAAGGAGAAGAGGGTACTGATTTCGCAAGATCTAAGAGGCAGGAAATTATTATAAAAGCTCTTAAGGATAAAGTATTTTCCTTGCAAGTTCTGGCGAATCCAATAAAAGTAATTGGCGTTTATACTGCAATTAAAGATAGCGTAGATACCAACATAAAACAGGAGGAGCTTGATGATTTTGTCCGCTTGGCGCAAAAAATGAAAAACGTAAAAATAGAAAGCGCGGTTTTGGATTATGGCGATGATCAAACGGGGAGACCTGGACTTTTAATAAATCCACCAATAAGTCAAGAATTTAATTATGCCTGGGTTCTTATCCCAAGAATAGGAAACGGCAACTTCTCCGAAATACAAAAATTTGTTGCGTGCAAAATAACTATTGGTAATTGTGTGATTTCCCAAAATCCCTTATTTAATTAACCTTATAAATTTTCGTAGAGCCAGATTTAAAAATTGTTTTACCAAGTTTGGAAAATTTTTCCTCATAAAGATTTGGATATTTTTGTCGCTCCAAATCCCCAACATAGATATATGAAATATTATATTTCTTGATTAAATTTTTAACATTATCTAATTTAGAATTATCAATGTTATTAACGGACCCTTTTATTATTAACTTTTGGTTTGGATATATTAGATTAGGATTTTCAATAGTTTTTTTGTTTAGCTCAAACAAATTTCTCCAATCTCCAAACTTAATCTCAGCAGCAATTTTAATTAGATAGTCTCCTGATTGAACGGTATAAAATTCTTCAGACGAACTATTTATATTTAATTCATATATTTTTTGAACATCCAAAATCCTTGGAGCGGGGATGTCATAAGTTCCGCGCCATAACCACTCATGTACTGTCCAGCCCAAAACTGTCGGAAGACCTGTATTCGCAGATATTCTGGCATAGTCCGTATAGGAATCTCCTTGCGCTTCCAAAATAACAGGTTGTCCTTTGATATTTTTGTTTATCCATTGAATTGCCAAATAATCATTTGAATAAAGAGAATCTAAGTAAGATGTTCCGTTAAGTCCTTTGTAGGAATTTAATCCTGCGTAATAAGAATTAATTGCGAAATAAGGATAAATTCCTACGAGGAATAATTCCATCACTCCAATTATTAATACTGCCAATTTTAAATAAGAATGTTTAATATCTAAAAATATTTTAAAAATTATGTATCCGGAAGAAATAGATAGCATTATGAAAGATTCGTAAACAAGTTTAAACATAGTATTTGCTCTATAGTGAGCAGGATAAATGTCTTTCAAATACACAAATTCCGGAACAATTATAAGAATTGTAGATAAGATTATTAGAATTCCAACGAAGATATCGCTAGCGTTTAGCGTATAGCGTTTAGCGTTTAGTTTTAGGAAAATAATAAATGATATAACCCAGAAATAGAAAAATCCGTAAAGGATTACTAATTGCCAAAGAGGAGATTTTTGACAGTGGTTTGGTTCGAAAAGAAAAGGACCGACATATCCAATGTCAGTCAAAAACTTTGGCGCGCAAAGAATGCCAATATTGGAGACGAAAGGCGTAAAATTTTTGGAAAAAGGAAGAGAGAAAAGAAATGTTCCTCCGATAAGAAATAAAAGATTCATATATATTCCGGATTTAGGCCTAACATAAAAAATAACAAGAGCAGTGAGCAGGAAATAGATAATTGCGTCCCAGACGTTTGTCATATACATTACCGCTAATAAAAAACTTACCAAAAATAAAGTTGGAATCTTAAAATTTTTGGAATAAAAAGATGAAAGTAAAATAGCTATCATAAGTAGAACGAAAGGTATATCGAGAACATGGCCGTGTAGATCGGAAACAACGAAAGAATAAATTGGGAATTCGTGGATAGTATTAAAAATAAAACGAGTGGCATTAGGATACCAGTATGCATTTGGGAAATTTTGAGGAGAAAATATAAGCTGCCAAAATGGGACAGGAGCACCGTTCGTATAAGGAGTAAAAAATGAATAGATAGAGTGGATGTTTCCTCCTATAGTTGCAAGAAAAGCAATTATTAGTCCGCCGCCAATAGCGTATAGCGTATAACGTTCTCGCCCTGAGCGAAGCCGAAGGGTAGCGTTTAGTTTGGAAAGAAGGTTTATTCCGATGGAAAAGCTGGCAGTAAAGGTTAAAGAGAATAAACTTGCTATCATGAGATTATAAGTTATAGAAGAAGGGATTTGAGATATTCTTGTCAAAAGAGCAGTTACCAGATGGCCGAAATAATAATAGTTTATGGGGAATGGGGTAAACCACATATCACGCGGCGGAAAATAATCAGCCCGTAAAATGGAATTTACGAATCCAAAATCCATAAATTTCTCCAGTCCATGGATATCAGGCTGAAATCCTCTTATATATGACCAAAAGACAAGAGCTGCCAAAAAGATTGCCTCTTCAAGCAAATAGAGTCTCCAATTTTCCTTAAAATCTAATTTCGTTAAGAATTGAGTTTTTTTGGCAACAAATAGATTAATAATCAAGCAAATTACACAAACAAGAATAATAGTAGGCATTTGAAATGGAAGAACTTTTAATACCCCAAGTAAAAAAACTATATAACTTAAAACTGCTATGCCCAAAATTCTTGAGAAAATATATCCTCTGTCAGAGAAATTAGAAAAAATAATTGTAGTCAGAGGTAGAAAAATAATTCCGATAGCAAAAAACATTGGCCACCATTTAAAAACGTAAGATAAATCAGATAAAAACATATGTTTTATGTAAACATTTCCGAAAGATCTTTTATGGCAAATAAATTATCTTCTAATTCCCTGCTTTCCTTATTGTTAAGCCAAAAAAATTTTACTTTCGGATTTTTTACCGATAAATATTGCAAAAGCTGCAAGTCATCGTCAACATAAAGATTAATCTTCAATTTTATAATAATTTTTTGCTTAAACAAATGAGGTTGGTTATTGGCGAAGTTGAAATAAAGCCCATTAAAAATTTTGTCAAATTTATATTTTTTAATTACCTCATCCGTTCGATTTTTTAAAAACCCGAATCTACCTGATATAAGATAGTATTTATTTGTATTTTTTCGATGAAGTTTTTTTATAATTTCGATGTTTTTTTTAATCGAGGGACGGAAAAGAGAATAATGTGAAATTAATCTTATAATCTGCTCCACCCTAGATGGTATTCGGTATGAGAGTTCGCCATTTGCCCTTTTTTTGTATAATCTGTCAATTAGTCCATCAGGGACAAAAGGAGGATAATCAATAAAGATTTTATCCAGATCGAAACCTATATTCATAATTTGCTTTACCTTGAATAATATCTTATCATTATTTTTATGAAAATTCTTATAACAGGAGGAGCCGGTTTTTTAGGTCTGCATCTTGCCTCTTTTTTTTCCAAAAAGAATCATAGGTTAACATTATTAGATATTCAGAAGTTTGACGAAAGTGAATATGCAAAAAGTTACAGAATAGAAGTTTGCGATGTAAGGAACAAAAGCAAACTTACTAGTTTGATTAAAGATCAGGATATTGTTATTCATGCGGCCGCGGCACTTCCGCTTTGGAAAAAAGAGGATATTTATACTACAAATATCGATGGAACAAGAAATATTTTAGAGTTGGCAAAAAAACACAAAGTAAAAAGAGTCATCTATGTTTCATCAACTGCTGTTTATGGCATTCCCAAAAAACATCCTATCGTAGAGAACGATCCGAGAGTTGGGGTAGGGGCTTATGGTAAAACCAAAATTTTAGCAGAAGATCTTTGTTTTCAGGCCATTAAGGAAGGATTGAATGTTACGATTATTCGACCAAAAACTTTTGTCGGCACAGGACGCTTAGGAGTTTTTGAGATTCTTTTTGATTGGATACACGACGGTAAAAAAATCCCAGTGTTGGGAAATGGCAACAATAGATACCAATTATTGGATGTTGACGATATCGTTAGGGCAATATATACATTCTGCCTAAAAAGCAAAAAGTCTTATAACGGCGTTTTTAATATAGGAGCGGAAAACTTTGATACAGTAAAAAATGATTTACAGGAAGTCTTTGATGTGGCTAATTCAGGATCAAAAATTTTTCCAATGTCCGCTTTTTTTCTAAAAAAAGCATTATGGTTTTTTGAAAAAATTGGAGTTTCCCCTTTGTATCAATGGGTATATGATACTGCTGATAAAGATTCATTCGTTTCGATCGAAAAAATTAAAAAAACATTAAAATGGAAGCCTGAATATTCTAATTCCCAAGCCCTTGTTAAATCTTATCGTTGGTATCTTAAAAATTATAAAAAGATAAAATCTAAGACTTCAGGCGTTACACATACAGTTGGCTGGAAACAAGGAGTTCTTAAGTTATTTAAGTATTTCGCATAACTTACCCTTTGTCTCCGCTATTGTTTTTTGAAGATCATCACTTTCGGGTGGTCATATACAGTGAAGGATTCGTCAGCGTTTTGGTCATTGATTGGAATATCCAACAGCGGAATTGTCGGTAGATTTTCAAATTCTGCTACCTTTTCGTATCCCAAGCGCCCGTTAAAAAGATCTTTATAATATTTTGTGGTTATTGGATAGCAATGATAAGGAGGGAATTTTTTGCAATCAGTAAGTTTTTGTAACGGTACATATAAGCGGTTTGAGGCGATGATAATATAATCAATCTCACCAAGGTTTTTATTTATTATTTGCCATTTTTGAAAAGTGTCAGGATCATAAAGAGGAAGGGTTATGGTTTTGTATGGCGATCCTCCAAGAGGCAATTGGTCATCCCAATGCTCAACAGCGATAGTTTTATCCAAAGGTATATTTTGGTAAATCCAATTAGATGCAAGAACTCGAGTATTAGGTTTTGTATAAATATTCATAAAAGCCAAGGGCCAAACGAGTAAGAGAATTATGAATAATGAATTAAGAATTATAGATATAGACGGATTTATTTTTAGTTTTTCTTTAACTAATGAATGTAACTTCCAAACTAGAACTGCGGCAAAAAGAGAAAAAAGAGGATATAAGGGAAGCATGTAGCGCATCCATCCAACTGCAAATTTCCCTACAACGAAGAAATAAGTCCAAAAAAAGACTACCAAAATCAATTCCTGTGCCCACTTAGTTTTCTTCTCTTTTCTTATGGCAACAATAGTGAAATATAATGCTCCGACAAAAGACACAATTGCTAAAATTGGTCCTTGTCCCCATAAGAAAATATTTTTTAACTCGTAAAAATATGGTATTTTTCCGACGTATTGTAGAGTATAGGGAAATGTGAAAGCGTCATAAGTCATCTGCCGCTGTTGTATTGTTTGCTGCCAAAATTCACGAAAATCTATAAGAGCATACGGCTCGACAATTATAAAGACGACGATTGCAGATATGGCAACGACGACACCTTTTAAGATAAGCGTTTTAATAAATTTCGGTATATGAGGAAACCATATTTTGGGATGATGAAGATTTTTTAAAAAAATCAGGATGAAATCTATTGCCAATGCGAAACCGATGGATGCCAAGATTACCGTAGCGCTTATTTTTGTTCCTAAAGCAAAACCAAATGCAGCGCCTGTTATAAGAGCGTTACGTATCGTTGACTTCTCATAAAAATTTATAAGAAGATAAAGGGTGAGGAAAATAAAAAAATTTAAAAGCGTGTCAACCGCATAGAAATGAGAAAGTTGAATAGGAAGAACGCTTATCGCATAAAAGAAAGCAGAAAGATTTGCAATATATTTATTGAATAATTTTTTGCCCAAAAGGTAGATTATAAATAGAGTTCCAATATCAAAAAATGCAGAAATAAAGCGGCCGACAAGATTAATCTTTTCATACTGCGCGAACAATAGACTGCTATTGCTTATAAAAGTTCCGCTTAATTTTAATAAATACAAGGGTAAACTTCCGTAGGCAAAAAAATGAGGATTCAAGGGGCTATTTACGGATAGAAATTCTTGTATAGATATCGGCATTTCAAGAGGTACGGTAAAAAGAGTTATCGCCCTTTCATCTGGATGCAGATGAAATCCCTGATCCCAATTAAGATCATACAATCTAAGAATAAATCCAAGAGCAAGAATAACGACCAGAACGTAATTAATTTGTTTTATATGCCAACTTTTAATCATTTTTCATTTTTTTAAAGATAAAAACAGTTGGTCTATCGAATACATTTGCTGTTTCCTCGAGTGAAGAGACCGGATTTCCTAGATAGGTTATCTTGCAAAAAATATCACAAGGTGTTTCATAGACTTTTCGATAGCCTAATTTATTATTAAACAATAAACTATAAAATTCATTTCCATTTTTGAATTTTTGTTTATTTAAAAGGCGAGTTTTCATAATCCGTTGACTTGGAAGAATTATATAGTCAGTTTTATGAAAAAGAGAATAAAGCTCACCTAATTTATTATTATCAGGTTGTTCAAGGTCATAAAAATTAAATAAAGTAATATTTGGAAAAAATGAATTAAAGGGAAGTATTCCCAAATCGTAAACTTCACTTACGATGAGTGCGCTACTGGGAATATTTTGCTTTGCAAAGTTAACAGCAGATATCCTAGCATCACCACTCATAAAAGCAGTTTTAAAATAAGAGAAGGCAAAAATTATCGTAGACATACCTAATATCAGAAATATAATTTTAAAAAAAATCCTTATGGCATTTATTTTTACTTCTAACAAGTTTGTTATTGATAAGGAGATTATAAGATAGATAAATGGTAAAGTCGGCATCATATATCTTGTCCACTTAGCGAATAAAAATGCTTGAGGAAGGAATAGTATTAAGTAGCAAGTATTAAGTATTAAGTATTGGGGATTTTTAGTTTTTATTCCTTTGAGAATCAAATAAAAAAACGAGAAAATAAAAACAATTGTTAAAGCTGGATTTAGAAGAAAAGGGTAAATTTTTGTGAATTGGAAAATAATAGGAGCAGAATTAAAAAATTCACCAGTGTAGAATACGGGTAGAGTTCCCAATGCGACTGATGATTCGTATTTTAGGCTGGATAAAAATGACCCAAAATCCAAAAATGCGAAAGGAGAAGTTAAAAATAATATAATTATTGCCGGAATAAAAACTATTAATGAATCAACGATTAAACCCTTTATTAGAGGTAATGGTTTTAGTCTATTTTTAAGATTATTTATTAAAACTAAAAATAGAATATATAAAAAAATAAAACCTCCTGATATTTTCGTAGATAATAAAAGCCCAAAAATAATACCTATTATCAAAAGCAGTTTCTTGTTGCCCGAGTTTAAAAATAATAAAGAAAGATAAAAGATAACTAACGATAAGAATGTTATCCACGTTTCAAATGTAGAGAAATGGGCGAATTGAATAAGCCCAATACTAAAGGTAGCCAAAAAGGCGGAAAAAATTCCTGTTTTTTTATCTTTTAATGTTTTTCCTGTAATGTAAATTAGGGGAATAATTAACAGAGAAAGAAGAGCAGAATAAAATCTTCCTATAATAATTGATTCTTCAAAAGATGCTTGGGTTATAGGTTTTAAAGAAAAAATTACATTGATTATTATAGTACTAAAATAATTTAAGTATATTGGAAAATTTCCGTAGGCAAAAAAATGAGGATTCATTTGTAGAGGAAAATTAAGTTGAGAAGCCGCAGAAGCAATATTACGTTCATCCGGGTGGAAATAAAAAGGAGCGCCCCAATTAAGATTATAAAATCTTAAAAACCCGCCAATTAATATTAATAAAATTATTATTAATGTTTCCTTATTTTTTAAGAAATTTTTCATTTTTGTTTATTATTTTAGCGATTTTTTCTCCAAGCTCTACTGCATAATTTGTTCCTCTATCCCAAGGGTAAACTTGTTGGATATTAGCAAGATATACATTGGGAATTGGAGTTTCAAAAGGAGGCATTATTTTTGAATAATTAATCGGGATAATAGGTTGTGAAAAAGGAGCCTTAAAGAGCTGATAACTGATAATAGATAGTTTATAGTTAGGATTTATTTTTTTCAAAAAAGGATCATAGATTTTCAATAATGCTTCAGAGCCCATTTTCATATGCGGATGATCATAAGGCAAATAGTTTCCTAAATAGATTATATGTTCATTATTATAATATTTTTTATCCATAAAATTTGTATGTTCGACAACAGCCATTATGGGTGAGTTTTTTTCGCATATACTTAACCAATACGTACCGTCTTCTAAAAACTGTTTTTTTAAACGTAATACAAGATTTAAAGAACCCAATCCTTTAAGATTTGTTAACTTATTTTTATAATCATTTGGAAGTTGAGGCGCAATTTTAATAAACGAGAAAGAAGGTAGAGTAACAACGACTGCATCAAATGTTAGCGTATAGCGTTTAGCGTCTAGCGTATAGTTAATTGAAAGTTTTTCATTTCTTTTTAGTTCAGTTACTTCTGTATTAAAAAAAACTTTTCCTCCATTTTGTTTAATTTTTTCAACAAGAGCATTTGCGAAGTTTAAAAATCCTCCTTCCGGATAGGCAAGGGAAGAAGTTCTTTTTACCAGTCTAGCCCAAAACCATGCAAGAGATATGTCATTAGCGTATTTGCCGAATTTATTAATAAGCTGAGGTTCCCAAATTTTCTCGTAAGCATTTTTTCCCATTGTTTTAGAAAGAAAGTCCGCAGCTTTTATTTTTTCAAGAGGTTTCCAAAAGGGGTTATAACGAAGCAGCCCGATAACTGCCGCCATTCTCAATTTTTCGTATAAATTAAGCTTTGGGAAGATCAAAACTTTATTTAAAGAATCAAGTTGATAAATATTACTATCCAAATAAACAGAAGTTTTTGACCTTTTTATTAAAAATTTATAACCAATTTCTTTTGCAAACCCTAAAACACTTTTGTCATTTGTAAACCAATGATGGTAGTGTTTTTCCAAAGACCACTCCCACTCTTTTTGAGAAAATCCTACCGCAAGTCCTCCAGGACTATCATCTTTTTCAAATAGAGTAACTTGATGATTTTTTTTCGTAAGATAATAAGCTGCGGACAGACCTGTAAATCCAGCTCCTATAATTGCTATCTTCATAAAGACCTAATGGACAAGAAGAAAAAATAATAAGCCAAAAATAGTTGCGGCAGCTGCACCCATACCCAGAAAAATAACAGATGAGTTTCCAGCTGCAGGCAAGGGAATTTTGGTTGGCGAAGGTATCATTGAAGACGGAACTGACGTTGGGATTATTGAAATAGTTGATATTGGAATTGACGTTGGATTAGGCACGGAAGTTAATATTGGTGTTGCTGATGGAGTTGCAGATTGATTGACTTGCGTACCTGATGCGTAGACTACAAATGATTGCTGTATTGTTTTTAAAATTCCAGATTTATCTCTGCTAACTATAGATATAGTATGATTTCCCGGGGAAAGGGGAGCTGATGGACGATATGTCCAATTTCCGTTTGCATCTGCTTTTACCTCTGTTTGTATTTGCTCATCGGAATGAATTATAATCTGAACTTTTTCATTAGGAAGAGCATTGCCCTTAAATAGCGGTTTGTTGTCGGTAAAACCTTCATCTTTTTTAGGCGCTAAAATTTGCGGGCTTTGATTAGCGGAAGAAGATGATACTAGTTGTGAGGAAAAAGATGGAAAACCAACAGATGTTGCAGATTGCGATTTCGTAGGAGAACTTCCTATTGTAAAATCATAATCATTGGAAAGAGTTACTGTTGGGATTGGATTAATTTGATCTTTTGATAACAAAACATTTGACCTAAGAGAATCTCCTACTACGAGCAATTTAATAATAGTGTTTTTTTGAAAAGCAAAATATCCGCTTAAATCCTTATTTAGAAGAGAATTTAAAGGTAGCATATAGCTTCCATCCTGTTTGACAAGAGCAGATATGACTTGTGCATTTTCCGAAGTTACATAAATTATCGCCTCGCTTGGTATAGTTCCATTAGGCAAAATTATTTTGCCGCTAAGAGGCGTTTGCTGGGAAGGAGATTCATCAATAGCTCTTGCCGTAAAAGCTTCAAATAAACTGTTGTTGTTTAAGAATGTGTTTTGCCCCGAAAGTATAGAGAAATAATATTTCGTAGAAGGGTTAAGTCCCCTTACGGTAATATTGTGTATCCTATGGGGACTAACAGAACCTGTTTGCTGGTCTCTGTTGTCCAAAGCACTTTGTCCTAAATTTTTACTGTCGCCAAAATTAATGGAACCGATTACTTGATCTTCTGTTGTGTAAGATACGCTAAATGATGAGTCTTGTATATTGGAAATTCTAACATCAGTTGGAGTTTGGGATGGACCGGCGCGGCTAATAAAAATTACGCCGCTTTTAACAAGTAACGAAGTTATTATTATGCCGATTCCTATCATTCCAATCCCTAACAATGTAGGTATGCGTTTATTCCATATATTATTTTTCATAATTTTATATTTCCTCCAGATGTTGCTTGTTTGATAGGGATAGGTGTAGGAAGCAGTTCGTAAATCGGGGAAACTCTATCTCTTTTTTTAAGCTTGTCAATAGTTTTAGTGTCAAAAGTAGGATTTATAGATTTGATATCTACGCTTTGCACTTGCGAAATTGTGGATGTTGCCAAATTATGGTAAACGCTAAAAGCTATCCAGGAGATAACAATAATAGATGTCAATGTCAAAATCAAAATTATGTCTTTTTGTTTCATAAAATTATTTTTTGTAAAAAGCCATGCCTCTAAGAGTAAAACGCAAAGAAGTATTGCTATCAGTCTGTCTGTTAATTGAAAGAGCTTCTATGTTGATGAGTCTTTGCATATTAGCCAAGGAGCTAATAAATTTCGAGATGTTGTCATAAGACCCAAATCCCGAAACGGAAAACTCGAAAGAATAATATTTATTATTGATGTTGTTATTCTTAACAAGTTCTACCTGAAAGTTTTGCAGGCTTTCCAATTGGATATTTGATTGTTTAACAAGAGATTGAATTTCCCCCATAATAAGAGGAATTTGAGAGTCCTGCGGGATTGCATTTAAAATAATCGGTATATCATTTTGCAATGTAGAATACTTTTGCTGAAGAATAGAAAGGTTTGAAATTTTTTGCCTAAGACTATTGTCGATAAATTGATTGTCCTCTAATTCTTTTTGGAGTTTTGCAATTGTAGATAAAGTTGGATTTATGGCAAATAGTCCAAAAAATGACAAAGCAATCAAAGTCAAAATGATTGTCGTGAATTTCCTAGTATTCTTATTCCCAAAGTTGGGCAAAAGGTTAAAATATTTGTTTATTTCCATATTGATATTATTTTTGCTTCAAGGATGCAGTAAGACTAACTGCGATAGAACTGCTTAATGGTTTATTTTCTATGTTGCTAATAACAACAGTTTTAATCAAGGGATAATTGGTAAGGGAATTTACAAAAGAACTCAAAGAGGACGTAGTCTGAACACTCGCATCTATATTAATCCCATTTTTGTTTAGAGTAAGCGAATTAAATGTCATATCTGAAGGAGCAAATCTAATAACGTCTTGAAAAATCTTAGGCGTAGCATTTTCCGAGTTAGAAAAACTGGAAGCTAGAGATAAACGATCTTGAAGGTTTCGATATTTATCTTCGTTATTCTTCAATATGGCAACTATAGCTTGTTCTTGTTTAATTTTGGAGTGAAGATCGATAAGCTGCCTATCCAAAGAAAATCTGTATATAAATGAAGATAATGCTATTAGTTCGGTTAGTATCACAAGCAGCCGTCCAACCGTAAGAGCCCAATTTATTACTTTATCTAAAACACCGATCTGTTCATTCCTAAGTAAATTAATAGAAGTAGGCTTATTCGCCATAGTGATTTTAGTCTAGGCGAATTTGAGGTTTTTGTCAAAGATAATTTTCTATTTTTTGGATTTTTTAACAGGTTTTTTCGGAGAAATTGTTGCTTGCCCTTTTTTACTGATTAATTTAGAAAGGCTAGATTTTAGTCTTGCAGCTTTATTTTTATGAATAATGTACTTTTTTACAGCTTTATCTATAAGTTTAGTAGCTTGAATTATATTTTTTTCCGAAGGATTTTTTCTTCCCTTTTTAATAGCGTCTCTTAAGAGATTTTTTGCTTTTCTATTTTCCAGGGTTCTTTTTTTATCTTGCCGCAACTTTTTCTTTGCTGATTTTGTTACTGGCATAGGTTTATTTTAGCATGCTATACTATAAAAAACAATATGCCTACGGATTTTATTAAGAGAAGTCTTCGAATTTTGCTTTCCCGCCAAACAAATATTTTGTCTGCGGCGATTGTAATTATGGCAACTATTATTTTTTCCCAACTGCTCGGTTTAGTTAGGCAAAGACTTCTGGTTAGTATTTTTGGAGCGTCTGACACATTGGGAGTTTATCTTGCTTCATCTCGTCTTCCTGATTTTCTATTCCAATTAACTATCGCCGGAGCATTATCGTCGGCATTTATACCAATTTTTTCCAATTATCTGGAAAAAGGAAAAGAAAAAGATGCTTATAGGCTTGGATCGACGTTTCTTATGCTAAGCTCAATTGTTTTCTTATTTCTGTCCATAATCCTTTTTATTTTTTCAAAAGAGCTGTCAAGACTCATAGCTCCTGGTTTTTCCCAAGAGCAGATAGAACTTATGGCAGGTCTTATGCGAATAATAATAGCAGGAGAGTTTTTATTTATAATTGGGAGTTTTTTGTCTGCAGTTCTCCAGTCGTATAATCATTTTTTCATTCCGGGAATTGCCGCCGCACTTTATAATTTGGGAATTATTATTGGGATTGTTTTATTAGCGCCTGTACTAGGAATATATTCGGCTGCATTCGGAGTTGTTCTGGGTGCTTTTATCTTTATTTTGGTTCAGCTGCCGCAAATTAAAGCAGTTGGATTTTCTTTTATGCCATCCTTTTCTATAAAAACAAGCGGAGTTTTGGACATTTTTAAACTTATGTGGCCAAGAACAATTTCCATAGGAGTTTTTCAATTAGGAACAATTGCTACAGTTACCCTTGTTTCTTTTCTGCAATCCCCAGGCAGGAATTATGTAATCTTTGATTTCGCACAAACTTTGGCATTTGCTCCGGTTGTTCTTTTTGGTCAGGCTATAGCACAAGCTGCTTTTCCGATCTTATCAAGAGAAAAAGACAAATTAGAAGATTTTAAAGCAACCTTTTTAACAAGCTTTAACCAAATAATTTATTTAATCATGCCTGTCTCTGTTTTGTTTTTGGTATTAAGAATTCCGGTTGTAAGATTAATATATGGAGCAGCGCAGTTTGACTGGCAGGCAACAGTACTTACAGGCAGAACTCTTGCTTTTTTTAGTATTTCTCTTTTTGCCCAAGCTCTTGTTTATCTAGTCTCAAGAGGTTTTTATGCATTGCACGATACAAAAACTCCTCTTATTATCGGAGCAATAACTACAATCCTTATGATTGGCTTGGGTGCGCTATCTATATTGGTATATCATCAGGGGATAGAAAGTATAGCGATTGCATACTCTATTGCCAGTATTGTTAATTTTTTGGCGCTTTTTATAATTTTAGATATAAAAGTTGGAGGTTTCCAAAAGCTTACTTTAGTATTATCCTTAATGAAAATTTTCATAGCGACAATTTTTATGGGAATAGCCCTTTATGTGCCTATCAAGCTTTTGGATCAGTTAGTTTTCGATACTACGAAGACAATTAATCTCTTGTTGCTTACGGGTATATCCAGTACTATAGGTATAGGGATATATCTTTTCCTAACGTGGATTTTAAACGTAAAGGAAGCATTTACTTTTCTTCTAATTTTTAGAAAAATCGGAAATTGGAAAGAAATTTTAGGAAAATCTGAAGAAGTTATAGACGGTACGCAGATAAATAAAATCTAACCCCCAATGCGACTTGACAAAACCATTATTGGTATATACAATGTAATTACAATGATAACGACATTAATTGCGATAGGAAATTCTCGCGGGGTACGTATACCTAAACCACTTATTGCTGAAAGTGGTCTTGGGTATCAGGTTGAATTGAGAGCAAAAAAGGGTGAGATACGAATTATTGCAGCGCCCATGAAAGATACGTCTGTGGCTGATACGCTATTGTTATCAGAAAAAATACTCGCTCGTGACTGGAATCGACCGGAGGAGGACAAAGCATGGGCAAGTTTGCAGCCTTCGGCTCTGAGGCCATGAGCCTCATCGCTCAGGCTCGAAGAGTAGGTAGTGTTGTTCTCGTTACATTCCCATTTTCTAATTTAAAAGGTCAGAAAGTACGCCCGGCGCTTGTTTTGGCAAACGTTGAATTTAATAACCTTATTCTGTGTCAGATTACTTCAAAGCCGTATACAAGCAAAATATCAATTTGTCTGAAATCGACTGATTTTGCAACAGGCGGCTTACCAATTATCAGTTATGTACGACCGGATAAGCTGTTTACAGCAGATACGACTATTATAAAAAAGACCGTTGGGAAGTTAACTGCAGCAACTAGGAACACGGTTTTAAAAAATATCCGCTCATTATTTATATAAAAACTTCCCATCCCCAAATCTCCAAAAATCAAAAAGCATTTCCAAAAAAATTGCTAAATCAACCTAATCGAAAAAGCCGCATTTTAATTTTAAATAGAACATCTAAAACTTAGGGAAGAAAAAAATATTACATAAAGTTATTAAATAAGAAAATAGCAAGATCGAAACAATCTATATTATGAATTTAGGTTAAAGTTTGACTAGGTTTAAATATCCCAAACTCCTCCCTGAATATGAGCGAAACTTAGCGTATTCAGTCCTCGTGATGATAAGATTTGATGCAGTGAAAAGTCATCTGTTAGCACAACATAGTTTTGTTTTTTAGCGAGTTCGTAGATAGAGACATCCGTGAAACCTATTTTAGGAAGTAGATCTGTATTTTTTAATAAATCAGGGAGAGAAATATAATCATCATTCATTTTATTTAGCTTTGCTATAATAATCTCGAAGTACTCGCTTAGTCCTGGTTCTTTGAGGAAAAAAGATTGATTTGATAATTCTGCAAGAATATGAGGAGTAATATGAATAGCAGATTGCATATTAATATAAGTCTTAAGTAGAGTAAAATCATCTTTATTATATTTGGATGTATAGTTACAGCTATTAATCATGTCTGGTCGGTAGCTTCCCAATAAATAAAGTATTAGTAGGTTTGTATCCAGTACTAGTTTAACCATTTTGGGGCTTAGGATAAGTAATAAATTTAATATCCATCGAAATAACATCTCCACTCTTGGCATCAATTTTAAAAGTCTTATAATTCAAAAGCTCCTTTAGTCCTTGTGCTAATAAAACGGGATTATCTGTTTTACTATATATGCCTAATGTTATAAACCAATATTTTTTATCTTCACTTAAAGATACCTCTTCTAAGGTAATCCTATTTCCTTCTGCGCCTATCACATCAGTAAAAAAGTTTTTTGCATTAAGCGCTGCTTGTTTAGCGGAAATTATTTCTTCTTTTGCTGATTTATCAAATTTTGTCATAACAAAATTATACTATCTTTAGAATATAAATCAATAGAGCGAATTCTTTGTACCATCACTGTTATTCTCTGCTGGGGCTGTTGTTGATTTTCATTTTTCCACATAATTATTCCCGCTAATATAAACATTATTCCCAAAAAGAAAAGTATCGAAATACGAGGGTCTCTTTTTGATATCAGGTAGATTAAAAGAAAAAAAGAGACAATTACTACAATCCATTTCATTTCTCTAAAGGACTAGCGACATAAATTTTCGCAAGGTATACCATCATTATCGCCATCTCTTATGGAACAACCGCAATTATCAAGTTGATAATAAGCTTCTGCGCATGTTGAAATTTGTGTACAAGTTTTTGCACAGTTGCATGTATAGGGATGAGTTGGTGTAGGAGCAGGAGCGGAAACAATAGCATTCTTATTGGAGACTAAACCAAATAGCCATTCGAAAAATAAAATAATTTGAGACTTCTTATTTGTAGATGTATCTATAATTGGCGTAGGGGTGGGCGTATCAATAGGCGTTGAAGTAGGTGTTGGGGCAACCCATGCTGGTACAATAATAGTCCAATACGAGACAGTAGACCAGACATTGTTAATATCCTTTTTAGCGTTTAGATACCAAGTGCCGGGATAAACATTTTTAAAAGCAAACGAAGGGCTTGTATAGTCTACTAATGGACCGGGATCGCTTCTTGGCACCTTATTTAATGTTACGCTGTACCGCGTAGGTGAATTGTCATTTAAAACTATACTAATATCATAAGTCCCGTTTGTATTTGCAAGAGAATTCCAACTCGCATTTATTTTAGGAAATTGAGGAGGCGGAGGGGGTGGAGGAGGAGCACGATAGCAACCACAAGATGGACTATAAGTGCCATCATTGCAAACATATGTTCCTACTGAACTATCACAATATGCAACTCCTCCATGCCATGAGCAACAACCACTAGTAGCTAATGCCTTATTTGTTCCAAATAGAAAAAAAGCAAGTATAAGGGTTAATGTGAGCAGACGTATAAGATTTGAAAACGAGATTATTGTCTTCATATATTCATTTTATGCTACCTATAGTCCCAATATAGCACATGTCAATAAATAAATGCTACAAGGAGAAGCTGGTCTGTGAGTCCCATTTGTCTTAATCTTTGGCTATGCAAGTTTTATCAGCCACACACAAAAGATTGGGTCAAAGGATTTATCAATTGCGAAAAGATAAGGAAATGACACAGGAAGATTTGGCTTTTAAGGTAGGCGTTGACAGGAGCTATATGGGGTTTGTAGAAAGAGGAGAGAAAAACGCTACTGTTAAAATTCTTGCCAGAATAGCATCTGCTCTTAAAGTTTCTTTATCCGAACTTTTCCGCTCGGTTTAGATAAGTTAATTTTTCTGCTATACCCCTCTGCTTTCAAAATGGAAGGGTATAATACCTAACGAAGCAATCATTTTCATAATGTTTAGACTATTTTTTTAAGTTAAACCTCACTTTGAAAGCTACGGTAGGCATATACCACTTTTTGCAAAATGATTGCGTAGTGGTATATAATCTTCAAGCATGAAACAAGAAAATATTAGGAATTTTGCGATTATTGCGCATGTGGATCATGGTAAGTCAACTCTTGCAGACAGGTTTTTGGAGATTACGAATACTATATCCAAAGAAAAAATGAGAGAGCAGTTTTTGGATCAAAATCCGATAAGCAGGGAACGGGGAATTACCATAAAGTTAGCCCCTGTACGGATGAACTATACGCTAAACGCTGATAACTATACGCTGAACTTAATTGATACTCCGGGGCATGTGGATTTTTCTTATGAGGTATCCCGTACTTTGGCTGCATGCGAAGGTGCGATACTGCTTATAGATGCCACTCAAGGAATTCAAGCTCAGACCGTAGCTCATTTAAATTCCGCAAGAGAAGAAAAATTAACAATAATTCCGGTTATAAATAAAATAGATTTAGATATTGCCAAACCCGAAGAAGTGGCAGCTGCATTAATCGAAAAATTTGGATTTAGAAAAGAAGAAATAATTTATATCTCCGCAAAAACAGGCCAAAATGTCGAAGATCTTCTTAAGGCTGTGATCGCAAGAATTCCGGCGCCGCAAGGATTGGAGTTCCCCTTAAAAGCTTTAATTTTTGATGCTTTTTATGATGAATACAAAGGAGTAATTGTTTATGTAAAGATAATGGATGGAAAAGTTAAAAAAAACGATAGAATAAAATTCCTTCAAAGCAGCGCAGAAGGGGAAGTTACAGAAGTTGGATATTTTTCTCCATTTCTTGCAGCTAAAAATGAATTAGCAACAGGAGAGATAGGATATATTATCACAGGGATTAAAGATATAAGACTTGCTCGCGTTGGAGACACAGTAGCTCTTAAAAATTATGAAACTTCGGCATTATCGGGCTACAAGCAATCAAAGCCTTTGGTGTTTTTTGGCGTGTATCCGAAAGCCTCAAACGAATTAGTCCATCTTAAAGAATCTCTTAATGCGTTGGCATTAAACGATACGTCTTTAACAATTGCAGAAGAACATTCAGCTTTTTTAGGATCAGGTTTCAGGGTGGGGTTTTTGGGATTGCTGCATGCGGAAATAGTTAAGGAAAGATTAAAAAAGGAAAAAGAAATTGACGCAATCTTCACAACACCATCAGTTTTATATAAAAAGGAGGGAGAACTAATGTTTGAGCCATATATAAAATTAACTGTGTATTCGCCAAATGAATATGTCGGACAGATAATGACTGTATGCCAAAATAAAAAAGGAGAACTTTTGGATATGTCTTATCAGGGAGATAATGTTATTTTTACCTATGATATGCCATATAGTATGCTTATTCGCGGACTTTCATCAGAGATTAAAACCGCATCATCGGGATTTGCGAGTATAGATTACGCACTCACGGATTATAGAAAGGCAGATCTTATCAATCTTGAAATCCGAGTAAATGATGTCCCAATAGATGTTTTATCGGAATTTGTGTATAAAGATGAAATAAATACTGAAGCCAGAAAGAAAGTAGAGAAATTAAAAATTTCATTGCCAAAACAGCAATTTAGGCAGATTATTCAGGCCATTGCCGACTCAAGAATATTAGCAAAAGAAGAGATAGCGCCTTTTAGAAAAGACGTTTTGGCCAAAATGTCCGGAGGAGACAGAGGACGAAAAGATAAGCTTTTGGATAAACAAAAGAAAGGCAAAAAGCGTCTAATGTCACAAGCAAAAGTTACAATTCCGCAGGAAGCATTGCTTTCTTTAATAGGAAATAATTAAAAATATTAAGAAGTTTAAAGGGCGAAAAGTAAAATTGCGCCAACAATAGAGAGAGCGCCTCCTAATATTCCGATTTTCAAGAATGTTTCTGAAGGTCCAGGAGCTGCTATTGGGGAAATTCTAGGAGTAGGAGAAATTTCTGCTGCGATAAAATCCCGGATTGGAGTAAGCCCGGCGGTGATAGTTGCGCCTGGAGTACCGCCTGCTGTCGGAGTGCCGGTTACAATTGCTCCGGCAGCAGTTTTAACAGTAACAGTTTGAGTGCAGCTTGTCGGGCTATTGGCTGTTCCACTATTGTCTGTAAACATTGCCGAAGCAGTGAAGTTTCCCGCATTGTGGTATGTATGAAATGTTTGTACGCTTACAGAACTTGAACCAATACCTCCTCCTTGAATAACATCTTGTATGGGACCGTCTCCAAAATTAAAACTAACCTTAGATATGGTTCCGTTCACTTTTCTGCCATTAGCAGTAAAATTGAGAGAGAAAGGAGCATTGCCCGATGCTGTGCGATCTACGCTTAAGCTATCGCAAACTGGAGGAGGATTAGCTGCCGCAGCAGCGCCGGGCTGAAGCGTTGGAGTTGGAGTTATCAATGCGGTTGAAGATATTTCAATAGCAGCAGGAAGAGAGCTTATGGCACCAGTAGAAGAGTCCGTTTTTAAAACATTTTCGCTTGGCAGATCAGTTCCTGCCACAGAAAAAGCCTGACTATTAGGAGGAGGTGCAAAACTTATTTCTGTTTTTCCAGCCTTTAATGGAGTAAATGCTACATAAGCAACTGTAATAGGTGATGATATTTTTGCAGTTGCTGCCGTTATGGACATAGAAATAGCTACATTATTGCCGCCAAGTATGGGACCTTCAACCGTTTGTAAATTGGAATTTCCCTTATCAGGACAAATGCTATCTTGCGGATTTGAACATACGGAACCGGCAGGAGCTGGTTTAAGGAATTCAGGGTTGTAATTTATACTTAACTTTAAAAAAGAAATCTGATTATCCTTAGGGTCGACATTAATTTTAAACAATAGCACTTCGGAAGAGTTAGCTGTTTTAGAGGATGGATCAAAAGAGAGAATTGTGGTTGGAGCCGCTCTGCTTCTTAATTCCTGCTGTTTTTGCACTACATAAACGGTTAAGGGAATAGCGACAAGAATAACAACAATAAGCATCAAGAGAATTACCTTTTTGATTAAGGATAAAGAAGCCATAAATTAATTAATCTGAATTTATCGTATAGGAGAAATAAGTTTATGTCAACTCTTTTTAGACTATAGGATATTGACACTGTTTTGGTTTTAGTGTATAAATTATCAGTCACTTTCAACGAGTGATATTTTTTACTCCAATATTTAAGATTACAATGACAAAAACATTAGACATAAGACCATTATTTGACAATGTGTTGATAAAACCGCTTGAAGCAGAAACAAAAACCTCAAGCGGAATAATTCTTCCGGATAGCGCAAAAGAAAAACCGCAAGTAGGTTTAATTATGGCAGTTGGGCAGGGAAAAAAAGATGATAATGGTAAAATTATTCCCATAAGCGTTAAAGTTGGACAGAAAGTTATGTATAAGAAATGGGGAGGGAATGAAGTTAAAGTTGGAACGCAAGAGTGGTTATTGGTGGAAGAAAAAGACATATTGGCAGTTGTTGGTTAAAAGTTTATGGCAAAACAGATAAAATTTTCAGAAGAAGCACGTCAGTCTTTACTTAAAGGAGTTAACATCTTGGCTAAGGCCGTTGTTACAACGCTTGGGCCTAAAGGCAGAAATGTAGCTTTGGATAAGAAATGGGGAGCGCCAAATATCGTTCACGATGGAGTTACAGTTGCAAAAGAAATAGAACTTGAAGATCCATTTGAAAACATGGGCGCTCAATTGGTTAAAGAAGCAGCCAGTAAAACAAACGATGTTGCCGGAGATGGTACCACTACGGCAACACTTCTTGCCCAATCAATTATCAATACAGGTTTAAAAAATATTACTGCAGGAGCTAATCCGATGATTGTAAAAATAGGAATAGAGAAAGCAGTTGAGGTAGTTGTAAGAGAAATTGGGAAAATGGCTAAAACAGTTAAGGATATTGATGTGGCAAAAGTTGCAACTATTTCCGCTCAGGACCAAAAAATCGGTTCTCTTATTGCAGAAGCATTATTAAAAGTAGGTAAAGATGGAGTTGTAACGGTTGAGGAAGGAAAGGGACTTGAACTATCAATAGATTACAAAGAAGGAATGGAGTTTGATAAAGGATACGCTTCGCCCTATTTCGTTACCAATTCGGACAAGATGGAAGCAGAGATTGAAGATCCATATATTTTAATAACAGACAAAAAAGTTTCAAGTATTCAAGAAATTGTTCCATTTATCGAAAATTTAGTTAAGGTATCAAAAAATCTAGTCATTATAGCAGACGAAATAGAAGGAGAAGCGCTTGCGCTTTTGGTAGTGAATAAATTAAAGGGCACATTTAATACTTTGGCAATCAAAGCTCCGGGTTTTGGCGACAGAAGGAAAGAAATGCTTGAAGATATTGCAATTTTAACAGGAGGCACAGTTATTTCCGAAGATACCGGTCGAAAATTTGAAAGCGTAACTCTTGAAGATTGCGGAAGAGCAGACAAAATTTGGGCAGATAAAGAAAACGCAAGAATAATTGGGGGAAAAGGAGATCAGGCGGCAATTAAAGCAAGAATAGCTTCCGTAAGGCGATCTATAGAGGAGTCAACATCTGATTTTGATAAAGAAAAACTTCAGGAACGTCTGGCAAAATTAGCAGGAGGAGTGGCAGTTATAAACGTCGGCGCTGCAACTGAAGTTGAAATGAAGGACAGAAAAGAACGAGTCAATGATGCTGTTGCTGCAACTAAGGCAGCTCTGGAGGAAGGTATTGTTCCCGGAGGAGGAGTGACACTTCTTCGTGCAAGAAAGAGTCTTTTAAAGCTTAAGGAAAGTTTATCTTTGGGCGATGAAAAAATCGGAGTTGAAATAATTTATAGCGCATTAGCAGAGCCTATTAGGTGGATTTCTAAAAATTCAGGTGTGGATGAGGGATGGGTTATGAGGAAAGTTGAAGAATCAAAAGTAAATGACTATGGATTTAATGTAATGACTATGGATTTTGGCTCAATGTTGGATTTTGGCATTGTTGATCCTGCTAAAGTGACAAGATCAGCGGTTCAGAATGCGGCAAGTATAGGAATGATGGTTCTAACCACAGAAGCTTTGATTACGGATATCCCAGAGAAGAAAGAGCAAATGTCAGGAATGCCTCCGGGAGGAATGGGAGAATACTAAAATAAATTAGAAATAAAAAGTGACCCATTCGATAAAACTCAGGGTCATCCTGAGCGAAGTCGAACGGATGAAAAATTAAAAATTATTAGACCCCGCTATGCGGGGTTTTTTATTATATAATAACAATTGTATGAAAAAGATTTTTTTGCTTTTAGTTCCTGTATTTGTAGCCATTATAATTTTTTTAGTGGTTACATTTTTTTTAGATCCAAGTTTTGGTAAAGGAGCGTTGCAAGTTACCTCAATACCCGAAAGCAATGTTTATCTGGATGGTAAATTAATCGGCAAAACTCCGCTTTGCAAATGCGAATTGCAAAATATGCTGCCAAGCGGAGTGCACGACATTAAACTTATCCCAACTTCAGGAGATTTAAGGACATATGAGGAGCGAATAACTATTACCAAATCAACACTTACGGTTATAGATAGGACATTTAACAATTCGTCGTCAGAAGGTAGTGTAATAAATTTAACGTCTCTTGATAATAAAAACTCGATGGAACTTTCCGTAATATCATTTCCCGATAAGTCAGATGTATTTTTGGATAACAATATGGTTGGCAACACCCCTCTCTTATTGAAGGACATAACTCAGTCGGATCATGACTTAACTCTTAAGAAAGATGGGTATAAAGATAAGACAATTAAGATTAGAACAGCATTGGGATATAGACTTAATGCCTTAATTTCTCTTGGTATAAATTTGGTAACGCCTATCACAGTATCCTCTACGTCAAGCTCTTCCGCAGTACCTTCAGCGGTCGTTACTATTCAAAAAGTAGTTATTCTTCAGACCCCAACGGGAGACTTAAATGTTAGAGAAAGCGGATCTTTAGATTCGCCAAAGATTAGTAAAGTTTATCCCGGAGACAGTTTTGACCTTGTTGACGAAAAAGATAACTGGCTTGAAATAAAATTACAAAATGGAAAAACAGGTTGGATTAGCGCGGTCTATGCTAAAAAAGAATAATAACTAGGGACCTATAAAATATATAATTATTATAACCAAAACTATCCATGTAATTACAGTTATGAATAAAGGCTTATCTGAAGTTAAGACTCTTTCCGGACTTTCTCCTTCATGTTTTTCGTAAATGTCTTGTAAATACCGCATTAAGCCATAGACAACAGGAGCAATCGTAATCATAAGCCACTTTCTTTGGAAAAAACTCGGCAAGAAATCCGGCAAAAATACATCAAGACCTAAACTAAATCCTTTTGGATTTTCCAAAAATGTAAAAAGGGAGTAAGAGATAAAGGTTGAAGTTGCAAAAATCGAGCTGTACACATCAAGAAGCCTTTCCGAGTAATGAGATAACGACTTTCTTATATTAGTTATATTTACATCTTTTATTTGGGAGACAAGAGTTAGTTCCGATCTTCGTTTGCCAATAGCTAGGAATAGAGAAAGAGAAATGGTCGTTAGTAAAAGCCAAACTGAAATATGAAATCCGCTCGCAACTTCTCCCGCATAGACTCTTAAAATATAACCGGCTGCTATAAGTAAGATATCCAAAACAGCAATTGATTTAAAAAATACCGAATACGATAATTGCATTAAGAAATAAACAGCAGCTAAAAGAAAGAAAGCTGGAGTTACATAAAATCCTACAAATAGGGAAATAGCTACTAAAAAAATAGCAAATATTAATGCAAGCTTTACCGAAAAGTCACCATGCGCCAGAGGCCTAAATCTTTTAAATGGATGGAGTTTATCTTTTTCAACATCAAAAATATCGTTTATTATGTATGTGGCGGAGGAAAGAACGCAAAATACAAGAAATGCGATTGCTACTTTTTGGAATATTGCAATGTTAAATAATTGTCCGGAAAAAGTTATAGCTCCAAAAAGCGCAAAATTTTTTATCCATTGTCTGGGACGTAATAGTTTTATTACGCTAATTATTGCTTTTTTCATTATTGTTATTTAAAGCAAGATGCAGAGAAAAAATAACTCCTCCTACTATCAGTATAACCATAATGGTAACAAAAAGTTTACCTTTGCTTGATAAAACCAAAGCAAGCGCCCCTAATATAGCAGAAAATATCCAATAAAACAACGCAATACTTCTTTGCTTAAAACCAATACTTAAAAGAAGGTGATGTAGGTGTTTTTTGTCATGCCAGAAAGGAGAACGTCCTGTCAGGAAGCGGCGAAAAATTGTGAATACGCCGTCTATCATTGGTACACCCATAACTAAAATTGCAGTTGCCACTTTAGCGCTGGATAAAATGGAGGCAGCAGCAAGAAGAAGATAAACAGCAGTTGCTCCATAGCCTGGAAAAATTTTTGCAGGATGGAAATTAAATATCAGAAATCCTAAAGCCGCGCCAGCTATTATGAAGGAAAGCCGTGAACTAATAAGAGTAGATTGATCAAAAGGCTGAAATTTAAGACTTACTATTCCAATTACGATAGCAGATATTGCTACTACCCCCGGCATTTGTCCGTCAACACCCTTACTCCAATTTAGCATATTCATTACCCATACAATCCAGATTAAAGCGATAAGGTCGGAGAATACCAAAATAGAATGATGTCCAAGAAAATCGAAAGAAATCCTTAAAGTATCTAGGTATAATATCCCGCCGAAGGGATTGGTTATAAACGGAATACTTAATCCGCTTCCAACCACTATTAAAGCACTTATGATATTTATTGAAAAGCGAAGATAAGGAGAGATATCGAATTTGTCATCCATAACGCCGACTATAAGAGATATAAGCGATGCTATGAAAAGAGCAATAACGATTTTGGTGAACGGCAAAAATATAATGCTTGCTACGAAAATTCCTATAAAAAGAGGTATCCCTCCACCCCTCGGTGTTGTTTTTTTATGAATTACAGCAGGATGTCTATGAAGTTTAGGATTATCAATAATTCCTAATTTCTTAATAAAAATAAGAGCAATAGGCGTTGCCACAACAGTAGCTATAAAGGATATTGCAAGAGGATAAAGAATACTCATATCAAATAATTAATTGAATCACTTTTACTATAAAAAGAAATATTAAAATGCTTGCCAGCAGACTTACAGTAGCGAGCATTCGTGACACAAGAGGGATTTTCTCATATGCTAACCCGGCAACTATTATATTGCAAATGAATATAATAAAGGCAATTAAAGGAGGAATAAATATTGTCGCTGTTGATCCTAATCTCTGTTCCCCCCAAGGCAACTGATTGAAGATGGGAATAAAAGGAGGCAAATTATGATAGTAAAGCGCTATTAACGCACAGGTAATTATCACTAACGATAAATTAGCTATAAAGATTTTTCTTGTAGTCTGACCATTGAGGATATCCCTAAAAAAGTCTTTCATAAATTGCAACATTGTCGATATTGATTTTATAGAAATAATTAGCAAGTGAAAAAGGTATAGGAGCTTGATCGGGCATTGTGATAATAAATTTAGGTTTCTTTTTCTCTAAGGCAATTTTTGTATTTGTAAGTCCGTCGTGGTAGTTTACCATGTGATAAGCTACTATATATTTTCCTGGCGGTACCATATTTATTAATTTGTAAACTTGAGCGTTATTACCCCAGATAAATATAGAATCCGTAGCTTTAACTTTCGGTTTAATAAACTGTGCTATCTCATAATCCATAGGAGTTTTTTTATCAAAAAAAGATTGATATGAAGTAACATTTTCCTTATCTGTTATGAAAGAAAAAATATTTGCATAGTAAAGAACATTTTTATTAAGAGGATAAATAGAAAAATTTTTCAAAATTAAGAGAAGAGAACCGATAACCAAAACCAAATATATTTGTTTAAATTTATTGCTGACAATAAATAGCCCTAAAAGTAGGGAAAAGCTTGGTAGCAAAACCAGTAAATAATGACCGTAAGGACGCTCGGAAAAAAATGCATTAAACAGCGAAAAAGAAAACCAAAGGAGTATGAAAATGGAAGATAGTCCTAACCTATTCCTCTTGATAAAAATAATAAGAGAAAATATTGAAAGTGCTAAAAATTTTGCAAAAAGAAGTCCTTGAGGAATTCCAAAAAGCTTATTTCCGTATCCAACATACCCGACATTTGTAGACAAAGTAGCATTCAAAAAATCTGAAAATGCGCCTTTTAATAAGAAAAACAAACAAGTTATGGTTATCGGTAACAAAAAACCAACAACGAATGAAAATAATTGTTTTCCCAATACCTTAGCGATCTCTTTAATTTTTAAATGTTTTTGTAAATTGTTAAAAAAGACAAAGGATATAAATAAAAATAATGCTGCGAAATCAAAAACAGAAACTACTTTAAAAAGGAAAGCTACTCCTAGCAATAATCCTGCAAGAAAGAGATTGGATTGTTTTTGATTAATAATCAAAAGAGCAGAAAGTATAATGGGCAGCAGCATAAAATTTTCTGCATTTGCGATATTTCCTTCTATCAAGGGAAGACCGAAAATAAAAGCAAAAAAAGCAGTCGAAAAATAACAAGCAATTCTATTATTTGTTTTAAATTCTGAAAACAATTTTTTAGTAAGTAGGAAAAAAACAACAACCGATAACAGCCCAAATATTATTGAGACAAGCCGTACTGTAAACTGGTCGGAATTAAATAAAGAGTACAACAAATATATTAATGGAGGCTTATTATCGAAAATATCTCTATATAAAAGCTTTCCTTGACTAAGTGCAATTCCTATTGTTTGATAAATTCCTTCATCTCCGTACCAATAAGGCTCGAATAGCGATGGTAATCTAAGAAGAAAGAAGATGGAGGAGACAATTAAAGCAAACCAAAAATCTTTGCTTTTTTCAAGACGGCCAAGAATCTTCATAGCTTTTCGGTAACTTTATATTCAAGTCTTTTCCCAAGCATAAGTTGAGTATGGGAAATAAGAGCTGGAATTACGGAAAGGAAAAAACTTACAACAGGCAAAAGTATGAACTCCAAAGGAAAAAGAAACTCTCTGATTTTGGGTAAGGAATGATTCTTTGGCCTATTGCGAAAATCAATAGCAATCATTATGAGGAACGCGAACGTACAAAGAGTCAGTATAGATCCTGCCAAACTTGCAAGACTATATCCAAGAGTTGTCCTTTGGAAAACAGGGTTTACGAAAGCGATTATGTTGGCAGAAACTGTTAAGATGAACCAATTGACCGGCCAAAGGAAATGATCGAGTAAAACGTTGTAGAGAAGTATAGTTTTTCTGAAAAAGGGGACATTGGGAACAGTAAACCACCATTTTATAAACAGAGGGTCATCGGATACTCCCCAAGACCATCGTCTTTCCTGTTGATACTTATTTTTTAAGCTTCTGATATAATTATAAGATAAGGGAGCATCCATAGAAGTTTTTAAGAAAATTGGCTCTACGAAGACTTGTCCTCTCAATTTATAGAAAGCTTTGAAGAAAATTCTGTAATCTTCAGGAATTACATCACAGTCCCAAAAATCGATTTTCTTAAGAAGAGAAAAAGACAAGGAATAAGTAGAATTAGCAATTAATCTATCTTTTTGGACAAGAACACCTGTTCTCCAGAGGCTGCCAAAAAATGCAATGATTCTAATTGGAGCAGGAACATTCCAGAAATTATTGTAATTTACATTAGCTGATTGCCAAAATTTATTATATCGGTTAGTGTCGTTTAAAAATTTGAAAGCCAAATAGGAGAAATATTGCTTATCAAATATAGAATCAGCATCTACAGATGAAACAGTCGCAAAGTTTATATCAATAGGCCCATTCTCAATTAGCTTTTTGTAAACAATACGGCCTGCAAATGCCTCATTTGAAGATTTTCCTTTTACTTCGTTTGGAACATCAGGATGATATGTCGCAAAAATTTGTCCAAAATTTACTTTAAATTCATCAATAAGAGTATTTGCTTTTATTATTGCATCTTCTTCTCTTTTTTCCATAGCTAGAACTACAATAATTTTCCTTTTTGGGAAGGTTTGTGATGCAATAGCCTTGAGTGTTTGACGCAATTTACTTACGGTCTCTTTGTAGTTTGGAATAATTATAACATGGTAAACTCGATTCCAGTTTTTTAATGTTTTTGTTCTTTCCAACCAATCTATGCCTTCAGCTTCTCTTATTTTTCTAGAGGCGATAAATGCTGTTGCTGATAGGGAAAAAGATTTATACAGCCAATAAATATCAAAAAATACGATAAAATAGGCAACGATGTAGGGTATAATTAAAGATCCCCAAACAGGAAATAGAATAAGCGCCCAAGAAACAAAACCGGGAAGTAATTCCAAAGACCTTTTGGTTTTGATTGGATATCTGCTAAAAACAGTCTGAAAAAAGTTTGTCATAGGTTAAAAATAACACTGGCGTTTCTCGTAGTTTGATCTTCAACTAAAGAAAAAGAAACACCTTTTATTTCGGCAATTTTTGCTGCCACAATTATAGCATAAGAAGGTATGTTTAGGCTACTTCGGTGAGGCTCCGGGGTAAGGAAAGGACTGTCTGTTTCAACTACGATTCTATTTATGGGGGCATAGCTTACTAAATCTTTTAACTCCGTATTCTCTCCTGGCGCAAAACCTTGATATGTAATATTGCCGTCGAAACCAACATAAAATCCAAAATTAAGCACTTGTTTTAAAAAGTCGATATCTCCTGACATACAGTGGAACATTCCAGGAGGATTTAAAAGATATGATTTATGGCTCAAAAGTATCTCCAAAATATCTTTTCCCGCATGGCGATTATGAATTTGCAGGGGTAATTTCAGCTTGAAAGCAAGTTCTACCTGGGCAATAAATACTTCCTTTTGCAATTTTTTATCAACTATGCTGTTGGATTTATAACTGTAGTAATCCATCCCACATTCGCCAATTCCGACAACTTTTGGATTTTTTGTAATTTTTTCTAAGTCTTTAAGCCAGTTATCTTCCAGTTTGTCGGCATGGTGCGGGTGGACGCCAACGATTGCATATAAATTGTCATATTTTTGAGCCAGTTCTACTGCTTTTTGGCTCGAATCTATTTTCGTTCCGACATTTATAATCTTTTCTACGCCGGCTTTTTTTGCTTTTTTAATGACTTCGCCATAGTTTTTTTCGAACGAATGAAAATTAAGATGGCAATGTACATCTATCATAGTAGTATTATACGATATATACTCTATAATTATGGTAAGAAATCCTTGACAAAGTTATCGTGTGGGGACTATCATAAGTTTTTCTAGAGGGTATTTATGAAGGTAAACTTCTTCTTAACAAGATATATTGACAAATTGTCTTCTTCTATTTTTAAAATATCCGTAAGTAGCGTTAAGCCCAAAATAAATACCACGTCGCAGCTATTTGAAGATGCTTATAGAAATATAAATGAATTATTTCTAGAATTGCACACGTCTACAGAAGGTTTAATAAACGGACAAGGCAGAAAATTGCTGAAACAGTATGGATTAAATGAGGTAGCGCATGAGAAAAGAAAGCTTTGGCCGATACGTCTTCTAGCCACTTTTAATAATCCATTAGTTTTTCTTCTCTTATTTTTGGCAATAATATCTTTGATTACAAAAGATATCAAGACAGCGGGCATTATATTAATAATGGTTCTTTTAAGTGTGTTAATAAGATTTTTCGAAGAGAATCAGGCCTATAATGCTGCGGAAAGTTTAAGGTCTATGGTAAGAACAACGTGTACGGTAATAAGAAAAGGTAAGCCTAAAGAGATTGATCTTAAGCTAGTTGTCCCCGGAGATATAGTTAGGCTTTCGGCAGGGGATCTTGTTCCTGCAGACGTAAGGATGATTCAGAGTAAAGATTTATTCGTTAATCAATCATTGTTAACAGGAGAATCTTTGCCTGTTGAGAAGCATGCAGTTTTGCCCAAAGAAAAAGAACAGGATAATATATTTGAATTACAAAATATGTGTTTTATGGGTACCAATGTTGAGAGCGGAGTAGCAACAGCCCTTGTTTTGCATACAGGGCGGAATACTTATTTTGGAAGCCTAGCGCAAAGCATAGTTGGACAGAGAAGTCTTACGAGTTTCGACAAAGGAATAGACCAATTTACATGGCTTATGATCAGATTTATGTTGGTTATGGCTCCGATTGTATTTCTTATTAATGGATTGGGTAAAGGCAATTGGTGGGAAGCATTACTTTTCGCAATATCTGTTGCTGTCGGTTTAACTCCAGAAATGCTTCCGGCAATAGTAACAGTTAATCTTGCGAAAGGCGCAATTGCCATGGCAAAGAAAAAAGTTATAGTAAAAAGATTAAGCGCAATCCAAAACTTTGGAGCTATGAATATTCTTTGTACGGATAAAACAGGTACCCTTACACAGAATAGAATAGTTTTAATAAAAAACATCAATATTAGCGGAGAAACGGATTACAATATTTTACACCACGCATATGTTAATAGTTTTTATCAAACAGGTTTCAAGAATATTTTGGACGAGGCGGTAATTAAGTACACGAAATCAAAAAATCTAAATTCCATAGGGAATACGTATGAAAAGATAGACGAGTTGCCTTTTGATTTCATAAGAAGACGCCTTTCGGTTATCGTTAAAGACCAGAATGGCAAAAGGTTTTTAATCTGTAAGGGTGCAGTTGAGGAAGTTATGAGCATTTGCGAAAGATACGAATTGCATAAAACGCTTTATAAATTATCAGATGAAAATCGTAAGAAAATAAAATCTATGAATGAAGAATTTAGTCTTGATGGATTTAGAGTCATAGCTGTTTCCTATAAAGAAATAGATAGCAATCGTAAGCATTATAGTAAAGAAGATGAGGAAGACCTGACGTTTTTAGGCTTTATGACATTTTTCGATCCGCCAAAAGAAACAGCAGCTGCAGCGATTGCCAAGCTTCAGTCGCACGGAATAACAATAAAGGTCTTAACTGGGGATAATGAGCTTGTAACCAGAAAAATTTGCAGCGAAGTAGGATTGCAAGTTCAAAATTCCTTACTGGGACCGAAAATTGACAATATGACAGATAAGGAATTGGAAGATGTTGTGGATGAAACTACAATTTTTGCCAAACTTTCCCCAGACGACAAAAAGAGAGTAATTAAAGCTTTACAGCGGAGAAAACATGCTGTTGGATTTTTAGGGGACGGGGTAAATGATGCGCCGGCCTTAAGGACAGCGGATGTTGGGATATCTGTAGATACGGCAGTTGATATCAGCAAAGAATCAGCCGATATTATTCTTCTCGAAATGAGCTTAATGGTTCTTTCCGATGGCGTTATAGAAGGCAGAAAGGTTTTTGGTAACATTATCAAATATATTAAGATGGGAGCTAGTTCTAGCTTTGGAAATATGTTTAGCGTGATTGGAGCTAGTATATTTTTGCCGTTTTTGCCGATGATTCCGCTCCAGCTTCTGACTAATAATTTGCTTTATGATTTTTCTCAAACTGCAATACCAACAGATAATGTTGACAAAGAGTACTTAGACAAGCCAAGAAAATGGGAGATAGCAGACATCAGGAGATTTATGATATTTATTGGTCCTATAAGCTCTATTTTTGATTACGTAACATTTGCTATAATGCTTGTCTTGTTTCACGCATGGAACAATCCTTCTTTATTTCAAACAGGTTGGTTTGTGGAATCGCTTCTTACGCAGGTTCTTATTGTCCATGTAATTAGAAGCAGAAAAATTCCGTTCATACAAACGTTGGCAAGCAAATCTTTAATTGCCACAACTGTTATTATTATGGCAATAGGAATTTCGCTCACGTTATTACCTGTGGGTCGTTTGTTTAGTTTCGTAAGATTGCCATTATTGTACTGGCCGTTATTAGCATTAATTTTACTTTGTTATATTACGCTTACCCAGATAGTGAAGACTTGGTATATCAAAAAATTCGGCTATAATTAATCCTATTTTTCCGAAACTGCCGCATACAAATGTCCCAATAGACTTAATCCAATCAGGCCTAATCCCCAGCGTAAAGGATGAATGCCCACTATCGGGCTTGCTATCAGAACGCCTATTCCTATGCCTCCGACTGCATGAACGAAGGAATTGTACGTGACGTGTTTCTTAAAATAGTTTGTTATTTTTTTATACATTTTTCACCTCCTTCTAATATCAGGATATCACAAGTAAAGGTTAAATTCTTGGAAATAGGGGTTTTTGGGAGGTGATTTTGGGACAGTAGAATTTGCTCTGATCTTAAATACTTCAATGATTTAAATCATTGAAGTCAGAATGCCTTTTTATTTTTTTCTCTATGCTTATCAACTTCTTGTTTTAAGTAACGCCAAACTGTTCCGCCTTTTCTTGCTTTAGTTGGAAAAGATAGGACTTTTGAAACTGATTCGTCTATCATATCAATTAACTTTTCTTCCTTGAGAATTTTATTAAGAAGATTTCTGTATCCCTCGCTTCCGTATCGAATTGCCATATTCACGGATGTAATAGTAGGAGCGCTTACTCTAATAATTTTTTGAATAGTTCGGTAGTCATAATCTTTTTGCAGAAGGAGTGCTATTGTGAGTCTTTTTGCTAGCATAATTTTTTCTGTAGGCGTTAGGAGATCAGAGATAAATTGATCTGCTTCTCCTTGAGTATGAATCTTAACTAAGCTTTTTAGAAAGATTTCAAAAATTCGATCAGCAATCTCTTTTGAAATAGGGTACTTGGAAACTTGCGTCATACAATACTTTAATGATTTAAATCATTAAAGCAGATATGCTTGTATTTTGTCAATAAGCATTTCTTTAATGGGAAATTATATCTTGGAAAAAGAAGGATTTGGAAAGAAATTTTATTCACGCTCAACCCCAGGGGTCGAAAACCAATATACAGTTAAGCAAAATAAAAGAAATCCTATAGTTTGACTTGAAGGTTTTATTACAGTATAATTCCTCTTATGAATTTGAAAGAAAGATGGGGAGTTTTAACAGAAGTCAAAACAGCTCCTGTGCCAAAGTTAACTCCAGAATTAATGATAAAGATTAATGCAGTCTACGAGAAACTTTCTTCTAGGAAAGGATTTCCTACTAACTACTGTGGTCCAGCTATGCAGGAATTAAGAAGGTTGGGATTTCAAGGTATTAGAGGATTTTTCCAAGTTGGTAGATCTGGGGATTTAGATTTACTTCTGGATCATTCTCATGATTGGGCAGAGGATGCAGGTGGGAAAATTATAGACCTTACAGCAGCACAATATAATAGAGAGAAGTCCTTAGGAGCAGTTATACCATCTGGAGTTTTGATAATAGATAAAGAGAACCCTTTATATGAAAGATACATAATACTCGAAAGACTTCCAACGAGACCTTTATTCCCTACGCCAAAGGACGTATTCTCAAAATGGAAAGTAGTTTTGCTAGGAGGTTAAATTCTCGGAAAAAGGGGGTTTTGGGAGGTGATTTTTGGACCTTTAAATTGTTCTTCGATTTTTTCTGCGGTTTCGGGTAAAAATGGTTCGAGAAGCACTGCAATTTCCTGAATTTGATCAACTGCATGGGAAAGTATAGTTTTTAATTTTGGAGAATTTTGTTTTGCCAATTCCCAAGGCTTTTCGTTGTTGATATAGCGGTCAAGTTCTGTAATTTTGGTCCACACGAAAGAAAGAGCATCATTAAGACGGTACTGCGAAAAGCTTTCAGAATATTCTTCAACAGAAATTAAGTGGCTTGAGGTTTTACCTGCTCCTTCCATCTGGCGGTAATTTGAAGTTTCACAAAGTTTTGCAACGCGGGAAATTAAATTTCCCAGTCCATTTGCCAGATCGGCATTATAAGCTTGCTTAAGTTTTTCTTCCGAAATATCACTATCGTTTGTAAGATTGGTATATCTTAAAAGATAATATCGTACTGCATCTGCTCCATATTTTTTAACCCAATCGGTTGGCCTAATAATATTTCCCAATGATTTGCTAATTTTTCGTCCGTTAAGATTTAAAAATCCATTTACAAGAATTGTTTTTGGTAGTTTGATATTTGCAGATTTTAGCATCGCAGGCCACAAGAGAGCATGCCATCTCAAATTGTCTTTTCCTAAAATATGTACATCTGCAGGCCAAAATTTCTCAAACAATTTTTTATTTTCCAGAAATCCTACGCCTGTTAAATAGTTTGTTAAAGCATCAAACCAAACGTACATAACTTGTTTTGTTTCATTGGGAATCGGAACTCCCCAGGTAAAGTTAGATCTTGAAATTGGAATATCTTTTATATTTTTGGCAAACTCTAACATTTCGTTTGCTCGGTGTTGGGGAAAAATAAAATCCGGGTTATTCTTAATGTGCTTAATTAGAAAATCTTTGTATTTGGACCATTTGAAGAAATAATTTTCTTCAGTTATTTTTTTAATTTCTAGGTTTGGGTGAAAAGAGCATTTGCCATTTTTTAAATCCGAATCATCACAATAAGCTTCGCATCCTTCGCAATAAAGACCGCTATATTCGCCAAGATAAATATCTCCATTTTCATCAACTCTTTTCCAAATTTCTTGAGCAACTTTGGCGTGATCTTCATCTGTAGTTTCTATAAATCTGTCATAAGAAATATTTACAGAATCTTGTTGTTCTTTATCAGTTGCGGCAATTTTTCTTACGAACTCCAAGGGAGATATGCCGGATGCTTTTGCAGCTTTTTCTGCTTTTTGTCCATATTCATCAGTACCGGTAAGAAAGAAAACGTTATCTTTGCCAAGCAGTATGCGATTGTATCTGGCCAAAACATCCGCAGCTATTTTTTGGAAAGCATGGCCAATATGAATAGTATCGTTAACGTAGTCGATGGCTGTTGTGATGTAAAATTTATTCATAGTTAAGCTATTTTAGCAGTTTAGGTCCTTTTTTTAAAGAAAGCTCGAGGCTTATGAAAAGAGCGATAAGAATAATCAGGAATAAAGGGTGAGTGAGGTGAATAAAGCGCAGGAAAAGATAGACTGTTGCAAAAAGTCCAAAAAGCAATCCTTGTTTGGTGCTAATGAAAAGATAGGAAAATATGGAATAAATGAAAAGAAAAATCAGAAGGAAGAAAACGTATATAAATGGAAAATGAAAGATGGAAAATGGAAAATTTGCCGTTGGAGATTGATAGATTGCAAGGTAGATAAGCGAAGTTAAGGATAAAAGGCCAAGAATAAGAAGCATGGAGGGATGTTTTCGCCGCATATAATCTAGTTTAACACAGTTTTTATTAATTATACCCACTTGACAGAGATTAGCAGTTATGGTATTTTACTGCTAACCCTATGCATGATTTAACTCAAAGACAAATAGAAATTTTAAAAAGCATTATTGAAGAATACATAAACACAGCCGAAGCTGTGGGATCTGAAACATTGGAGAAGAAATATAATCTAAGCGCTTCTCCTGCAACTATCAGGAATGAAATGGTGCGTCTTACAGATATGGGATATCTGAAAAAAACCCATACTTCTTCAGGACGAGCGCCTACTTCTCAAGGCTTGAAATTTTATGTTAAGCAGTTGATGAAGGAAAAAGACCTTTCCGTTACAGAAGAGGTTGCTCTGAAAGAAAGTCTTTGGGATTATAAAGACAAAACTGACAAATTCTTAAGAGAGTTAACGAAATCATTGGCTTTAAAAACGAAATCTTTGGCTATTGTCTCAACAAACGAAGGAGATATCTATGCTGCCGGATATGCCAATATTTTGGATATGCCTGAATTTTTTGACATAGATGTTACGAGAAGTTTGCTTTCTGTTATTGACGAATGCGATTATTTTAACAAGATCTGTTCGCAAGCTTTAGGGGAAGAAGATGTTCATGTGCTTTTGGGTGAAGAATTAGGTCCAAAACTTAATGGTCCGTACGGTTTCATTTTTACGCATTTTACAACTCCGGCTAAAATACAAGGAGAGGTTGGGGTTTTAGGTCCGGCAAGGTTAAATTTTACAGAAATTATTCCAACAGTTAGATATTTTGGGGGACTGATTGAGGAATTAGCCAAAGATTGGGTTTAAAAAAATTAAATATGACAGACGAAGGAAAAACAAAGAAAACTGACGATAAATCTAAAAAAGAAATAGAAGAGTTAAAAATAAAGATAGAAGAACTTGACAATAAATATAAAAGAGCATTAGCAGACTATCTAAATTTGGAAAAAAGAGTAGGACAAGAGCAAAGAGATTGGATTGTTAAGGCAAATAGACAGCTTATTATACGGCTCTTGCCAATTTTGGATACATTAATGCTTGCAGGAGAGCATGTTAAGGATGAAAGTTTGCCCTTGAGCATTAAACAGTTTTTAGATATACTAAAGAGTGAGGGTGTACAAAGGATTGAAACTGTTGGTCAGGAATTTAATCCGAGAACAATGCAATGCGTAGAAACGATTGAGGGGGAAGAGGGAAAAGTAATGTCCGAAATAAGAGCAGGATTTTTAATGCAAGAGGAAATTCTAAGAGCTGCTTTGGTTAGAGTAGGTTCTGCAAAGCAGAATCAAAAGGAATAAGTATGGGAAAAATAATTGGAATTGATTTAGGCACAACGAATTCATGTGTTGCTGTAATGGAAGGTGGAGCACCAAAAGTAATCCATTCCAGAGAAGGCAGAAACACTATTCCTTCCGTGGTTGATCCGGTAACCCACGTTGTAGGAGATGTTGCCAAACGTCAACTTGTCTTAAAACCCAAAAATACAATCTTTTCTATCAAAAGATTAATGGGAAAGAAGTTTAAAGACGAGAGTGTTCAGTTTGATATGAAATGGCTTCCTTACACCATTAAAGAAGGAAGAGACGGAATGGCAGTAGTAGAAGTGGACGGAAAAACTTTAACTCCACAGGAAGTTTCAGCCTCTATCTTACAGAAAATTAAAGCTGATGCAGAAGGCTATCTTGGAGGAAAAGTAACTCAAGCAGTTATTACAGTTCCTGCATATTTTGATGATTCTCAGCGCCAGGCTACAAAACAGGCTGGAGAAATCGCAGGTTTGGAAGTTCTACGAATTATAAATGAACCAACCGCAGCAGCTCTTGCATATGGACTTGATAAAAAGAATGCCCATACAATCGCAGTTTATGATCTTGGAGGCGGAACTTTTGATATATCAATTCTTGAACTTGGTGAAGGAGTATATGAAGTAAAATCCACAAATGGAGATACTCATCTTGGAGGAGATGATTTTGATCAGGTAATAATCAATTTTCTTGCAGAAGAATTTGAAAAAGAGAATAACGTAGATTTGAGGAAGGATTCTCAAGCACTTCAGCGCCTTCGAGAGTCAGCTGAAAAAGCAAAGATTGAATTATCAACATCTACTGAAGCACAAATTAATCAGCCTTTTATAACTCAGGGTTCATCAGGTCCTCTTCATTTAACCATGACCTTGTCACGGGCAAAGCTTGAGCAAATAGTTGATGACTTGGTTCAAAAAACTCTAAAACCGGTAGAGCAAGCACTAAAAGATGCAAAAGTAAAAGTCAGTGATATTGATGAAATAGTTTTGGTAGGTGGAATGACCAGAATGCCAGCAGTGCAAAAAGCAGTCCAGGATTTTTTTGGCAAAGAACCACACAAAGGAATTAATCCAGATGAAGTGGTAGCAGTAGGGGCTGCTATTCAGGGAGGAGTTTTGGGAGGAGAAGTAAAATCAGTGCTTTTATTGGATGTGACTCCCCTAACTTTAGGTTTGGAAACTTTGGGTGGAGTTAGAACTCCTCTAATTTCTCGAAATACCACTATTCCCACTTCTAAAACAGAAGTTTTCTCCACTGCTGCTGATAACCAAACTCAGGTAGAAATTAATGTTTTGCAAGGTGAGCGGGAAATGGCTTCAGATAATAAAACATTAGGCAGGTTTGTTTTAGATGGAATTCCAACAGCACCCCGAGGTGTTCCTCAAATTGAGGTTACTTTTGATATTGATGCCAATGGAATTTTAAATGTTTCAGCCAAAGATAAAGCTACTGGCAAAGAACAAAAAATTACTATTACAGGTTCCACTGGTTTATCTAAAGAAGAAGCAGCCAAGATGACCAAAGAAGCAGAAGCTCATGCTGAGGAAGACAGAAAGAAAAAAGAAGAAATTGATGTTAAAAATCAGGCAGATACTTTAGTTTATACTACAGAAAGATCGCTTAAAGATGCTGGAGATAAAGTTTCAGCAGAAATTCGAATTGATGTTGAACAAAAATTAAATGATCTCAAAGGGGTAATTCAAACAGCATCTTCTGAAGATTTAAAACTAAAGATGGAAGCACTCTCTGAGGCTGTGCAAAAAATTGGTGCAGCAATGTATGGTTCGACAGGCTCACCACAGGATGGTCAAGGAGAGCCTGAAATTAAACCTGAAGAAGAAGTGGAAGCTCATGAAGAAGAAGGTCAAACAGATACTAAACAGGCAGTTGAGGGAGAAGTAGTGGAGGATAAAAATGGTAAATAGAGAGCTAAGTCCTGAAAAAGCAGAGGCACTTTGGGAAAAAATGGATGATTTAGGTTATGCAGGTAAGCTGGGAAGTAATAAACCTGTAGCAACTCAATTAATTAAAGAAGCTGATCAAGCACAACAAACAAAACAAATTTCTCCAGAAATTCTACAAGATGCTCAGTCAGAGCTTATGCCCATGAGTGATTTGGAAAAAAGAGAAGCCGATAGACAGGAAACTGCAAACAGATTACAACCAAACGGTCGTTATAAATCTAGTCGTAGAAAATCTGGAATAAAAAACCCAATTGATGGTTCGTCTGTTATGAATTATATTAAGAAAAGTAGATCATATGGATAAGCTATTGATTGAAGTTATCAATCAAAGTTGGCCTCGGGAAACCGAGGCTTTTTAAATTATGCCAAATAAAAAAGATTACTATGAAATTTTAGGGGTTGCTAAATCTG
>JAUSEW010000022.1 GCA_030651475.1 Candidatus Levyibacteriota bacterium
TTGTAGGGCAAAAAGAATTATTAAAGAGGGACATCCAATTGAATTTTCCCGGCACCCAACTCGAGAAAGAATTCGCCGATTTTTTAAAAGAAGACGGCGGAAGAGAATCCGGTCTCGCTGATTTCTATCGCCAGGTTTCATCGCCTCCCGGAAAAAGAATTTGAAGCGCAATACAAAAATCATCTATCCGGATTCAGGAATTGGGATCAAATTAATCACGCCGATGAATGGATGCTCTTCCCGAAAAATATTGGCAAACGGCTGAGTATTGATGAAGTCGCCCTCTCCAATGGAGAACTATATACGATAGTGACTAACAAGCAGGCCGGGGGCCGGCAAGGCGCGATTGTCGCTATGGCGCATGGCACCAAAGCCAGCGAAATACAGCCTGTTTTGCAAAAAATATCCGAGAAAAAAAGAATAGGGGTGGAAGAAATTACTATGGATATGGCCGGCAGCATGGATATTATCGCGGAAGGTTCTTTCCCCGAGGCCGTTCAAGCAGTTGACCGGTTCCACGCCCAGAAAGTGGTGAGCGAGGCCGTGCAGGAAATCAGGATTGAGCTAAGAAAAAAAGCGATTAAAAAAGAGAACCAAGCGATTAAACAAGCGCAGAAAGAACGGCGAAGATATCGGCCGGCTGAATGCGAAAACGGAGACACAAAAAAACAGCTTCTGGCGAGAAGCCGCTATCTGTTATTTAAAGCCAGCGGTAATTGGACGGTTAATCAAAAAAGCCGGGCCGCTATTCTGTTTGAACAATTTCCAGCGATTAAAAACGCTTACGAGTTATCAATGATGTTCCGATCGTTTTATGAGCAAAACAAAAATCAGTTCGACGCGAAAAAAAGTTTAGACAAATGGTACGAAAAAATTAGAGAAAAAAATATTGATTCATTTAATATCGCCGCCGAATCAATCCGTTTGCGTGAAACGACTATACTGAATTACTTTAACAACCGAAGCACTAATGCTTCAGCCGAGTCGTTTAACGCGAAATTAAAATCGTTTAGATCCATCGTCAGAGGAGTAAGAGATATCAAATTCCATCTTTTCAGGGTAGCCAAATTGTATGCTTAGTCCAGCAATATTCTGTATGACCC
>JAUSEW010000002.1 GCA_030651475.1 Candidatus Levyibacteriota bacterium
ATGACGGCCCATACACCTACGGGTGGCAGCAACTGGGAATATTCGACAATGGGCGAAAGCCTGATCGAGCGACGCCGCGTGGAGGATGAAGGCCCTCGGGTTGTAAACTCCTTTTATGTGGGAAGATTATGACGGTACCACAAGAATAAGCACCTGCTAACTACGTGCCAGAAGCCTCGGTAATACGTAGGGTGCGAGCGTTATCCGGAATCATTGGGCGTAAAGAGTTGCGTAGGCAGGAAAATGCATCTTGCTTGAAAGCCTATGGCTCAACCATAGATTTAGGCAAGATATGATTTTTCTAGAGGGAAGGATAGGGTATTGGAACTGATCATGGAGCGGTGAAATGTGTTGATATGATCAGGAACGCCGAAGGTGTAGACAGATACCTGGACTTCTTCGTCCACAGGACGACCACCCTTTGGGTGGCCTGACGCTGAGGCACGAAAGCTTGGGGAGCGAAAAAGATTAGAGACCTTTGTAGTCCAAGCCGTAAACAATGTCTGCTGGTTATTGATCCACCTTTGGTGGGGCAGTGACGAAGCTAACGCGTTAAGCAGACCGCCTGGGGAGTACGAACGCAAGTTTAAAACTCAAAGGAATTGACGGGGACCTGCACAAGCAGTGGAGCGTGTGGTTTAATTCGAGACAAAGCGAAAAACCTCACCAGGACTTGACATGCTAGAGTTCCAGGTCGATGAAAGTCGACCAATTCGCAAGAAGGCTAGCACAGATGCTGCATGGCAGCCGTCAGCTCGTGGCGTGAGATTTGAAAAAAAATCTGTCGCGCCCGCTGATCGTAATGTCAGATGGAAAATTCAGCTCATATCGGTGAAGCTACTTGATATTTGGATAATATTCGGATATTGTAAATGTAGTAATACCGAGGGAAGCTTACTAGTTATCGGTTTGTGGAAAAAGTTATCGGTTTTCAGATTTCGGTTTTCGGATGGTAGTTTGTCTGTTTTCGGTTTTTCGGTCTTTGACTGATTTACTGAAGACTGGTAGACTTAAATCTGATAACTGACAACAGAGAACTGATAACAAAATGATTAGAGATGTGACTGATTTAAAAGTGTATGAGTTAGCCTTAAAACTACTTGAGCCACTTTATCGGTTAGCTAATCTACTTCCACAAAATCACAGAAGATTGAAATATCAGGTTACAGAAGCTGGAGAAAAGATTCCTCCGCAAATTGCGGAAGGTTTTGGTAAGAAGAAATCTCCAAGAGAATTCTGTAGATTTTTATCAATGTCGCTTGGTTCATCTGATGAGGTAATAACTCATCTCAGAGAGATCAAGATAGTTGCTAAAATATTTACCAGAATTAAAGTAGAAGATTGTGAGTATCTAATCGAACAATATAAGATTGTTTCAAAAATGCTCAATAAACTTTTATCTTCTTGGCAAAGATTCAACTGATTACTGAAAACTGGAAAACTTTTTTCTGACAACTGATAACCGAGAACAGATAACTTTTATAGCCCTGTAACGACTGATATATGAGGTACCAGATAATCTGGAATACATACTCATATTATATGCTGAACTCCGCACTTCACCAGTTGGTGGAACGGAGGTGGGATAGTCTAATTAGTAACTAACTAATGGAGCTGTACCGTTAAGTCGGGTAACGAGCGCAACCCCCATCATATGTTAAATTATTCATATGAAACAGGGTCGATTTTTCGACCAGGAAGGCGGGGATGACGACATGTCAGCACGGCTCTTACGTCCTGGGCTACACACACCCTACAATGGCGAATAACAACGAGTTGCAAGCTGGTAACAGCAAGCTAACCTCTGAAATTTCGCCTCAGTTCAGATCGAGGTCTGAAATTCGACCTCGTGAAGAAGGAATTGCTAGTAATCGCGAATCAGCAGGTCGCGGTGAATACGTTCTCGCCTCTTGTACACACCGCCCATCACGGCAGGAAAGTTGGGGGCACCCGAATCCCGATTATATCGGGAGAAGGTGAAACCAGCGATCAGGCTGAAGTTGTAACAAGGTATCCCTAGCTGAAGCTGGGGATGGATCACCTCCTTTCTAATACAAAGAGAGAAGGTACGGAAAGAGCAAGCTAACAATTAACACGTAACAGTTAACAATTTTGTTAATTGCCAAAAGTTAAAAGTTAATTTGTTTATAAGTACACCTAAGTGTAAATAGCACTTATTTCGCCATCAAGGCGGAAGAATTCTATTTATTAGTTTTCCTATCCCGTCCCGATTTATCGGGATCGGGATCCCGATGATATAGATTATCGGGACCACTTCCTGATTTTTCTAGAATAAGCCTCTAACGGGTATTTACAAATAGATTTGATGTTGATAGATTAAGCTATGGGAAAGTTAAAAGTTATATTGGTAATTTTTATCTTGGCAGTAGCCTTAATTCTCAAACTTCATAATTACTCAATCTATCCCCAGCGCGGAGCAACTTCAGACGAATATTCCTATTCTTTTCAAGGGATAAGTCTTTGGACGAAACATTTACCGATTTCGTGGTCGGCGTTTACAGCGTACCAGCATAGATACGATTTAACCATTAATAAGATTTATTTTCCAATAGTTTATCCTTATTTCGATCATACGCCGTTAAATGGACTTTTGGTCGGAGGATGGTCGATTTTATTTGGACAGGATACTTTTCTTAAAGTAGATTTAAAGACCGTGCGGCTCGTGCCAATTATTTTATCGATGATTTCCGCAATTTTTGTTTTCTTATTAGCGAAAAAACTTTATGGTTACAAAACCGGAATTTTCGCGCTTCTGATTTATGCAACTGCGACAATATTCGTGATTAATGGACGGGTTGTCCTGGCGGAAAATTTGCTTACTCCCTTATTTTTACTCGCAATATATTTATTTAGTTTGTGGTCAAAGAATATAAGTTATAAAAAATCTATCTTGATTGGTATTTTGTGCGGGTTGTCTTTTTGGACAAAAGAGCTTGGAATAGCTTTGTTTTTGGCAATGTCTTACCTTTTCATGGCCGAAAAAGCTGGGCTAAAAAAAATATTAATTATGGCTTTTGTGTTTTTATTTTTCGTAGCGTTGTATGTAGTGTACGGTTTTTATTTTGACAAGGAAGTTTTTCTGCAAATCCTTTTTCTTCAATCGGGCAGAACAATCGGTCCGCAAACTCTAAATTATATACTTTCAACCCCGATTATAGTTAATAAAGTTTTTTATGATGGCTGGTATTTCTTCGGATTTATATCTTTATTCTCCAGTTTTTTAAATTACAAGAAAAACAAAATCGTTTTTATTCCTGCGTTTTTCTATCTGTTTGCTCTTATTTTTGCCTTAACTTCGGGAGGGGAAATGGGCTGGTATATAATTCCTCTTTTTCCGTTTATGGCGATAGCCAGCGCTAGCTTATTGGTCGAGGGTTTTAAGCAGAAGAATTGGTATGTTTTCGTGATGCTTTTATTTGCCGGATTATCGGAAATAAAGCTTTTATATGAAGCAAATTTTGGCTTAACCGCAATGCAATTTCGGGTTCAGCTCTTGATAATGTTCGCTCCGTTTATTCTTCTTTTGCTTTGGAAAAAAGAAAAGTGGTTAAATATTCTATCTCACGCGTGGTTTTATCTTCTGATTTTTGGCAACATTCTCATCACATACAATTATATCCACCCCGCCTAAATAGGCTTTCCAATCATTTCCCATTTTGGTATACTTGTTGGAGTAAATGGCGCGATGGTGAAGCGGTTAACACAGCTGTTTGCAAAACAGCCATTCGCCGGTTCGAATCCGACTCGCGCCTCATCTCGCAGATGATCCTGAACTTGTCGAAGGATCACAATATGGCAATTAAACCAATCTGTAACAAATGCGGAAGCGAATTAAAAGATTTTGGCGCTTTGCTTTTTAGCCCGCCGGATAAAAAGGGGAGTGTTAAGAAATGGCACGTTTGCAAAAAATGTTATAGGGAGTTTGAAAAAGTTTTGGGCAGCTAGTTCACTGGTAGAACGCTTCACTGATAATGAAGAAGTACATGGTCCGATTCCATGGCTGCCCACATTCAATTGCGAAAATTTTAGTTTTGATGTATTATCAATTTCATGTCAAACGTTGGAGAAATGTGAAGCTAAAAACTTACAAAGAAAGCCTCAATTATTTAGAAAAATTCATTAGTAACATTAATTTCAAGCGAATAGAAGATAATGCGGGTTATGATCCTTTGGATAGGATGAGAACGCTTCTTGGCCTTTTGGGAAATCCCGAAAAAAAGTTTAAGTCAGTTCTTGTTACGGGAACTGCGGGAAAGGGTTCAACTGCTTATTTAATTTCCCATATTTTGAAAACTGCAGGATACAAAGTAGGGCTTACCATTTCTCCTCATTTGCAGAAAGTTAACGAAAGGCTTCAGATAAACGGAAAAGAAATTTCGGATGAAAAGTTTGTTAATATTTTGAATATTGTTACTCCTGCAATTGAAAAGATGTTCCTCGACTCCGCTCGGGCCTTCGGCTCTGAGGCTCAGGCTCGAAGAGATAAAATTGGAGCGCCGTCGTATTTTGAGATTTTGATAGCAATGGTTTTTTTGTATTTTGCGCAAGAAAAAGTTGATTTAGCAGTTGTTGAAGTGGGAATTGAAGGGAAATATGATGCGACAAATGTTTTAAATCCTTTGATGGTTATTTTGACTAACATTTCTCTTGATCATACGCAGATTTTGGGGGATACGGTTGAAAAAATTGCCAAGGAAGCAGTCCAAGCCATCAAGCAATTTTCAATTTTCAATTTTCAATTTTCAATTAATAATTCAGTCGTGATTACCGGAGCTAAGCAGCAGTCGGTTATTAAAATAGTTGAGGAGAGATGCAGGGAAGTTGGGGCGAAATTGTTGAGGCTTGGAAAAGATTTTGATGAGTCTGTTATTAAAAATTTCAAACTTTCTTTGTTGGGAGATTATCAAAAAGAAAATGCAAGCTTGGCAGTTGAAGCTGTAGTCCAGTTGAAAAATTTTGGGCTTAAAGTTTCGGAAAAAGATATTAGATTAGCTTTGAAAACAGCGTTTTTCCCGGGAAGATTCGAAATTATTCGGGTTAATTCTGTCCTTCGACTCGCTTCGCTCGCTCAGGATAAAATGAGCCCGACGCTCATTTTAGACGGTGCGCATAATCCTGCGAAAATGAAAGCGTTTATTTCTTCTTTGAAAAAATTATTTCCAACAGAACGCAAAATTTTTGTTATCGCTTTTAAAAAAGATAAAAATATAAAAGAAATGCTTAAAAGTATTTTGCCTGTTGCGGATGTGGTAATTGCTACGAGATTTAGTATGGCAACGGATGTAAGTAAGAACGCGTCTGCGGAAGCAGATAGTATTAAGTATCAAGTATTAAGTAGCAAGTATGGGGGGCAAGTTTTCGTCGAAGGGAATTCAAAAAAAGCGCTGGAAAAGGCTTTGAAACTTAATAAAGAATTAAAAAACAGCATAGTTGTGGTTACAGGTTCCTTGTATTTGGTGGGGGAAATAAGGAGCGAACTCCAATTGTAAATAAAAATTTATTTGTTATAATACCCTTATGTCCTTCGACTTTGCTCAGGCCTTCGGCTCTGAGGCTCAGGCTCGAAGAGACAATATTGAGTTTATCGAAATATGGTTTTGTCGGATAAAGATATAAAAAAGGCGTTTCTGCAAAGCAGAATTATTATTACTCCGGCGCCGGATCTGAAAGTTCAGCTCGGTTCCTGTTCTGTTGATCTTCGGCTTGGAGATACTTTCAGAGTTTTTGATTACAGCCGTTATCCCTACATTGATCCTTCGAAAAAAGATTATAGCAACGAAATAACCAAAGTTATCAAGCTTCAAAACGGAGAGAAATTTATTATGCAGCCGGGGGAGTTTGTTTTGGCAGTAACTTTGGAGAAAGTGAAAATCGCTTCCGATCTGATGGGAAGACTTGAAGGACGTTCTTCTTTGGGAAGACTTGGTTTGGTAGTTCACTCAACCGCTTCAATTTTTGATCCGGGCTGGGATGGAAAACCGGTTTTGGAGTTAGGAAATTTGGGCAAAATGGCAATTAGTTTAACCTGTGGCATGAGGATTTGCGCCATGACTTTTGAAGAGCTGTCAAGCCCCGCAGAAGTTCCCTACGCCAAGAAAAAACTGGCGAAATATAGAATCCAAAACGGCCCAAGCGAAAGCAAAATACACGAGGAAAAATGAAATACCACATAGAATTTGACTTAGAACTTAAAAAAAATCTGTATCCTGGCAAACTTATCGTCATTGAGGGGATTGACGGAAGCGGAAAAACAACTCAAGCCCAAAAGGTAACAGAGGCATTGAATAGAAAAGGCATCAAAAGCATTCTCACCAAAGAACCCACAGATGAGATGACGGGAAAGTTAATTAGGCAAATTTTGAGTGGGGAGACTAATCTTCCGCAAGTAGCATTTCAATATTTGTTTTCTGCCGACAGAGCAGTCCACCAGGCGCAAATTGAAGATTATCTGAAAAGCGGCATCACTGTCGTAAGCGATCGCTATTTCTGGTCTTCCGTAGTTTATGGAATGGTGGATAAAGGAATTGACTTTGGAAAGAAGAATGGAGATAGGGAAAATTTGCTCGTGGCGCTAAGTATTCTTTCGATGTATCATCAGTTTTTGCTTCCGGATTTTTCCTTCGCCCTCAAAGTTTCTGTTGCAACCGCAATTGAAAGGATAAAAAGAAAAGATAAACATACTGAAATTTACGAGAAAGAAAACAAATTGGAAAAACTGGCAATAGGTTATGATTGGCTTACCAAGCAATTTCCGAAAGAAATTATGGTTTTGAATGGAGAAAAGAGCGTTGAAGAAGTTACAGAAGAAATTGTAGCAAGTATTAAGTAGTATGTGGTATGTATGAGGAATTTTGTTCGCATACTTAATACGTAATACAAAATACATAATACACGTATGATTTTGGGACCAAAAGAATTATTAAAACTGGTCAAGACAAAAAAACTTGTGGAGGGTTTGTCGGAGAGAGAACTGACCAATCCCGAAGGCACGGGGTTTGATTTGCGCTTGGGTGAAGTTTATAAGATAAAAGGTTCGGCTTTTTTGGGAGAAACTCATAGGAAAACTCCGGACATCGAACTGGTTAAGGCTTACAAGAAGGGTAAAACTCAAAGTATCAAAATAAAGCCCGGAGATTTTTTCCTGGTAAAAACAATGGAGAAGATAAATTTGCCGGTTGATTTATCTGCAGTTATAATCCCCAGAACCACAACTTTCCGCTCCGGCATTTTCATCCGCACTGGACCTGTTCAGCCGGGTTATCAGGGAGAACTCACTTTCGGGCTGAAAAATGAAGGACCGATAACGGTTGAGATAGAAATGGGCGCGCGTTTCGTCCATCTGATATTTCATGAAATAAAAGGCAAAGGCTCACAGTACCGCGGCCAATGGCAAGGCGGCCGAGTAACGACAAAGAAAAAAGAAAAACAGGTTTAAATAAACCGTGCTCCCACTTGACAAGTGGGAGGCTACATTAATTTATGGCTAGTTTGGAAGAATTGGAAAAGGAAATAAATGCATTAAAGGCGAGAAATAAAAGGGTAGAAACGGACAAAAGTTGGGAGACAAGCTATACAAGAAGAGGACTGTTGCTAGTTTTTACCTATCTTGCGATTGGTTTTTATTTAAGCGCAATAAATATCGCAAATCCGTGGCTTAACGCCATCGTCCCCTCGGTCGGATTTTTATTGTCTACTCTAACTTTATCTTACTTTAAGAAACTGTGGATTAAACTTATCTACAAAAAAGAGAAACAAGTTTAAGCATATGTTCGACAAGATTGCAGACTTTTTAATAGATGATTGGAAAAAGCTTCCACAAAGCTTTCGACTTCTAATGGTTTGTGGATTTTTATTAATTATTAATAGTTGGCTGCTGGATCACTGGAGACCCAATAACCAACTCCCTTTTTCCTATTTTGGGCAAGATATAAGACAGGCATCATACGCTATTGGTTTTAGTTTAATATTGCTTGCAATATTGTTAGTAGTCGTTCAAAAAATTCGACACATTGAAGGACCGATCACATCCTATAAAAAGAAGTATTCAATTGAAAATATAGACAAAACATTTTACCTTATTTGGTTTAGTGGAAAATTAATGCTTTTTGATAATAAAGATAAAAAATATTACCATGTATATCCTTGGGAAACTGCGCAGGATCTAAATTTCGTATCTTTTGGAAAACATGTCAGCGATCACTTTCCAGACCCGCAAAGCAAGATTGTTATTATTGATGATAAAAAGAAGGTGGATTTAACGAAATATTCTAATGGTGGAAGTATAAATACTCAAAGGTAAGGAAAAACAAGTATAGATTCATTCGGTGTCATGCTGAATTTATTTCAGCGTCTCGAGCAAAGCGAGATTCCGAAACAAGTTCGGAATGACAGGGAAAAGACATATTGCGTCGGCGGAGAAAGTTTGTTATCGCCGAGACGAAAATAGACTTAATTAGAAATTTATGGGGATTATATTCCAACTTCCCTTATTTGCTTTCGGTTCCTCTGCGATTACAACAGGTTTTTCTTCTTTCGATAGGGATTCCAGGAGTTCTTCATTTGCCTGATTTAATTTCTTATCGGATTTTGAAAATGGCACAAAAGAAACATCTTGAGGTAAATTAGGAACATTTTTTCCGCCAACAAGATAAGAAATAAGCTTTTGCGTTAGATCTATATTTTTTGATGTTTGTATTTTTTTACTCATAATATTGCCTCTTCGCTAGAAGAGTAATAATACAATATATCCTGTATCAATACAAGTCAAGCCCCATATTTTTTAGAAATTTAGATCGATATATTAAATAATTTCTTTTGATATCATTGCAAACCCATGTTAATTCATGATCCTTGTTTTTATATTTTTTTATCCCAGCCGCTGATTCTACGACTCTAGCGTCCTTTAGCGAGATTCTAAAATGACGATGGAGAATTCCATTTCCGCCATGGTCATCGTACCTGACGATTCACTCCCAGAGATTTTCTATAGTTATTTCATATGAGATATTCTCGATTTTTCTTAGTTTATTTTTTTCGTTTCGTAATATCGAGAAAGAAATTCTATCAGTTTTTGCCATATTAAGGGGAATGTTTCCGCTTTGGGTATGGAGGACTTCTTGCATAGAGGGTGGTTTTAGAGGATAGATATTTTTAAAATGCTTTCTTATTCCTTTACTCATTTATTTATTTTATCAGAATAACCTCTTGTGGTTTTTTGTGAGTTTTGTTATTGTAGAGGGGAATTATGAATATAAAGCAGCTTAGGAAATTCCTGATTGATCCAGAGAATGCGGGATATGAAACTGGAGATAGCAAGAAATGGATTAAGGAAAAAGATGGTTCGACAACAATACCTTTTGAGTCAGGTGATTGGAGAATGCACGATAATTTTTTCGGAGGTGAACCGTGGGGCGGTAGAGAAGTAGTTTTTTATAAAGGAAAACCAGCGTGGATTATGGTTATGTACGGGTCGGTCGATTCTTCGTTTAACGATTTCGAAACAGTCTATAAATTTTTACAAAAAGCTCTTCGGAATCAGCCGGAAGACCTTCCTCTTCGTGGTCCAAAAGTTTTTCGAGAGGGCAATTTTGTTTATAAGAATAAAACTGAAGGTGATCTTGAAAACTTTATTGGGAAAGAGGAAATATATAAAGACAAAAAGCGCATTTATAGAATGAATTATAGTGGTGGGTTGGTTGATCAAAGAAAAGAATAGTATGAAAAATAAGAGTCTCAAAGACACTGAGAGAAATCGAAGTGGGGAATATCAGTATTTGGATCTTCTTAAAGATATTTTGAAGAATGGGGAGAGGAAGAAGGTACACAATGTGGTGGTTGGGACAAGGAATGTCTTCGGACGGCAAATTCGCTTTGATTTATCGAAAGGTTTTCCGCTTTTGACCACCAAAAAAGTCTTTTTCAGAGGGATAATTCACGAGCTTTTGTGGTTTATTAGAGGAGATTCGAATATTAAATATTTAGTGGATAACAACGTGCATATTTGGGATGAATGGGGTTATAAGCAGTATAAATTAAAAATTAAAAATGAAAAATTAAAAATTATGACGCAGGAGGAATATATACAAAAGATAAAGGATTTACCCAAAAACGACTCGTTTGTAAAAAAATATGGGGAATTAGGGCCTGTTTATGGGGTGCAATGGAGGAAATGGCAAACATCAGACGGAAGGGTTGTGGATCAGCTGCAATGGGCGATTTCAAGACTAAAAGTTAATCCGGAAAGAAGACATTATTTGGTTTCCGCTTGGAATCCTGAATTTATTTATGAAATGGCTGCGTCCCGAGAAAAAGCGCAGGTTTTGCCTCCATGCCACACCTTTTTCCATTTTTATGTCGCCAATGGTAGGCTTTCCTTACAGCTGTATCAACGAAGTGCTGATATGTTTCTCGGCGTTCCGTTTAATATCGCAAGTTATGCGCTTCTTACGTTAATGGTAGCCCATGTTACCGGTTTTAAACCCGGAGATTTTGTCCATACTTTTGGTGATGTGCATATTTACGATAATCATGTGGCGCAGGTAAAAGAACAGCTCAAAAGAAAACCTAGAACCCTGCCAGAAGTGAAGCTTAATCCGAAAATTAAAAACATAGATGATTTCACTTTTGAAGATATCGAACTTATCGGTTACGATCCATATCCGCCGATCAAGGGCGAAGTCGCAGTCGTTGGGGGATTTTCATAATGAAAATATCGATAATTGCGGCGATGGATGAAAAAAGGGGGATTGGAAAAGATAATAAAATTCCCTGGCACATCAAAGAGGATTTTAGGAGATTCAAGACTTTGACAAGCGGCCACGCAATTATCATGGGACGAAAAACCTGGGAATCCTTGCCGATAAAGCCTTTACCAAATAGAACGAATATAGTTATTACCAGAGATCCAGCTAGCCTCGCAAGGCGAGGCCTTGCGAGGCTAAACGGGTTGGAAGTTGTTCGTTCTTTGGAAGAAGCCCTTCGACGCGCTTCGCTTGCTCAGGGCGATGACGAATGCTTCGTCATCGGCGGAGGACAGATTTTTGAGCAAACGATTGGTCTTGCGGATAAATTATATTTAACAATTGTTAAGGGGGATTTTGGAGCCGACGCATTTTTTCCTGATTATTCGGAGTTTGAAAAGAAAAAAGTTGTAGGAGAGGGGGAGTCCGAAGGCCACAAATACACATTCCTAGAATTGGAAAGAAATAATTAGTTCATCATTTTTTTCCTAAATTCCCTATTATATGTTTTATCTCTGGGATATATTTTAAAAATTTCAAATTTACTTATCCCATTGGTTCTATCTCCGTTTCCGTTTTGGGTTTGAATTACTAACACTCTAAATTTACCGCTTTTCAGTTCATAGACAGGTTTACCCTCATACATAGCTGGAGGGATAGCCTTAAATGTTCCTATGCCTTTTTGATTAAATTCATCGATTTTACTAGTTATCTTTTTTTGGTTCTCTGAAGATATGTCACCCATCACTTCACGTAGCTTATCTTCCTGAGGCAAAACTATATTACTTTTTACTCTTTTTTCTTCTGGAATAAATATTTCACTTGTCAAAACTTCCTGAATAGGAGTAAGAGGTCTTTGTGTTTTTAGTTTTGCTGCCTTTTTTCTTGGAATATATTGGATTTCATCTCTTGGTTTTGTCCCATTAGGGTTAGTTGTTGGTGAGGTTTGAAGTTTTGTTGTCTTTTCTTTTTGTCTTTCTTGAAGTTCTGATGCGTTCTGTTTTCCAATTTCTAAGAGTAAGGATTTAGCTGCAACAAAAATTGTATTTCTTACATCTTTCATCTCTGGATCATCTGGAGATTCTGCAAACGGCCAATCAAGCTCACCTTCTTTTGTGTCAAAACTCACGACAAGATTTAAAATATTTCCCTGAAGATTTTGGTAGTGAAGGCCGATTCTGAATTTACTATGTACTCCTTGAGGAAATAGCAATCCAACTTCGGTTGGAGGAGCAAGATTCCCCCAATCAATTATTGCTTGAGGGCTAAATTCATAATAGTCCTTTTTAGGAGATTCTTTTTCGATAGATAGAGTAAGTTTCCTAAGCTCTTCAAGGGTGGGAAGAATATCTGGAGTATACTTATCGGACTTCATTATAGAAACGGCGTTTTTCTTTGTTAAAATAGGTATTGCTTGAGACACGTTGTCAATTAAATCTTTTATTTCGTTCGCTAAAGTTGCATAGAACTCGTCTTTTTGCGCTAGCTCTCGTGCCCTTCTATAGGCAATAATAATTTTTGGAGGCGTATTTAATCCCAGCTTCATCATCGCTATATTTCTTGCATCATCATCCTCATATGTCAAATAGTTTTCAACTTCATCCCTTAAGGCTGAAAAATCGTGAGAAGCAGGGCTGATAATGGTGTTGAATATCCTTCGTCTGAATTTAGATGCTTTAACAATCATTGTTCTTGCCATATCAATAAGCTTGGCTTCTTCGTCCGTAGTTTTCGGAAGATATGCCCTGATAAACGATTCAAAATGTTCAAGATCGAAATCCATGGAGGAAGCCACAGCTCCTACCGCTAGTTTGACTTTACCTACCGTTATAGTTGGATAAAGTTCCGTTAAGGCAGTTTGATTTTCATCAAGAATTTTTTTATACGCGTCTTTAAGAACTGCAAGCTGGGCGTTTACGGAAAATCTATATGCAGAAGCTGGGGACAAATTATCCTTATCAATCAGATCATTCAAAGACACCCCACCTATTTTAATACTGGCTGCTCCTCCCACTTCAAATTGATCAAGTTGAAAAACTTCCCCATAAGCATCCTTAAGATCGTATTTTTGAACAATTTTTCCTAGCTCTGCCTGTGTTCGAGACAACAAAACACTTTTAGCTCCGTAGATGATAAATATCAGGCTTTTTTCAAACACGGTTTCCTTATCCGGGTTCCTTATGATCTCATTTTGGACAGAAGATGTGGCCGTAAAAGGAGCTTTTGATTTTTCTACTTGCTCTGCCCATTCTTTCTTAAACGATTGGAGCTCTGTATTTGAGAGCCTTAATTCGGCAGATCGCCAAAAATTCTTGTAAGCTTCCTCTCGTTTTTTCTGCAGTTGATCTTCTTCTCTATTTTTTCCTCCGGGGGTAGAGAGATTATCTACCGTTTGATTGGCAATAGCGGTTTGGGTTAGGTCAGTACCCAATCTGAAAAGACCAGTAGGCTTTTCTCGACTTGCTATTTCCATAGAACGATTTTAGCATATTTGCCGAATTTATGTCACTATTTCAAGCTAGGATTTTTTGAACTGCTTGCAGCACATTAAGACTTGCTGTATAGTATTGTCACAATGGTTAGCTTACAAAAGGCAGATCTCAAGATTTACGAACTTATTAAACAGGAAGAAAAAAGGCAGCAGGATGTTTTGGAAATGATCCCATCGGAAAATTATGCATCCAAGGCAGTGATGGAGGCTTTGGGCTCGGTTTTGACCAACAAATATTCGGAAGGCTATCCCAAAAAAAGATATTATCAGGGAAATAAATTCGTAGATGATGTTGAGATTTTGGCTTGCGAGCGGGCGAAAAAACTGTTTGGAGTTCCGTATGTCAATGTCCAACCATATTCGGGAAGTCCGGCAAATACTGCTATCTACTTCGCACTTTTAGAACCGTTCAAAGACAAGATTATGGGTTTGTCGTTGGCGTTTGGCGGGCATTTAACCCACGGATCGTCTGTTTCTTTTTCCGGAAAATATTTCAAAATCGTTTCTTACGAATTAGATAAAGACGGTTTTCTGGATTACGATGCGATAGAGAAACTGGCAGTTTCGGAAAAACCAAAAATTATTGTCTGCGGAGCAACAGCCTACCCAAGAATAATTGATTTCAAAAGATTTGGGGAAATCGTAGACAAAGTCGGCTGTTATCTGCTTGCAGATATATCGCACATTACAGGCTTAATTATTGCAGGCGTTCATCCGTCTCCTGTTCCTTACGTGGATATTATTATGACCACAACTCATAAAACTCTTCGAGGTCCAAGAGGGGCAATGATTATGGTTACGGAAAAAGGACTCAAAAAAGACTCGGAATTAGGTATTAAAATTGATAAGGCAATCATTCCAGGTTTGCAGGGAGGACCGCATGATAACCAAACTGCTGCAATCGCCGTTGCCCTTTTGGAAGCGAGCAGGCCCTCGTTTAAAAAATACGGAGAACAGGTCGTAAAAAACGCAAAAGTATTGGCAGGAAAACTTACGGAGTTTGGTTTTGATTTAGTTAGCGGGGGAACGGATAACCATTTGCTCTTGATAGATTTAACTAATAAAAAAGTTAATGGCGCAGTTGCAGCTTTGGCCTTGGAAATTGCAGGAATCGTGGTTAATAAAAATGCAGTTCCGAACGACAAAATGCCAAGATTTTATCCATCAGGAATTCGTTTGGGAACTCCGGCGATTACGACTCGCGGGATGAAAGAAAAAGAAATGATGCAAATTGCCAAGTGGATTAATGAGGCTGTAAATGAAGTTGGGGGTTTGGAATTGCCGCAAAATTTAGAGGAAAGAAAGATATTCTGGAAAGAAGCGAGAGCAAGAATTTCAGAAAACAAAAACCTCCTCAAAATCTCGCAGGAAGTAAAAACCCTCTGCTCAAAATTCCCCCTATCATAATTTGGAGAAATTAACTTCTGGCGGTAAGGAACATCCAATTGCGGGTAACAAAAGGAACTTTTGCCCTTTCAAACATTTTAGCTACGGCATTTACCAGCAATGATCGTGCAATATTAGCTGGTATTCCTGGCAATGCGCCTTGGGCAAAGTCTTCATAATTGCATATCGTTTCGAAAGCCTCACGATCCATTTCTGCAGGAACAGTGTCTGTTTTTATATCTGTAAAACCTGCCTCTTTTGCCATTGCCACATAATCGTCTGTGGAATGTTGGAACAAGTTAACGGGATTTGGGATATCTGAATAGCCGAGTTCCTTAGCGGCTTTCCTCGCAAAACTTGCAATAAGACCCCAATACCTAGCTGTATTTCCCGGATTGGCTTTGCTTTTTTCATAAGCAGTATTAATCATCAATGTACCGTTTGGTACCAATATTCTTTTTGCCTCCTTTAGGACTCGAGGCACGTTAGTAAGATGAATGCAATTAAAGCAAGTTACTAGCTTTACGTGGGAATCAGGTATTGGCACATTTTCCTCAATGGTTCCTTGAACAAATTTAACTTGCTCGCCGTATCGTTCAAATTTCCTACGTGCCGAATTAACGGCAGATGGATCTATATCAATTCCGAATACTTGAAATGGGGATTCTAGTTTACCTAAAGCTATAAGTTGTTCTATTATAGTTCCTAGACCGCTTCCAAAATCAGCTGCTGTTTTTACGATAGGGGCTTGTCTTAGGAGAGCAGTATTGATTTTTTGATAAAATTCTCGTCCGGAGAATCCCTCGTAAGTATGAGATTGAGGGAACCCTACTGAAGTATCTATCGCTTCCGTATTCATTGGAAACGGTATATCAAAGTTTTGAACAACTGTCAAGGTGAATTTTTTGAAAGGACGTCTATTACCAGATTTCTACTCTCTGTCCGGTTCTGTCTGACTTTGCCATTTCAACAATAGCTGCCGTCACATTTTCCATGGAAGCCAGTTTTCCTGTAGGAGAATCAGCTAGAATAGCATTTATTTTTTTATCCGGAAGATCTTTCGTTAAATCGGTTTCAACCAACCCCGGAGCAACAACATTAACTGTAACATTGAATCTTTCCAACTCCTTGCTAAGAGTTTCAGCCAAAATGTCAATGCCTCCCTTCGAAGCACTGTAATTAGATTGTCCGATATAGGCATTAGTTGATGCAGGGCTTGAGATGAAAATTATGGATCCGCTTCTCTGTCTCATCATTAGTTTTACAGCGGCCTGGGTTACGTAGAAAGGTGCGATTAAATTTGTTTTAATTACATTTTCCCACTGTTCGGGTGTCATTTTGACAAAAAGAGCATCTGCTTTCGTACCCACATTATTAACTAAAACATCTATTCTGCCAAATTTTTCAACTGTTCTTTGAATTATACGCTCTCCTGTTGCGGGATCATTTATATCCCCGGGAACCCAAAGAGCTTGTCGTCCAATACTTTCTATTTCTTGTACAACTTGGAGAGCAGAGTTTTCACTTTTTGGAGTAGATGATATAACTAAATTAGCTCCTTGTCTTGCAAATTCCAGAGCAGCTGCAGCTCCAATCCCACGGCTTCCGCCTGTAATTACTACAACTTTTCCTTCCAAAAGTCTTTCCGGAGAGCGACCTGATTCTTGTATGCTAGCCATAGTGTTGGAGAATAGCAGTGATACATAAAAAAGTCAAGCCATTTGCCCAATAGCTCTTGAAACTATAAGTTTAAAATGGTAGAATAGCGTCGTGTTTAAGACGTATATAGAAAAGTCAGCAAAAGGAGATAATATTTTATGTCAACAATAGAGCATATTAGGAAAAGAATGGGGGATAGCCATTTAGTCCCATTTGGTCGTCTTAACCAAAGGAAAATAAGGGAGATCGAGGAAGCGCGAAGACGGATTGAGGGCAATACGCAAAGTAAGGGATACAAAGCAGACCAACGCCAACAAAAATTCATTGAAAATCTTTCCAGAAAGCAATTTGAAAGAGCGTTGGGGCACATGGCTGATGGGACAGCAACCCCAGAAGATATAGATTATGTGTTTAGACAGGCGGATAGGTTTGGACGACCAATGGGCAAAGTAACAATTCTGGATTTATCTAGGAACGGAAAAATATAGTTCTTGTTTTTTGGTTTTATTTTTGCTAAGATAGTTCAATCACACACGCTTGTTTTTGTTTCCTGAATTAAAAATTGAGCAAGCGGCGGAATAAGGAAACATATTTATGAGAGAAATTACACTTGAAGAATTGCTTGCGGCAGGATGCCATTTCGGACATCAGGTTACAAGAAGCAATCCAAAAGCCCGCGATTTCATCTTCGAATCCAGAGATAATATCCACATTATTGATTTAGCCAAAACCAAAGAAGGTCTTGATGACGCAGCTCTCTTCATAAAAGATTTGGCGTCCAAACAAGGGACAAGTTTGCTTATTGTTGGGACAAAAAGACAGGCTAGGGGAATAGTCGAGGAGGCTATTGGGAAAGTCCAAGGAGAGAATGTAGGAGACGGAGTTTTCTATATCGTAAACCGTTGGGTGGGCGGACTTCTGACTAATTTTTCCGAAGTTTCCAAAAACTTTAAGAAACTGGAAGAAATTGAGGCAAATTTACAAAATGAGGAAATAAAAGCGAAATATACCAAAAAAGAAAGAGGCCTTTGGGCGAAAGATAGGGAAAAATTATTAAGTCTTTACGGCGGAGTTAGGAATATTCCTGCAAAACCCGATGCGCTTTTTATCATAGACACTCATTTGGAGGAATTGGCAGTTAAGGAAGCAGCGATGATGGGAGTAAAAACAGTTGGAATAGTTGACACAAATGCAGATCCGGCTGTTATTGATTATCCGATTCCGGCCAATGACGATGCGCTCGGATCGCTAAAACTGATTATAGATTACATAATGGATGCCTGGATCGAGGGAAGAAAACTCGCGAAAGATATAGAGAATAAAAAAACTGCAACCACTGAGACACAGAAAAAAGATGAAGCACGGAAACTTAGTGATTCAGAGGTTGCAAGGAAAGTATCAGGCAAGAGCAAAACAGACTCTAATAAAAAGACTGCAACCACTGAGACACTGAAGAAAACAGAAACACTGAGAAAAAGAAAACGTAAAAATGTCGATAAAAAGTGAATATCAGTATAGCGATTTGACAGAAAAGATAATTAAAATAGCAATTGATGTTCATAAAAATCTTGGTCCTGGATTCGTAGAAAAGATTTATCAAAGAGCATTGTATTTAGAATTAAAAAATAGTAGATTGGGATTTACTCGAGAAAAAAGACTGTCAATATATTATAAAAAAGTGAATCTTGGTTATGAAACCGTAGATTTCGAAATAGAAGGTAAGGTGCTCATAGAAGTGAAAGCAGTTTCAGAAATTAATGATATTCACAGAGCGCAACTGTTGTCTTATCTAAAATCGTCAGGTTACAAAGTAGGACTTATCTTGAATTTTGCAAGACCAACGCTTGAGATAAAACGTATAATTAACTAATTCAGTGTTTCATAGAGTTCAGCGACTCAGTGGTTGCAATAAAAACATATGAGTGTAGATATAACATTACTTAAACGATTGAGAAACGAGACGTCTGCAAGTATTGCGGATTGCAGAAAGGCTTTGGAAGAAACAAATAGCGATTATAAAAAAGCTCTTCTTTGGCTCCAGAAACACGGCATTGAAAAGGCGGAGAAAAAGGGAGACAGAAAAACCTCGCAAGGATTAATAGAATGTTATATTCACCAAAATGGACGGGTTGGCGCAATGATAGAGATTTTATGCGAGACCGATTTCGTTGCCAGAACTTCGGAATTTAAAACTCTTGCGCACGAAATATCTATGCAAGTCGTAGCAATGAATCCCAAAGGTGTTGACAGCCTCTTAAAACAGGAGTATATAAGAGACAGTTCAAAAACAATAGGAAGCTTAATTAAAGAAACAATAGCCAAGCTTGGAGAAAATATAGTCTTAAAAAAAATTCAAAGATTTGAAATAGGACAATAACCTTCTGCCCAAAAGAAGGTGAGAATATGAGAGCAATAGCTGAATTATTAAGACGTCCAAAAAAGGCAGAAACGCCTATTGTGGTAGATGTACACGCATTAGCAGCTATAGCGAATGCAAAACCTGCAGATTTAAGAGAAGCTCCGCTTCCTGTCAACATCAATCATTGGATTCTTGGTCAAGAAGCAGCAGGGATTGTTCTTGGTCGAAAAGTAACAAATCATTCTACTTTGGTGTATCGTGAAGGAGAAATAGCGAGAGCGATATTAGCGCAAGATAGGGTTCATGATGTAATGGAATCATTAAGAAATGATATCCCAAAGCCACATTCAACAGCGTCAGTAACAGATGTTGTTTTTCCTTCAGATGGACGTTGGGGAGTAGCTTTAAGATGGCACACTTTTGGCTGGATAGGAGCTACTAAAGAAATCGTGGCAACAGCAACAGAGGATGAAAAAAGAACGATATTCATTTCAGATAGCAAGAATAAATCTTGGGTATCTCTTAAAAAAATAATTGGTCAGCATCCTGAGCAATATAAGGCATATCTAGAAGCGTTAGGAAAACCAGAAGAGCAAGTTAGCTTGCTCGAGTTGAGTCTTTTTGCTATGCAATTCGCAAGGTAAGCGTATGGACGGTAGTTGGGGACGGTCATCAGAAGCATTGACAAGACAAGCCAGAAACGTTTTTGATAAATGAAGTGTGACAATTTTTTTAGGCGATCGCCTGAAAAAGTTGTCAAAAGAACTCCAGCGCTTCGAAATCGGCTACTAACATTAAACGATATTCAAAAAATTTGACATTTACCTTATAGTTGTGATATAAACGAAACCTATGTCGATGAACTACGAAAGAGTCTCGCGAGGACTTTCAAAGGCAGAAGCAGAAAGATATGGTACTGGGATAGGGCTCGTTAAAGCTTTTGTTAATTCCTTAAGAGACAAAAATCTTTTGCCGAAAGAGTTTGTATTCGTAAAAACGCCTGGAGATATAAAAAGAGAAGAGCTTGCTCAAGAATTAGGACCAGGATGGAAATTTTTCAACAATTATTCTTTCATAGAGGATGGAGGAGGTCGTTATGGCAAGAAAGGTACAGAAGGAGTAATTGCTGGCATTGAGAAGGCAAAACAAGCTGGTTTAATCGAGGACTGGCGATCAATGCAGAGAGCGTTTTCAGATGATGGTCGCGAACTTAGCATCTCTGAAGGAAGAGCCGTCTATACTAAGCTCAAAACCCCAGTTAAATAAAAATCATCTTCCTCAAACCTTCAGTTTCTAATTGCTAATTTAGGTTTTATTTGTTATCCTATGTAGGAATTATGGACAATACGGTTTCGGAAATGCGGCAGAAGATGGCAAAGGTTTTGGAGGTTATCAGAGGGGATTTGGCAACGGTTAGAACCGGAAGGGCGACTCCGGCTTTGGTAGAAAATATAGCAGTAAGCGTATATGGAGGAGCGCAAAGGCTTCGAATTATGGAGCTTGCCACAATTGGCGCTTCGGAATCAAATGTTTTGACTCTTACTCCTTTTGATAATTCAATTCTTGACGAAATTCAAAAAGGAATTTTGGCGGCAAATGTCGGATTAACTCCTTCAACAGACGGACATGTCATCCGCATTATTATTCCGTCTCTTTCCGAAGAAAGGCGCCAGGAATTGACCAAACTTGTGGGACAGAAATTGGAAAACGGCAGAATTATGCTGCGCCAGGTTCGGCATGAGGCAATGGATAGTGTAAAAAAACAATTTAGCGATAAATTAGTTTCCAAAGACGAACTTATGAGACTTGAGAAAGACATACAAAAAGTAACAGACGACATAATGGGGCAGATAGAATTGTTAAGAGAAAATAAAGAAGCGGAGTTAATGCAGATATAAATTTATGGCGAAAAAAATAAGAGTTGGTATCATCGGCGTTGGAAATTGCTTCTCCGGACTAATTCAAGGAATAGAATATTATAAAAAAAACAGAACCAAAGAACCAATCGGTTTAATGCACCCGAAAATCGGACAATACTCTTTTGAAGACATAGAATTTGTTTCCGCCTTTGATGTCGGCGTCAATAAAATCGGCCAGACTTTGGACAAAGCAGTATTTGCCTCTCCAAATTTGGTGAAATGGACAAAACTTCCCAAGAGCAAAGTTATCGTCAGGGAATCTCCTGTTCTGGATGGGGTGGGATTTTATGTAGAAAACAGAATTAAACCGCTGGCAAAACCAACACCAATCGGTATCCTGGAAAAACAAATTATTGCTGAAATCAAGAAATCGAAAACCGAAATTTTGGTAAACTATTTGCCCGTAGGAAGCCAAAAAGCGACTGAATTTTGGGCAGAGATTGCCTTGAAAACAGGATGCGCTTTCGTAAATTGTCTTCCGGCTTTCATCGCTTCGAAAGAAAATTGGGCCAAAAGATTTAAAGACAAAAGAATTCCAATTATCGGAGATGACATCAAGGGGCAAATCGGAGCGACGATTGTCCACCGCGTTTTGGCTCGCCTTTGCGATGACAGAGGAGCAACGATAGATAAAACTTACCAGATAAATGTCGGCGGCAACACGGACTTTTTAAATATGCTGGAAAGAACCAGATTGGAAAGCAAAAAAATCAGCAAAACGCAAGCAGTCACCAGCCAAATAAGTAAGGATATCCATGCGGATAAGGTTTATATCGGGCCTTCGGATTTCATACCTTTCCTGGGAAATACGAAGCTGGCTTTTATCAGAATTGAAGGTAGAATGTTCGCCGATATCCCGTATTCAATTGAATTGAGGCTGGATGTTGACGATAAATCAAACAGCGCGGGAGTGGTTATTGACGCCATACGCTGTGCAAGGCTGGCGTTAGACAGAAAACTAGGCGGATATCAGGAAGTAAGTTCATATTTCATGAAGCACCCGCTAGTTCAAGAAACCGACAGTGACGCGAAACAAATCGTCGAAGACTTTATTAAAAATTAATTCATGTTTTTAACTATTTTGGTTTTCATCTTAATCCTAAGTGTTCTTGTTCTCATTCATGAAGCAGGACATTTTTTTATGGCAAAAAAGTTCGGAATAAAAGTAGAAGAATTCGGCTTTGGGCTTCCTCCAAGAATTTTTGGCAAGAAAATTGGCGAGACAATTTATTCTTTGAACTGGCTGCCAATCGGAGGATTTGTCAAACTTTATGGAGAAGACGACGCCGGAGCGGGACGAGTTAAAAATTCAAAGTTAAAAATTAAAAGTGGGAATATTGGTAGGGCGTTTTTCGCCAGACCTGCTTGGCAAAGAGCAATGGTTATCGGCGCCGGAGTAGCGATGAATTTTTTGCTCGCAGTTGTAATTATCTCATACCTTTTTGGCGTAGTCGGAGTAGGAATTCCGGGCAATAAAGTAATAGTCGCAGGTGTTGCCAAAGATGCTCCGGCATATAAAGCCGGATTTATGGTCGGAGATGTTATAGAAAATATAAATGGCGTCAAGATTATTGATCCTGGGCAATTAATTGAAATTACCAAAAACCATCTGGGGAAAAATATAACAGTCAAAATTATCCGAGATTCCAAAGAAAAGATTCTAAATATAGAACCGCGTAAAACTTACCCAACCAATGAAGGACCGATGGGGATTGCCATAACGCAAAATGTCGAGATAAAAAAATATCCTTGGTATGAGGCGCCAATCGTTGGTACGAAAGAAGCGCTGAAAAATTCCTGGCTTATCATAGAAGGACTGGGAACGGTTGTTTACGGATTGTTTGTTCAGGGAGCTTTGCCTAAAGACGTTGCCGGGCCAATTGGCATTGCGCAATTAACAGGACAAGTAGTAACTATGGGAACATTGGCAACTCTTTCCTTCGTATCTTTGCTTTCTCTAAACCTCGCAATTCTAAATATACTGCCAATTCCGGCGTTGGATGGAGGAAGATTATTTTTCATAATTATTGAGGCTGTGACGAGAAAAAAAGTAAATCAGAGATTTGAAGCTTGGGCGCACACCGTAGGAATGGTCATTCTTCTTACTTTAATTGCGGTTATTACAGTTCATGACCTGATAAGAGTTATAACCGGTCAGCCAATTCTTCCAAAACCATAGAATAGTATAGAAAATATGAACAAAAGTTTGCAAGAACTAAGACAAAGCTTCGTCAGGTTCTTTCTCAAGGCGGAAAAAGCAAAATTTACAGATAGGGAAGGACTAACTTTGGTTACAGTTGAGTCTCAAACGAAAGGATTAGGGATTGCAAAACAAATATTATATTTGTTAACGGAGAAAAACCCAAATACCGTGCTCTTCCTTTCCGGAGGAAAAACGCCGGAAGATTTATACAGGCAGATTACCGAAGAAGCAAGGCTAAAAGTCGAAGCCGTTGCGATGGTGGATGAACGATTTGGACCCCGTCTGCATAACAACAGCAATGAAAGAATGATTGGGGAAACAGGATTTTGGTCGTATCTTGAAAAGAAGAAAATTTCGTTCTATTCAATCTTACGATTACACCCCAAGGGTGTAGCCTCAGACTTTGTGAGAGATTATGATAGAAAGGTTAAATATCTTCTAGGGCATTTTTCAAAAAAGATCGCAGTTTTGGGCATTGGAAAAGACGGTCATACGGCAGGAATAGCTCCCAACAGAAAAGATTTTATTAATCCTCTTTTTTCGAAATCTTTATTGGTTGGGTCATTTAAGGATCATAGGAGTATGGATGAGGGAGGTTTTGGGACAAGAATAACCTTAACCTTTGAAGCATTAAGGAAAATGGATATATTATTGGTGTTGGCTTTTGGAGAAGAAAAAAAAGAGGCTCTTAGAAAAATGTTCAATAGGGGATCATTGGAGGAAATTCCAGCAAGATTTTATACGTCGGAACCGCAAATTGTTCAAAGAACTATTTTAATTACGGATCAGAAAGTATAATATAGTTATATGCAGAGTTCTTTTGTAATGGTTATTTTTGGTGCAACCGGTGATTTGGCGCAAAACAAACTTATCCCCTCGCTTTTTTCTCTTTTCAAACAAAAACAACTACCAACAGACTTTTTTATAGTAGGTTTTTCAAGAAGAGAACTTAGCGACAGCGATTTTGGATCATATTTCAAAGCTCTTCAAGATAAAGAAGGATGGAATGAGTTTGCCAAACATTTATCTTACCAAAAAGGAAGCTTTGATGACATAAGCGGATATTCAGAGCTTATAGATAAACTTAAAAAACTTGACGACAAAATCGGCGCGTGCGTAACTCGCTTTTTTTACCTTGCCACTCCTCCGGATCATTATCAAAATATTCTTAAGTTTTTGCGGGAAACTAAACTATCGGAGGGGTGCGGTCCCCACTTCGCCCCGCTAAGCGGGGCTTCGAGGAGCAAGCAAGAGAGTAAGTGGACAAGGATAATTATTGAGAAACCTTTCGGTAAGGATCTAGAGACTGCAAAAGCATTGGATATGAAGCTTTCCGAAGTCTTTGAGGAGAAACAAATTTTTAGGGTGGATCATTACTTGGGTAAAGAAACAATGCAAAATATTATTGCTTTTAGATTTGCCAATGGAATTTTTGAGCCGGTTTGGAATAAAAATTTTATAGACCATGTGCAAATTACTTGGGCGGAGGAACAAGGTGTAAAAGAAAGGGGAAATTTTTTTGACGGAGTAGGATTACTTCGGGATGTCGGACAAAATCATTTGATGCAGCTTGTTACGGCAGTTGCTATGGAAAGCCCGAAGAGTTTTTCCAAAGAAGGAGTCAGAGATGCAAGAGCAGAGGTTATTAAAAAAATCCGTTGCGTAGAATCAAGTGAAGTTTCGAAAAATATAGTTAGGGGTCAATATGAAAATTATAGATCGGAAAAAAATGTAGCGAAAAATTCCAATACGGAAACATTCGTTGCTATGAAAATTTTTGTTGATACGGATCGGATGGCAGGCGTGCCTTTTTATATAAGAATGGGTAAAAAAATGCCCAAAAATTTAGTTGAAATATCTGTTGTTTTTATACAGACTTGCCACATTTTGTTTAAAGAATATGGCTGTCCTGAAATAGGAAATGTTTTGGTGTTTAGAATTCAGCCGGATGAAGGAATTAATCTTCGCGTCATCGCAAAAAAGCCCGGCGCCAAGCTTTCTCTAGGAACCGTTAATATGAATTTTTCCTACGAAGATCAATTTAGGACAAATGGAGCAGATGCGTACGAGAAAGTGCTTCTTGATATTTTTGCAGGCGATCAAATGCTTTTCAATAGATCGGATGAGTTGGAAAGTTCATGGGAATTTATAACAAAAATTTTGAAAGGATGGGCTAATTTAGGGGTTGAACCCCTAAAGTATAAGGCGGGAACTTGGGGACCGGAAGAGGCGGAGGCGCTAATCGAAAAAGACGGGAGGAAGTGGATATAAAGAAAATTCAAAAATCAAATCTCAAAAATCAAAAATAAAGTTTGTAATATTGGGATTTGTAATTTAGAGTTTATTTAGGATTTAAATATTAGAAATTAGAATTTAAAAAGTATGAATATAACGTTTGATGAGTTTAAAAAGCTTGATATTAGAGTTGGGAAGATTTTGAGTGCGGAGAAAATTGAGGGAACGGATAAATTGTTGAAATTGGAAGTTGATTTCTCTGATTTTCGCCGTCAAATTGTGTCGGGAATAGCACAGTTTTATAAACCCGAAGATTTGGTTGGGAAACTTTCTCCATTTATTCTTAATTTAGAACCAAGGGTAATGCGTGGAGTTGAAAGTCAGGGAATGCTTATGGCAGTTGATGTTGATGGCAAAGCAGTGCTTTTGAAACCTCTCAAAAAAGTCCCCGCAGGAAGTGCGATAGGATAAAAATATGAAATTTGGGTTTATTGGATTGGGAAAAATGGGTTCAAGAATGGTTGGAAAACTTCTTCAAGAAGGGCACGAGGTTGTGGCGTGGAATCGATCGGATAATGAATTAAAAAATACAGAAACCGTTGAAGAGTTAGTAAAGAGTTTAGGAAAACCTAGAATTGTTTGGTCGATGGTGCCGGCAGGGGAGGCAACGGAAGATATTTTAGATGAAGTTTTAAAGTTTATAGAAAAAGGCGATATCGTTATCGACGGAGGAAATTCTCATTTTAAAGATACTCAAAGAAGATTTGATAACTTCAAGAAGAAGGGAATTAGATTTTTGGGAATAGGAGTATCGGGTGGGATTATTGCGGCAAAAGAAGGATATCCGATGATGGTTGGAGGAGATAAATCAGCATATGAACTTATCAAACCTATTTTAAGCTCACTGGCGAAACCGCATGGCGGACATGAATATTTCGGTATTGGCGGAGCAGGACATTTCGTCAAAATGCTTCATAACGGAATAGAGTACGGAATTATGCAAAGTCTTGGAGAGGGGTTTGAGGTTTTGGAAAAAGCTCCATATAAATTAGATTTATTGAAAGTCGCCAAACTTTGGCAAAAAGGAACGCTTGTTTCCGGTTTTATGCTCGACAGAACAGTTGAAGTTTTTGCAAAAGACCCGACGCTATCCGATATTCAAGGCATTATTGCCGAATCCGGTGAAGCACGGTGGACTATTGATCAGGCCAAAGAAGAAGGAGTAAGAGTTGAGATTATTGAAAGGTCTTTGGATTACAGAAAAAGGTCGCAAAGAGATAAAAAAATCCAGAATTCTTTTACGGCCAAATTAGTTGCCGCCCTCCGTAATGCTTTCGGAGGTCACAAAGTTAAAAAGATTTGAGGGCATTGGCAATTATTTTCTTTAGTTTTTCTTCATCTGCTTCGACGAAAATCGGTTTATTGGCGAAATTAGATTTAATTGGTCCTTTCTTGCGTATAACTTTAGTCTCCGTAATAAACTCCTCATAAAGCTCGCCGCGATGATAGCGGACAGTATAATCAGGATCTTTTAAAATGTGTCCGGTAAGAATTGCAATAACGATTTCATTTTTGTCAAACGCTACATCAGTTCCCTCTTTGACGATTTTTTTAAGCCCTGCAATAGTAACTGCCGACGCAGGTTCGCAACCAATTCCATCTCTACCAATTATCGCTTTAGCATCGGCAATTTCCTGTTCTGTTACTTGAGCTACCCATCCGTCAGTTTCTTTTATCCCGTCCATTGCTTTTTTCCAAGAAATTGGATTTCCGATTTTTATGGCAGTTGCCAAAGTTTTGGCATGAACCGCAATAAGATTATCAGGATGATTACTGGTGACTGTTTCGTACAGCGGATTGGCGCCTTTTGCCTGAACAACAGTAATTTTGGGCAGTTTTTTAATAAATCCTAGGCTTTTTAGTTCCCTAAGAGCTTTTCCTATGGATGATGCATGTCCGAGATTTCCTCCGGGGACAACAATTCTGTCCGGCACTTGCCAATCAAGCTGTTCCAGTAATTCCAAAACCATAGTTTTTTGTCCTTCTATGCGGAAGGGATTGATTGAATTTACAACATAAACATTAAGAAGAGGCGCAACTTTCATAATTAAATCCATTGCCTTGTCGAAATCTCCGCCGATTTGAATTGTTAGCGCGCCGTAATCCAAAGACTGGGATAGTTTACCAAAGGAAATCTGGCCTTCAGGAATAAGCACAATAGGTAGCATTCCTGCTCGTCTTGCATAAGCTGCTTCAGATGCGGAAGTATTGCCGGTTGAAGAGCAGGCGACTGCTTTGGCTCCCAAAATTTTGGCTTGAGTTATAGCAGCGCTCATCCCGGGATCTTTGAATGAACCCGTAGGATCAAAGCCTTGATGTTTCACCAAAAGTTTGGGGAGTCCTACATATTTTGCGCAAGTTGGAGCATTCAAAAGAGGAGTATTTCCTTCGCTCATAGTCACTACATTTTTTGGATTATCGCAAAAAGGCATAATTTCTCTAAATCTCCAAACTCCGCTTCTGTCCTCCTGTTTTGCAGATATTCTTCTAAGTTTCCATAAAGCTTTTAAACTTTCTGGATCCAGATTTTTGGGGAATTTGTATTTGACATCCAAAATATCATTGCATTTAGGGCAGTTATAAAGAGGATTTGAATTTGCAGGAAATTTGGATTTGCATTTAATGCATTCGATATAGGCGGTATTGGAAAAACCGGGATTTGCTTTGAGAATTGCTTCGGTTTCTTTGAGAACATTTATTTGGCGGCTGGATTTGGTAGCCATAAAATTTGCGGATGAAAGAGTTTGGTTAAACTTACCAGAATAAACCCCCAAAGTCAAGAAAAAGGAACAGAGAAGAGTATTGAGATTATCGTTTATTCTCTTGAAAGTGGATTGTCTTGAGGCATACCACGTCCTTGGATGATAAGAGTCTGTGCACCATTAAGTACTTTTTGGATAAAACACTCGCGATCGTAAGGAGTAGCGTGTCTAAAGTCTTCCAGCCCTATAGCAGATATTGTATATACGTGGTGGTCTCCATTCGTAATTATTATATCTCTCGAAGACGCAAATATTTGATTTCGTATCATTTGTTCTTTTTCATCCTTCGTTAATTTTCTAAGATCTAATTCCGCTCTAATAACATTATCTGCCAAGTCTGTTGTTAAAGATACGAGCGGTGGTTTGCTGGTTGGTTTTTCGGTAATGGGAGAAGCCATCCTAACCGTAACTTCGTCTGCTCCTTCGATTGACTCTGCTAATTCCTGAAGAGCTCCTTCACGCCCTTTTTTAGAAAAAGGTACTAGCGACACTTTTATTGCAGGGGTTCTGGTTTTTTTATGCCTATCAAACCAAACAGCCTCGATTGAACTATCTGGATTTTCCTTTTGCGAATAAATAAGCATTGTTGTTTCCTGTAAAGTAGGATGCCTAAAGCAAAATCTATATGTAGGTATTTGGCCTTTCTCGATATTAGACATAATATGGAATTATACGCTAATTTTTAGAAAATTTCTATTGCGAGGTAATTTTGCCTCTAACGTTTTGATCTATTTGAGCAGGTTGTCTAAGAATTATTTCTTCTGCATCTGTCATAGCGTTAACGATAAGATTAATAGCATTAGCTCTTTTGTCCTCAGGCAATTTCCTTATTGCGTCTACGGCTTGAGAATTTAAAGATAAAGTTGTCCCATTAGGACTTCTTAGAGCAATCTGAGTTAGATGGCTTCCATTTAGTTGTCCATTCGCAAGTAACTTAAGCTGCTCCTTATTGTATTTTTTTGGATCCACTACTATCGTAGTCCCTTCAGGTCCAACAGTAATTTTACTCTTTCTGTGTTCTTCGATTGCCATAGTTTTGAATTATATAACAATTTTCGAAAATATGCTATACATTTCCCAGATGATGTATGTTAGTTGAGCATTGAGTAATCAATTGTTCATTATAGAACACCGCTATAGCGTACTGATGCACGGAGATTGGGAAAATTGTTTTTGCCTCAAAACAAGCTTTCTGGTAGAATAGCTCCACTATGAAAGAGAGAGAAGTGTCGCAATTTGGATCAAATCCAGAATTCGCAATAAGCAAAGATCAAAAGGAACGATTTATTACTCGTAGAATGGTAGTAAAAATTGGAAGTAGTACCTTGTCTAAGGATGGTGATCCGCTCAATAGGGTGTTTATGGATAGTATTGCTTGCCAATCAAGCAGGCTTTTTAAAAGTGGAGTTGAGCTTCTTATTGTTTCATCAGGAGCTGTGGTAAGTGGGGATTGGCTAATTAGAGAAAGGGGGATCAATATAAATCAACTTTTTTCAGGTCACCTGCAGAGCTTAACGGAAAAAGAGGGGAAAGTTTTTTTAGATAGAGTAAGGGCATTTTATGGTCAGGCAGAGTTAATGAGCACATGGAGAGAGGCTTTTGCACATTACGGAATTTTGGCAGGCCAGGGACTCTATGAAGATAGAAATCTGAAAAAGGAAAACACGAAGGATGTTTTGGAGTCTTGTTGTAAAATCGGCGTGCCAATAATTAACGCAAACGATGCCGTGAGTGATTTCGAGATGCGACAATTTGCACTTTCTGCCGATAACGATAAGCTTGCCGGGTTTATTGCAAGAACCGTAAATGCTGATACTTTGATTCTCTTAACAGATGTTGATGGGGTATTGGATAAGAATGGAGAAGTACTTTCTCACGTTGATAGGCTTGAAGATATCCAAGAGCTTATAAAAGATACAAGCGGTAGGCCGGGCGGTATGTGGGGTAAAGCCATAGTCGCCAAAACTGCGGCAAGGGATGATAAGCGCGCTTTTATTGCCAGCGGAAGAGAAAAGGACGTATTGGTTCGAATTGCAAAAGGAGAAAATGTGGGAACTAGATTTAAGAAAGGCTGGATGTTATACTAAAAATATGATAAAGACGGTAATTAGTTACGAGGATTTTGATAAAGTAGATATTCGGATCGGGAAAATTATAAAAATAGAAGATTTTCCAGAAGCGAAAAAACCTGCCTTTAAGCTTACTATCGATTTTGGTTCGGAGGTTGGTATAAAAACTTCCAGCGCACAATTTGTTAAAAACCAGACAAAAGAAGATTTGATGGGGAGGAAAGTTGCATGCGTTGTAAATTTCGCGCCACGACAGATTGGTCCATTCGTATCGGAAGTTCTCACATTGGGTCCTGACGATGGAACAGAAGATGTAAGCAATTGGGTCGTGTTGACGCCGTTTAAAGACGTGCCAGTGGGAAGGAATGTAAGGTAATATGAGATATTCGAAATTATTTGGGAAGACGATTAAGAATGCGCCAAGTGATGAAGTCGCGGTTAATGCCAAACTCTTAACGAAAGCGGGATTTATTAGAAAAGAAATAGCAGGCGTTTACAATTTCTTACCCCTTGGCTTAAGAGTGCTTAACAAAATTTCAAACATCGTCCGTGAAGAAATGAATGCGATAGGAGGTCAGGAGTTGGAGCTTACTACTTTGCAAAATAAACAATCATGGGAGAAAACAGGAAGATGGAGTTCTTTTGATGTGCTTTTTAAAGCAAAAAGCCAGCTTGATATAGAATACCCTTTAGGTCCTACTCATGAAGAGGTAATCGTGCCTTTAGCAAAGCAGTTTGTAAATTCCTACAAAGATTTGCCTCTTTACGTTTACCAAATTCAAACGAAATTTAGGGACGAAAAGAGAGCCCAAAGCGGACTTTTACGAGGAAGAGAATTTTTAATGAAGGATTTATATTCGTTCCATACGGATGAAAAGGACTTTGAGAAATATTACGAAATCGCGAAAAAAGCCTACAAGAAACTTTTCCAAAGATTAGGACTTGACGCCATAGAAACGCAGGCAGGAGGAGGAACTTTCAGCAAATTTTCCCATGAATATCAAGTGGTTGCAGAAGCAGGAGAAGATGAGATTATCTATTGTCCCGCCTTCGCCAAGGCTTCGGTGGGCAAGCCGGGCTGTCATTTTTCCCAGAATCAAGAGATAGCAGGGGTAAAAGAAAATGAATCATGTCCGATTTGTCAGAAAAAACTCGCCAAAGCCAAAGCGATTGAGGTTGGTAATATTTTTCCCTTGAAGACTAAATTTTCGGAAACTTTTGGGCTTACGTATAAGGGTAAAGACGGCAAAGAAAATCCTGTTGTGATGGGCTGTTATGGCATTGGCATATCAAGATTAATGGGGACGATTGCTGAAGTTTATAATGATGAGAAGGGGATTATTTGGCCGAAAAGTGTGGCGCCATATCAAGTGCACTTGATAATGATTAATGATAAAGGATTAAGGATTAAGAAAAGAGCGGATGAGGTTTACGAGAAGCTGCAAAAAGCCGGAATTGAAGTTTTGTATGATGACAGAGAAGATGTTTCCGCAGGAGGGAAATTTGCAGACGCGGATTTAATTGGAATTCCGGTCAGACTTGTTGTTTCAGAAAAGACTGGGGATAAGATAGAGTGGAAGAAAAGAAGCGAAGAAAAAACAGAATTCTTAAGTGAAGAAGAACTAATTAGACGCCTAGTTTAAGTTTCCACTGCTTGACTTTTTGCCTAGCGTCTGCTGCAACTTCAGCAACAAGCTGTTCTGGCGTAAGAGTTTTTTGTCTTGCAATTTCTTCTAGAACTGAATCTGCAATGATTGAATGATTCGATGCGACGAATGACGGAGGCAATGGTAATGTGGCGGATCTAATTTGTTTTTCTTTGTATTTTTCTATATCCTCCGGAGAAATGTTGCCCGAAAGCATTCTTAATACAGAAGCTTCTTCCGCGATTGTATGACCTCTCATGATATCTCTTACCTTTTCAGCAAAAGTTTTCCTTACATTACTAACTACTGGTCCTAATTCTATTGTCATAGAAAATTCCTAAGGTAGATAAAATATCTATTACTTTATTAACAGAAATTAGTTTAAAAGTCAAGATGTTGAGCTAATATTATTTTGATATTTAGGGTGCGAAGGGGAGTTTGAAATTGAAGATTTTAACCCACGCAAGCGCATAGATAATAACGAAAGTAAATCCTCCCAAAATCCATACCATGGGTGAAATATGTCCATGCGGTTTGACTGAAATAGCTTGAGTTTGGATTTGGGGAGCAGTTGGCACTTGCGGCATTTGAGGTTTCGGACTTTCAGGTTGAGGGATTGAGGCAACGGGTGTTGGCATCACCAGTTTAGGCGGAACAGGAGAAGCTTGCGGGCTTGAGGCAACAGAAGTTCCCATGACCCGTTCGTAAACTTCTTTAAGCTTGGGATCCAGTTGCCCAAATTGCTGCTTGTAATCCATAAAATTCCCTCTATTTAATAGTAGTTGCCTCGTACTTTATTTGTCAAGTAGTCAGCAAGTTAAGAGTCGATTATTGAATAGGGTTTGGGGATAGAGTATACTAGCTGTTGAGTGTAAATCGAAACATGAAGATTATAGTTACCCACAGCTCGCCGGATTTAGATGCAATTACCTCTGTCTGGCTGATTAAGAAATTTTTGCAGGGATGGGAAAATGCGAATGTTCAGTTCGTGCCGGCAGGAGAAAGACTTGAGAGCTCGGGGCAGCCGCCTCTCACAGCTATAGAAATAATAAATGGAAATGAGGTTGTGCATGTGGATACCGGCTTAGGGCCTTTGGATCATCATCAAACCTTGTCAGATGCGGTTTGCGGAGCAAGCCTGACGTGGGATTACGTCAAGACGCATAGCGCAGAATTCAAATTTGAAAATTCCGATAGAACAAAACAAAAGATTGAAGCGATTTCAAGAATTGTCAGAGTGGTGGTTGAGATAGATCACTTTAAGGAAGTTTTCTGGAGCGATCCAACGGCTGATTATCACGAATTTGGCTTGGAAGGAATTTTGGACGGTTTGAAGTTGCAAAAACCCGATCAAGACGAATATTATGTGGAATTTATTAGTAATTGTCTGGATGCGCTTTTGCATAATTTCGAGAATAGAATTTGGGCAGAAAGAGAAATAAAAGAGAACGGGCAGATATTTGAAACCAGTTTTGGCAAAGGCATCGGATTTGAGACGATCAATGACGATGTTATCAAGCTTGCCCAAAAAATGGGTTATGTAATAGTTCTGCGAAAAGACCCGCGCAAAGGCTATGTTCGGATAAAAGCGCTTCCCAAAGCTGAAAATAAGAAAGAAAGCATAGATTTGACGCTTGCCTATGAAAAACTTAGGAAAATGGATCCGGATGCGACTTGGTTTCTGCATATTTCCAAAAAAATGCTTCTGAATGGTTCTGTAAAAAATCCCAAAATGCGGCCGACAAAATTAAGCTTAAGTGATATAATAAAGGTGTTAAAAGAGATTTAATGAACTGTATTTTTTGCAAAATAAGAGACAGAGAGATTCCGAAAGAATTTACTTATGAAGATGAAGATATTATGGTTTTTCCGGACATTAATCCATTAAAACCGATACATCTTTTGGTTATGCCAAAAAAGCACCTGAAGGACTTTTTGGATCTTAAAGATAAGACGCTTTTAGAAAAAATTAAAAATATTATACAAAAAATGATCAAAGAACAAAAACTTGAAGATAAAGGATACCGTTTGGTTATTAATGGCGGAGGAACACAAATAGTAGATCATTTACATGTCCATTTGGTTGGACCGTTGGGAGGTGTTTAATTTATGGTAGTTGTTAGAAAAATGCCGGGGGACAGCGATGACGCGCTTATCAGAAAATTTTCCAGAAAAGTTATCAATGAGGGAATTCTTCAAGAAGCGAAAAGGCGCGCATTTTATCTAAAGCCTTCTTTGGCTCGTAAACAGAAAATACAGGATGCAAGAAGAGCTAAGAAGATTTGGAGCTAACTTTATGGACAATATACAAGTCCCAATTTTTGTGGAAAGCAGATATAAAGTTAACAGAAGAAAGATAAAAGAAGCTGTTAATAAGGTGTTGGGCAAACAGGAAATTACAGGACCGGTTGAGGTTTCTGTGGCTATTGTCGGAGATAGGAAGATGAGGACACTTAGCCGTAAGTACAAAAACGAAGATAAAACCAGAAATGTTTTGTCATTTTCTCTAATGGAAGGAGAATCGACACGTATTCCCGATGACATTCTTAGGCTTGGCGATATAATTATTTCTTACCCGGTAGTGATAAAAGAGGCGTCCAAAGAAGAGATGCTGGTGGATGATAAAGTAAGTCAGCTTGTTGAACACGGGCTAATGCATCTTTTGGGAATTAATCACGAGTAATATTTTCGATTACTAGTTAACGGATTAACGAGTTAACGAATAATTGGATAATTAATTATGGTATACTACCGAAAATACCGTCCCCAAACAATTAATGAACTCGATAGTAAGGCTGTCAGGCAGACCTTATTGGATGTTTTGTCCGGTAAGGAAATTCCCCATGCGTTTCTATTTACAGGACCAAAAGGACTGGGTAAAACTTCCACTGCGAGAATTGTGGCGAAAGTAGTTAACTGCGAAAAGAAAAAAAACGATATTGAGCCTTGTAATAAATGCGATCAATGTAGGTCAATATCCAACGGCACCAATATGGATATTTTGGAGATTGACGGAGCATCCAACCGGGGAATAGATGAGATAAGGGATTTGAGGGAAAAAGTCAGGCTTTCAGCGCTTAGGGCAAAAAAGAAGGTTTACATAATCGATGAGGTGCACATGCTAACAACAGAAGCATTCAATGCTCTTCTCAAAACTTTGGAAGAGCCGCCAAGTCACGTGATGTTTATTCTCTGCACTACAGAACCGCACAAAGTTCCGGCAACTATAGCTTCCCGATGTTTTCACATCGCTTTTAGAAAAGCAGAGCCGTTGGAGCTTGTCAGATCGTTTAAAAGAATTGCTAAGAAAGAAAAATTAAATATCGACATGGAGGCTTTGGAGCTTATCGCAAGCCTTTCCGATGGAAGTTTTAGGGATGGAGTAAAAATTTTGGAAGAGGTGGTGGGTTTTGCCGGACGAAAGAAAATTACCAAAAAACTCATTGAAGAAAGATATCAAATATCGAATTTAGAACACCAAGTTTCTCAAATGATTAAATTTCTGGAAGAGAGAAATACGGCTTCGGCTCTTAAATTAATAAGCGAACTTACGAAACAAGGTTTGGATATGAAATATCTGTTGGAACAGATTATTGAAAAGTTGCATTCATTGCTTCTTGCTAGAGCCGGCGTAACCAAAGAAGCCAAAATCTTGGATAGCAATTTGCAGATAGGGGAGATTAAGGGATTGGTGGAATTGCTGGTAAAAGCCCATCAGGAATTAAAATATGCGATTTTGCCCCAACTGCCGCTTGAAATGGTAATAATTGAATGGGGAGGCAAAAAAGAAAGAACCGACAATCTGTCGCACATTGCAAATGACGCTCAAAACACTGTTTCTAAAATCCAGTCAAAAACTCCTTCGCTAAGTGAACGCCAACAGCAAAATTTAACAGAAAATTCAAAGGTTAATCAGTCGGCGTTCAGTTCATTTGCAAGTGAACAGCTAGTCGGTTCTTCAAAAAGAGAGGGCAAGAGCGATTTTTGGACGAAATTCATAGAAAAGGTCAGACCGTATAATCATTCGGTGGCTGGAGTTTTGCGCGGCTGTTCCTTGAAAGATTATAGCGGAGATAAGCTTGTGATTGAGACCAAATTCAAATTCCACAAAGAGCGTTTGGATGAAAGAAAAGTTAGGGATATCTTGGAAAAAGCAACGGAAGATATAACAGGCAAAAAAGTTCAAGTGTCGGTTATATTAAAAAATTAAAAAAGGGGGGTGAGGATTTATGTTTAATCCGTTCAAACAAATTGGGGATATCAAAAAAATGCGGGATCAGGCAATGGCGATTCAAAGAGAGCTTCAGGCTGAAGAAATAGCAGTTGAGAGAAACGGAGTGGCGATTTTGATAACAGGGGACCAGAAAATAATAAACCTTGCTTCCAACGGCCGTTCGGATGAAGATGTCAAAGAAGCGGTAAATGAAGCGATTAAAAAAGCCCAGGAAGTTGCAGCCCGCAAACTTTCGCAAATGGGTGGAGGGTTGGGGGGATTATTAGGAGGAGGGAACTAAAATATGCCAGAAAATAAGCCAGGAGCAGATGCTTTATTTGTTCTTAAGCCAAAAGATGGTAATCCAAAGGAAGAATTCAAGAAAGTCATGAAGGGTTTCAATAGCGGAAAGCGAACCGAACGGAAACAGGCAAATAAGCGACTTGTAGAAGAGGCACGAAGGATTGGGTTCATGGGTATACTTGGGCCAAGAGAGCGAAAGGCCTTAGATCTTAGATTCCCGGAAGAGGGGGAAGAAGATATAACGCAAAAGGAGTGTGGCAAATATTTTGGAGTCAGCCCGACCAGAGTACAACAGATCGAAGCAAAAGCTTTAGCCAAGCTTAGAGTCGCTAGTCGAAAATCTGCAGGATAAACGCCTTAATCCTTATTGATAAGCGCATTTTACAATAGTAGAATAGGGTTATGACCCTTCGACTTCGCTCAGGGTCATAGTGAGGTATTCGAACTATGAAGATATTTAGCGGAACTTCCAATGAGCCTTTGGCTAAGAAAATCGCGGAAGGCTTAAGACTTACCTTGTCTCCTTTGGAAATCCACGTTTTCCCTGACGGCGAAAAAAGAATAAGGGTATTGGATGAAGTTGTGGAAGAAAATTGCATAGTTATCCAAAGCACATCTCCAAACGTTAATGAGAATTACATCGAGCTTTTCTTTATCGTGGACGCTTTGAAGCGAAGCGGAGCAAAGTCTGTGATAGCGGTTATTCCGTATCTTGGTTATCAAAGGCAGGATCATGTATTTCGAGAAGGAGAGGCAGTTTCCATAGAGGTGATGATAAAAACTTTACAGGCGTCCGGAGTAGATAAAATTATAACTTTTGATCTTCATTCCATAAAAATTCCAGAGTTTTTCGCAATTCCCATAGCTCATTTATCTGCTTTGCCGCTTTTTGCCGAAAAAATAAGGGTGATATCGGAAGAAGGCGCGTTATCAGGAGCATCACCAATTCTAATCTCTCCGGATATGGGAGGAATAAGAAGGATAAAATTGCTTTCGGAGCTTTTGGGAGATATGCCGTATGCGAGCATAGAAAAGGATAGGAATTTAAAAACAGGAGAAATTAAAATCAAAAATATTCATGTAGCGCCGAACATCAATCTCAAAGGACGTTTCGCCTTTATCGTGGATGACATGATTGCAAGCGGGGGAACTATAGACAAAGCAGTAAATTTCCTAAAGAAAAAAGGACTAGCGAAGGTTTGGATTTTCGCAACACATGCGATTTTTGCCGAAAATGCGAAATTGATTTTGAAAAAGATAAAAGCAGAAAAAATATACGTTACCAACAGCGTTTTTATCCCTAAAGAAAAACAATTTCCCAAGCTCCAGATCCTTTCAATCGCCAGAATAGTAATTGAGAATTTATGAAAATCCCAAAAGCCATACAAAACCTTATAGAGGCATTCGAGAGATTGCCGGGAATTGGACCTAAAACTGCGCAGCGGCTTACATTTTATCTTTTGCACGTTCCGCAAGGCGAATTGGATAAGTTTGCATCTTCAATTCAAAGCTTAAAAAAAGAAACAGTTATTTGTTCATCCTGTTTTTCAATTGGAGAAAGTAACCCGTGCGATATATGTTCGGATCAGGCAAGAGATGCTTCAACTATCTGTGTGGTGGAGGAGCCATTGGACATTATCGCTTTGGAAAAAAACGGACAGTACAAAGGGCTTTACCATGTGCTTCATGGAAGGATAGATCCGCTTAATAATATCGGGCCGGATGAAATTTATATAAAACAGTTATTGGATAGGATAAAAAATTCTAAAAACGGAAAAGGGATAAAAGAAGTAATCTTAGCCACGAACCCGACCATGGAAGGCGAGGGGACAGCGATGTATATTGCAAAACAGCTAAGATCTCAAAACGCAAACTTCAAAATTACTAGGATTGGGCGGGGACTGCCGGTCGGAGCAGATATAGAATACGCTGATGAAGTAACGCTCCAAAGAGCAATGGAAGGCCGAAGCGAATATTAAGCTTTTTGTAAAACGGCTGGAACGTAAATTTCCCAAGGCCCAATACCTCTTTTTCTTGCTGCTTCAGCGGTAAGTCCGACTACTGCGTTACCGTTTGCCGTCTTTGCATAGTAGCCTAAATTGTCAGTAAGCGTCGTTAGATTAAATGCTTCAGAAACATTTAGTGATTTTCCAAAATATGCCCTGCGTTCATTAAATCTAACCATCAATGCGTTATCGTGAGGGGAACGTATCATATTATCCTTCTCTCGTACTGCTTTCTGCATTTCAGGGGTTATAAAAGCAGCGGTTTTGTAAGGACGCTTTTTGTACGTCGGAAGAGAGGTCACTAATTGAGAACGAAGATTCCAAGAGGTATCCCAGTCATCGTTTAAATAAGGCGGACATTCACTATAGGGCATAGATACATTTAATTCTGTAAGACGGTTACCTTCAGTTAGGTCATAAGTAACAGCAACAACTCTATTTTGGATCACACCGGCAATTCTGATGAGAGAGGGAAAGAATTCCCCTTTTCCATTACGAATTTTTATTTGTCTTGCAATTTCCAAGGTAGCAGCTGCATCGTCTAAATGGTTATTTATAAAAGCCTCTTTTTGACTAGGACGTTTGCCTAAAACTAGTAATGGTAGCGTGTCTTCGGAGGGGTTGGCGGGGATCCACTTTATTGACTCTAATTTCATGTCTTTGATTAAGGAATCTGGAATCTTTACGCCCGCGTTTACAATAAGAAAAAGCTCGACTGCCGCAAAAGCTGATGGTCGATCTTTGTGTACTGGAGCAGTTTCAAGTAAACTAGAAAGATAAGATTCCCCTATCCTTTTTCTTCCTGCTGCATCTGGTGAGTAAAGAGTACCTCTCTCTAAAGGTTGTCCTGCCATAGGCTTGCTTTATATCATATTGCTTTCAGTTTGTCAAAAAAATGAGAGCTTGGATTAGTTTTTGGCAACTTCCTTTGCTCTTTCGTTCAAATGCCCCAGATAAAAAATCGTAGACATTCGTAGGTATTATTACATATTGTTGATATTGACAAGTCACTTTAATAATATATATTATTAAAGTATGACACAGATTTCTAAATACCCTGTTCATAAAAAAGTTGAAGAGAGAATGTTTGAGGTTCTTCGAGAAACAATCTCTCATCTAAATAACGCAGAAGACATAGAAGATTTTCTAACCGATTTCCTTTCTCCTGTTGAAAAGATTATGTTGGCAAAACGGCTTTCTATTGCCATTCTCTTGCATAAGGGATATAAATATGGAACTATAGCGGAAATATTAAGGGTTACGCCTCCAACAATTGCGACAGTCAGCTTATTGCTTAGATATTCCGGTAAGGGTTACAGAAAGGCTGTAGGGAAAATAGCGGCAAACGAAAAAATGAATCTATTTTGGGAAAAAGTGGAGGATATGCTATCTAAAATACCTAATTCAAAAGGGAGCGATTGGGTATATCAGAAGAGAGAATACGAGAGAAAGAAAAGCGTCCGCAAAAAAGCTTTTTAGAATACTCACTTAAATAATATATATTATTTAAGTATTTGAGACGTTGGAGTTTTTGAAATGATTAGGGTAGAATCTAAAATAGAGGATAATTGGGATTATAGGGTTTGGTTTTATTTATGGATGATAGCGGAATTTTGGGTAAAGCATTGGGGCAGTTGGGGACTATTGCCAAAAAAACAGGCGAAGAAATTATCAAAAAACCTGAAGAGATGGCAGGCGATGTTGCTTCGGAGTTTGGTTTGAAAACCGATATTGCTCCTCAATCCCCCAAACCGACATCTTCCGATGAACAGGCTACGAAAGAGGTCGTGAAAAGTTTATACGCGCCAAGCGAAAAACCAAAAGACACTTCGCAATCTCCAAAACCCGATGATTCTGAATTTGCCAAGCAAATTGCCAATGAAACTCCGGAAGAACAGCAAAAACTGATAACTCTTAGACAGCAGCTGCACAAAGAGTATTATGAGAAATTAGTCAATCCGCCGAAGCCTCAGGAAGAAAGACCGGCAGAGAAAGTGGAGAAAGAAAAAAAGCAGGAGATGGCAGAACTCCAAAAAAAAGAAGAGAAAAAACCGTCACCTTTAATTCAAAGAGCAAGGGAAAGAGTAGAGAAATTTCCCGGCGCATCGGGATAAGGATTACGTTGTCAGGATGACATGAAGAATATATGTTGAAAATCTATAATACGCTAACAAAAAAGGTTGAGGAGTTTAAGCCGATTAATTCTCCAAAGGTTAATATCTATTCCTGCGGTCCCACGGTTTATGATTACCAACACATAGGGCATATGAGAAGGTATGTGGGTGATGATATTTTGATTAGGGTTTTGGATTTCAATAACTTCAGGGTTAAGCACGTAATGAATATTACGGATGTCGGACATTTGGTTTCGGATGCGGATACAGGCGAGGATAAGATGGAAAAGGGTGCCCGAAAGTTTAATAAGACTGTTTGGGAGATTGCGAAAATGTTTGAAGAGCAGTTTTTTGCATCCGCGAAAGCTTTGAATATCAAAAAACCGGATCTGGTGATGCATGCAACAGATTACATTAAAGAGCAAATTGTTTTTATTCAGGCGCTTGAAAAGAAAGGATATACGTATAAAATAGATGACGGGATTTATTTCGATACTTCGAAATTCTCAAACTACAACAAGCTTTCCGGTCAAAACCTTAAGGATATGAAAGCGGGCGCAAGAGTAGAGATGGTTAAAGGCAAAAAACATCCGTCAGATTTCGCTCTCTGGAAATTTAGCCCCAACCCTTCGACAAGCTCAGGGCAACCTAAAAGGTTGATGGAGTGGGAAAGCCCTTTTGGTATTGGATTTCCCGGTTGGCATATTGAGTGTTCAACTATGGCGATAAAGGGTTTGGAAACCGAGACTTTGGATATTCATACAGGAGGAATTGATCATATTGCCATTCATCATACCAATGAAATTGTTCAAAGCGAGGCCGCAACAGGAAAAACGTTTGTTAAATACTGGATGCATCATAATTTTCTGCTGGTTGACGGGCAAAAAATGAGCAAAAGCCTGGGGAATATTTATACTGTCGAAGATATTATTAAAAAAGCCATGCCTGCCGGCAGGCAGGGTTTTGAGCCTCTGGCTCTTCGCTATCTTTATTTGCAAACTCATTATCGGCAGGAAGCAAATTTTACATTTGAGGCTTTGGAATCGGCGCAAACCGCATTAAACCGCTTAAGGGAGAATATTTCCAATTGGGGAAAACCAAAAGTGGGATGCGCGGAATTTGAAGAAAGATTTTTGCAGGCGATTAACAATGATTTAAATATGCCGGAAGCGCTTTCTATCGTTTGGGAATTAGTGAAATCCGATTATCCGACATCTGCCAAAGCGGAAAGCTTGTTCAAAATGGATCAGGTTCTAGGCCTAAATCTTGGACAAGATCAGAAGCTTGAAGTACCGGAAGAGATAATGAAAATGGTCAAAGAACGAGAAGAGCTAAGGAAGATTCAGAGTTACCATCTGGCAGATCAAATGAGAGGCAGAATTAAGAAATTGGGCTACAATGTTTTGGACACGGAAAAAGGCTCTCTGGTAAAAAAGATTGGAAAATAGACATCTAAATGCTATAATTTGCTTACATTTTATATAAATGGCTGAACCAAGAACCGAGACGACACAACCAATAGCTACAATAGAAATTAAGAAGGGCTTAAGTAGATTGGCAATTAATCCTCATGGTGCAAGAATTGAAGAGTTAACGTTAAAAGGGCAGAAGATTCTTACTAAAGTAAGAAGAGCGGATCTTACCCAAGCATCCACCCATCCGTGTATTCCTATTTTTGGTCCCGAAACCACGACTAGATTTGGTATTCCGCAGCATGGATCTGCAAGAAAAAAAGATTTTGACGTTTCTATAGTAGAAGGACATATTATTTTATCTCAAGAAATTGTAGACGGTCAATATCCCAAAGGATTAAGCATAAGACAGGTTCATAGTCTTTCGGAAGAAGAATATTCCTTAACAACAATTGTTTCAAATAGCTCTACAGAAGCACTTCCCGTTAATTTCGCAGAACATTTTTATTGGGATACTCCTGGCGGGTGGGGTGGTTTGATCATTAACGGCAAAGATGTTGAAGACATCGTGAGAAGAGATGGGGCAATCCCTGCACTAAAAGGAAAAAATGTGATTCATATACCATTGAGGAGGGAGATAATTTTAGACGCAAAAGGATTTTCTATTCTTCAGCTGTGGACAGGCAAAAATCCAGAAGGTAAATTTGATCAACATTATGTTTGCATAGAACCAGCAGAGGGTAATCCTGCAGAGAATTTTTTTGGCTCCAAAGATTCAATGATAAAACCCCAACAATCGAGAACTACAGAAATTAAGATTAGCTTACAATGAATACTTCTTGGCAGAAAGTTTCCGGATGGTATAAAAATTTGGTCAAGGAAAAGGGGCATTATTTTCACGAGCATTTGGTTATCCCAAGATCATTAGCGCTTCTTTCGTTGGATAGTGAGAGCAGCCTGCCTACCGGCGAGGCAAGTCTTTTGGATTTGGGATGCGGAGAAGGGGTTTTGGCAAGGGCAATCCCTAAAAATATTTATTATCAAGGGGTTGATATTGCGACCTCTTTGATAGATTATGCTAAAAAAAACGACCATAATCCGTTGCATAAATATGCGGTTGGCAATGTCGCTAGACCTCTTCCGATATCCAAGAAAGATTTTACTCATGCAGTTTTTATTCTCGCTCTGCAAAATATTTCCGAACCTTTTTTGGCGTTGCAAAATGCTGCTTCCTATCTCAAAAAAGGCGGAAAACTGCTGATAGTTCTGAACCATCCATATTTCCGAATTCCCAGGCAAACGTCCTGGGGGATTGATGAAAAAAATAAAACCCAGTACCGAAGAATCGACCGCTACCTAACGCCTCTTAAAATTCCGATAAATATGCATCCGGGAGAAAAGGAATCTTCAGTAACTTGGTCTTTCCATTTTTCTCTTTCTGCTTACAGTAAATTTCTTTTTGATTCAGGTTTGGTAATAGAGAAAATAGAGGAGTGGACTTCGGATAAAATAAGCGTTGGCAAAGCGGCAAAAATGGAAAATAGAAGCCGGGAAGAATTCCCTCTTTTCATGGCAATCCTCGCAAAACTTGGATAAGGATTTTTTGATATAATACAATTTATGGATTTCGGATTTATCATTTTAACTGTTCTCGGGCTTTCGCTGTTTGAGATAATCACCAGCGTTGATAATGCCATTATCAATGCGGAAGTATTAAGAGGAATGAGCCAAAGAGCAAGAAAATGGTTTCTCCTGTGGGGTTTTCTTTTTGCAGTTTTTGTCGTCCGCGGTTTACTGCCTCTTCTTATTGTGTGGATTGCAAATCCCCAGATTGGCGTAATCAGGATATTTTTTGCAGCATTTTCTTCAGATCCTCAAATCGCAGAAGCTGTTGAGAAAACATCGCCTTTTCTTCTTTTGGGTGGAGGAGTATTCCTTTTATTCTTATTTTTCAACTGGCTGTTTTTGGAACCTAAGAATTTCGGATTAAAAGGAGAACGATTTTTCCAAGCCCAAGGAGCTTGGTTTTTTGCCATTGTCTCTATTCTTCTTGCCGTAATAGTGTGGTTTGCCTTGCAAAAAGACTCTATGCTCGCATTTGCGGCAGTTATAGGTTCTACGGCATTTTTTATCATTCATGGATTCAGGCAATTTGCAGAAGAACAGGAAAGAAAGCTTATTGCCGGAAATATGTCGGATATAAGCAAGATTGCCTATCTTGAGGTTTTAGATTCAACTTTTTCAATCGACGGAGTAATAGGGGCATTTGCTTTTACATTTTCAATACCGTTAATTCTTTTGGGAAATGGCCTTGGGGCATTGGTTCTGCGGAAGCTGACGGTAAGCAATATAGAAAGAATAAAAAAGTATAAATATTTAAAAAACGGAGCCATGTATTCAATATTATTTTTGGGAATAATAATGATTTTAGACAGTTTCGGATTCTATATTCCCAATTTCGTTTCTCCTATTATTGCTTTTGGAACAGTTGGCTATTTTTTCCTCAAATCCAAAGCCGAATTATTGTGAAAAACTTGACAATCGACTATTAATCGACTATAATCCGATTATCCACCGCATTTTACCTTTCGCCTTTTCAGTACTATTCGTACACGGCTCAAGGAGCAATGTTGGCGGACAAGTATGTTCTATCCAAAATATACTATTACCGATCGGCTTCTTGCTAATATAAAAAGAATTAATATCTTAGTAAGCGAATTGAACAATAGACGGTTTCCTCATGTTGTTTTATTAGAATTAGAGAGAGTAGCTAGGGAAGTATCTGCTTATGCTTCAACTAGCATTGAGGGTAATCCATTGCCCCTAACAGAAGTCAAAAAAATTCTTAAATCAACGCCCGTACACATACGAGACAGCGAGAGAGAAATATTAAATTATAATCAAGCACTGCAAGATTTAAATAGAAAACTTAAGGAAGAGAGTGCGCGTTTATCCCTTGACCTTATTTTACAAATTCAAAAACAAGTTATGAGGGATTTATTGTCGGAATCTGAAGCAGGAAGACTTCGAGAAAAACCGGTAGTTGTTAACGATCCGCGAACGGGACAGGTTGTATATTTGCCGCCTGAAATTAAAGACGTAAAACGCCTTATGGAAGATTTGATTTCGTTTGTCAATTCGAATAGGGAAGCTATTGATTCCCTCATTCTTGCCGGTATTTTCCACAAACAAATGGTTATTATTCATCCCTTTATGGATGGTAACGGAAGAACAACTCGTCTTGCAACTAAGGTGTTACTTGCTGAAATGGGACTTAACACATTTAATCTCTTTAGCTTTGAAAATTACTATAATAAAAATGTTACAAAGTATTTCCAAACAGTAGGGGAATTTGGCAATTATTATGATTTAACCGAAGAAATTGACTTTACTTCTTTTCTTGAATATTTTACTGAAGGAATTATCGATGAGCTCTTACGAGTAAAAAAAATACTGCCAAAATTTGCGGCAACTCCGCAAACGCAATTACAAACTTATCACTTGAAATTACTTAAGCATATTCGAGAAGAAGGTTTTATTAACGATAGGAATTATGCTCAATTGACAGATCGAGCTAAAGCAACAAGGACACAAGACTTTAAAAAGCTGCTAAAATTGGGTTTAATTGAAAAAAAAGGGAAAGGTAAAGCCACATATTATATTTTGAAATAAAGATAAAACTCCCAATAAAAATTTGACAAACGCCTTATAGCGTGATATAAGCTAAACATATGCCAGCGGAACGTTTGAAGAAAGGACAACCGACAGATAGAGGAACTAAAAACGCAGTAAACGAATTCAGTTCCCATGTCGCTCATGTTGTCGTTGCCGACCCTGATGGTGGTTTCAGTGTCGTCGTCGACCGAGGTGTTGCCAATAACCTTGATCCTTTCAGCCGCACTGTTCGTCCGGTAGTGGCAAAAAATAAATAGGAAATTGGGTTTTAGCCTCCGCATATCTTGCGGTATTGCAATTTTAACCACACTGGCTTAAGATTTACTTAAGGTGAGATTGGAAAATAAAGTTGCGATTGTTACAGGCGGGGGAAGCGGAATCGGGCAGGCGATAGCTATTCTGTTCGCCAAAGAAGGCGCCAAAGTCGTTGCTGCCGGCAGAAGGATTGAGGCTTTGCAAAGTACAGTAGCGGAAATTGTCCGCCAAAGGCGGATCAGCCTAGGGCTGAAAAAATCAGGCGGTGAAGCTCTAGCAGTAACAGCAGACGTTTCTTCTTTTTCTTCAATACAAAATCTTATCCAAAAAACTCTGGAAAAATTTGGCAGAATTGATATTCTGGTCAACAATGCTGGCATTTATTTAGCCGGCGACGCAGTATCGACAACCGAAGAAGATTGGGATAAAGTTCTGGCAATTGACGCCAAAGGAACATTTTTGTGTTCCAAAGCAGCTCTTCCATCGATGATAAAACAGGGAAAAGGGAAAATCGTCAATACAGCTTCTATAGCCGGATGGATAGGTTTCGAAGAAAGCATAGCTTACTGTGCGGCAAAAGGCGCGGTTGTTAATATGACTAGGGAGATGGCTTTGGATTTCGGACCAAAAAATATCAATGTCAATGCAATTGCGCCCGGTGTCGTAGAAACGGATATGACCCAAAGTTTTTTGCAGGATGAAAACGCCAAAAAATCCTTTTTGGATAAAATCCCAATAGGAAGAATTGGAAAACCTTTGGATATTGCTTATGCGGCCTTGTATTTGGCATCGGATGAATCGGATTTTGTTACTGGAGAAACGCTGATAGTTGACGGCGGATGGACAGCCAGATAATGGAGAGAAAAATTTCGGTAACACATCTAAATGTAAGACAGAGCATTTTCTTTTTGCTTCAGAAAAACACGTCTTAGCGGAAAAAGTTATAGAAGAAGAGAAAAGATAGATTATAAAGCTGCGACCGAAACTGTAAGAATTTCGCCGTCATAATCAAACTTAAATTCTATGGGTACATTTTTATTATTGGTTATATAGAGATTTTGTACCTGATTTGAATAGCTTTTGCCAGGATCATCATAAATAGCTACCCCAAACTCTTTTGGAATTTCCGGAATAGGCGTAAAATCATGGTTGGTAGGCGCTTTTGCCTCAAGACCTGCATCTTTCGCAGCCCAATAAATAATTGAAGCTAAATGACAAATTCCATCACCTACAAGATAACCGTCGGATTTGAAGCCCTCCTGTGAATTAAAATGAGCATTTGTAGTTTTTACAATCTTCTCTTGGTATTCCGGCAACACATCATCGTGGAAAGAAAATACCTCGTTTGGTTTTAAAGTCCATTTATAATGGAAAGGTTTTCCTATCTCTTGCCAGTTTATGCTCGCGTTTTTGCCAACTTTATCCGCCATATAGGCAATATTTAGCAAAATGTTGTCTTTGAAAATATCATTTACGAATTTATTGGAATAACGTTTTTCCAAAGATATGGCACGAGAGGATAGCACCTGTTCAGAGGGTTTATTTTGTTGGGGAAGGTTTTGTACGATAGGCAGGTTTATGCCAAAAAACAGCACAGCTCCTAAAAGTGTTGATGTAAACATAAGTGTTGCAGTATATCACACTATAAGCCCAAAGTCAAGTATAGACTATTCGATTTAGAGCTTGACAAGACGCCTTATAGTGTGATAATATCTTAAAATTATGACAATGCGACACATTGAAAGCAAAGAAGGATTAGGAGAATTCGTTGGGGATCCCAATGGCGATAAAGCCAAATTAGCAATAACTCTCATAGAGGGCGCAAGAAAATGGAGGGAGACATTTGGAGATATTTCTTTGCCATCTGTTACAGCTTCAGTTGAAGTAAAACCATTTTCTCCAGAAGCAGTTACTAATTATTGGCGAACAAAATTACAAGCAGATGGTAAAAGAATAGGACTTTCTATTTCCGTGCCAGATTGTAGTTGGACAGAAGCAGAAATAAGAAAGCCAATGGTAGATGTTAAAGGAAACGAAGTTCCTTCAATGTTAGTTTATGTTCCGCAAGAGCTTATGGGAAAAGAAGGATTAGTAAGATTAGGACAGATGTATCCAAAGATGAATAACTGGTCTGTTCAAGAAGACACTAGCGTGCAAAATAGTCCTGATGCAAACAAAAAAGGCGGATGGGTTAAAGTAGAAGCAATTGTTGATGCCCCAAATCTTAATACTACTCAGGAAGATCTTGAACAGCATGCCAAAGATAAAAAATATTTCGCACAAACATTAAATACTTTTATTCTTGCTTCTCAAGCAAATAAAGATTTAACAGGACGTTACTTAGATGAAGGATCGACATGGTCTCGTTTGCTTGGTTCTCGTCGCGCGAGCGGTGTGGTTCATGCCGACTTCGGTTCGGGTGGGTACTTGTTTGTCGGTTGGGGTCTGGGTCCGCAGGGTCACGGTTCGGGCATAGGCGGGCGTTTTGAAGAAGTGAAGAAAGCTTAAACCTTTGCCTCTTTGTCCTTTTAGCTCCTTTGACTTTCGTTTTTTTATAGTCCTCCCAAACTATTTTATGCTACAATACTCCTGAGAGTAGGTTAATACATTCTTAAGCTAAGACTTTAGAATTACCGAAATCCTTGATTTTCAAAATTTTGTTCGATTTCTGTTGTTTATGGATAACAGAAGAATACAAAAGAAAAACAAGACACTTCTTGCCTAATGCTTGCGAAGATGTCCTGAGCTTGTCGAAGGACTACTTCCAAATAAAATACAACAGTAAGAGTAATCAAACTGTGGTGGTAATTGATGGCATAAGGCAAAAAAGCTTGGTTCTCGTAACGAGAGCAATGTGGTTAATGCCAACTTCAATTCGGATGGTAACTTGAATGTCAATTGGAATCTGAATCCGCAGAATCACAATTCGAACATAGGCGGGCGTTTTGGAGAAGTAGCTTGTTTTAAATTTGAGTTAATGATCTTTTCCATCCTCCAAGCATCCTGCCAACTTCTTGGAGGAATTGTTCTAACTGTAGATATTTATTATTGTCAAGAGATTGAACATCTTTAGCCAGTCTGAGCAATATCTTTAAAAGATCTAATGAGATGATAGCTTTTTCAAGATAAAGAAGCTTTTTGTCTTTCTGACTTGTTCCTGCCATAAGGATTAGTTCGAAAATTGTAAGCGTTAGACTATCCAGCTTTTGTCCTAAAGTGTAGCGGTCTTTTTTGGGGAAAAGCTTCAGGTATCCATACAATAATTTGTAGAAATCATAGAATCTTTGAATAAGAGGTATGTCAAAGTCAGGTGTGTGTGTGTGTGTGTGTGAATATCTTTATCTGTATGCATATTGATACATTCGACGGTGCCGAGCACCGCTCAGTATCAACCCTGAGCGAAGTCGAACGGGTTGATTATTCCAAGCTTATCTCAATAGAAAATTTATTTCAAGCATGGAAAGAGTTTAGAAAAGGAAAAGCTAAGCGTTTTGATGTTGCGGAATTTGAAAGGAATTTAGAAGATAATTTATTTGAATTACATTTAAAATTGAAAAATAAAAGTTATAAACATGGAGGTTACGAATCATTTTATGTTCACGACCCAAAACAGCGGCATATTCATAAAGCAAGTGTTATAGATAGGGTAGTTCATCATCTGCTTTACACCTTTTTGTATAAGTTGTTTGACAGAGTATTTATTTATGATTCCTATTCCTGCAGACTTAATAAAGGAACCCATAAAGGAGTAAAGAGATTAGCGGAACTTACAAGAAAAGTTTCTAAAAACTATACAAGACCTTGTTTTGCTTTAAAATTAGATATTAAAAAGTTTTTTGCCAGCGTTGACCATGAAGTTTTACTTACCTTACTTAAGAAAAAGGTTAAAGATAAAGATATTATTTGGTTGTTAGTACAGATAATCAATAGTTTTTACTCGGATAAAGGAGAAGGGAAAGGAATGCCTCTTGGCAATTTAACCAGTCAGGTTTTTGCCAATATTTACCTCAATGAACTTGACCAGTTTACAAAACATAAGTTAAAAGTAAAATATTATCTTCGTTATGCAGATGATTTTCTGTTTTTATCAAAGAATAAAGAGTTATTGTGTAAATATATTGACGTATTAAGACAATTCCTGAGCAACGGACTTAAACTTGAACTTCATCCTAATAAGATTATCTTTCGTAAATTAGAATGGGGAATTGATTTCTTAGGCTACATAGTTTTACCTCATTATATTTTGCCAAGGACAAAAACTAGAAAAAGGATTTTTAAAAAATTAAAGGAAAATGTTGGTTCAGAAAACTTTAATCAATCCTTGCAATCCTATTTAGGATATTTAGGGCATGCCAGCAGTTTTAAAATAGCCCAATCTCTACTTTACTTTTACCAAAAATATAGCTTATGATGGATATATGAAGAGAGTTTCGATTTTCCTTTCAATAGTTTTCCTTCTTGTTTTGGGAGTTTTCGTCTACAAGCACAATACTGATAACACATGCGGGAATTCAATTTCCTGCGCCAAAAATCTTACGGGTAAATACGAAAATACGAATTCGGGGATATTTTTGGGCAGGAAAGTAAGTATTCCCAGCGAAGTCGCGGATAAGATCCTTGCAGGGGGAGTAAGGTCGGTTTTGGGCGATACAACTGTTCAGAAAAGAATTGAAGTTAATCTTAACACCCAGCATCTTTACGCATTTGAGGGTAATGAAGTCGTTATGGATTTTCCCATATCATCCGGCAAATGGTATCCTACCCCAACAGGCACATTTCATATTTGGTCGAAATTTCGCTTCGTGCGCATGGAGGGCGGAAATCCGGCAGCTAATACGTATTATAATTTGCCCAACGTACCTTTTGTGATGTTTTATTACAATGACGACATCGTACAGTCCAGAGGCTTTAGTCTGCACGGAACCTATTGGCATAATAATTTCGGTCATCCGATGAGCCACGGGTGCGTAAATATGAGAACAGAAGATGCTCAAAGAGTTTATTATTGGTCTAATCCGCCTGTTTCGGAGAATTCCACTTTCGCCAAAAACAACGAAGGAACAGAAATTATTGTTTACGGACAAGCTCCGGAGGAATAAGTATATGGGTTTTGGAAAAAGTGAAATCAAGATAATAGTAGGCAGCATCGTATTTTTAATTCTTGCTGCGATTTCTTACAAATTGTATTTTGCCGGGCAAACGTCTATATCTCAAAATCAAATACTACGGCCTTATCCAAGCCAAGTTCAGCCTTTGGCAGTTCATTCCGGAGACGGAACAGCACAGCTCATTATGCGCAAAGCCAGTCAAAAAGACGGTTCTGTTCTTTACTCATTTTTCACTGCCAATGCTTCAGGCAAAATTGAAAGAACCTTATTTACCAAAAATATTCCAACTTCAGACGCTATGGTAATTCCTGCCAATACTTGGTCTCCGGATAACAAATACGTGTTTTTGCGGGAAAATAATTCTAATTCTTTCAGCATATTCGTATTTAAGGCATCAGGTGAAACTTTCAGCAACAAAGAGCAATATCTTGATCTGACTTCACTTTTTGACCAACGGAATTTGCCTTATGCTGTGGCTGACGTAACGGGATGGGATTCCGAAACGCTTTTGCATATGCATACAACTGCCAAGGAGAAAAACAGCAGAGGACCTTCGTATTGGTTCGACGTTACGGATCGGGCACTCCTCCAACTCGCCAATCTCTGATAACTCGCATTGGGTTTTCCTATTGAGATAAAAAGTTCATAATTCTTTTAAGTGTGTTTTTTTGGCTATTGACAAAGTTATAGCTTTGTTATAACATGGTTATAACCCTTCGATAAACTCAGGGTAAATATATGGAACAAACAGTAATGCAAGTTGGCAATTCTTTAGCAGTCACTTTACCCAAGCAATTTGTTGACGCTAAAAAAATAAAAGCAGGACAAAAAATGCTTGTGGATGCAGACAATGATCTCTCTGTGGTTCAAATAAGAACAAAGAATTCTAAAGCCTCCAAGATTACTCCCGAATTTAAGAACTGGCTTGACGCATTCAATACCCGCTACAAGACAGCGCTTACTGAGCTTGCAAAAAAGTGAGACAGACTAAGCACCTTATCCTCGACGAAGTAATTGCGATACACGATAGCATGATCGAACAGTATGGAGGAAGTTTCGGAATTCGCGATATTGGACTACTTCAGTCAGCGATTAGCAGGCCGCAGGCATCATTTGGGGGCGTTGATCTTTATCCAACTATATTTGATAAGGCTGCCGCTCTTTTTCATTCATTGATGTTCAACCATGCTTTCATGGATGGAAACAAGAGGACAACCATGACAACAACTGCCAGATTCCTTGCAATAAATGGTTACTTGGTTGTAGTAGAACAAAGAGAATTTGTAGATTTTCCTCTTCGAGTGGAGAATAAACACCTCTCTCTTGGGGAAATCGTCGCTTGGCTGAAGAAACATACAAAGAAGATGTAATTTGGGAGAGATAAAATTCCCCAAACCTCACTAATTTGTCATATTTTTTGTTTTTAAGCGTGATTTTTGTTATAATAAATATATGGGTAAAGATACAGCTCCTGTCGTTGATGATTTTAAAGCTTACTCTGACTGGGTTAAGCTTCCTGAGGGAGCGTCCAATGAAAAGTTGACTAATTGGTTTGACCAGATTTTTGTTCAGTGGAGGCGTGATCCTGGAGATTTTACTAGCAGCGGGTTGTTGAAAGCAATGAAGGAGTTGGGTCAAAAGGACTGGACATTTACGTTGACTTTGTTTAAAGGTCAGAATCGGAACGATGTACCGGATGGAATAGAAACTGTAGCAAGAGAAGCTTATAAAGGTTCTAATGCTTACCATCACGATATTTCTGCTCGGGCAATCGGATTTGCTAACGCTGACTCACAGTTGTTTTTAGGAGTATCCCAAGATCATTTGACGTTGAGTAGACGGAGAGCTGGTTTGATCAAAGCCTTCAAAGCAGATGAGGTTATTGGTCTCCGGGCGGTGGCGCCTAAAAAAGACGCGAGCAAAATAGGCTAAAAGGTTTCGTGCTCAACTTCTGGGGTCTGGCTTCGGAGTCAGATCTCATAAAATTTCCCAAACCTCTTTGCATTTTCAAAATTCTACTTTAATCTTTTTATATCGTCTTCTGTTGGCAGACGAACTCCATGTATCCAGATTGGTTCTTTGCGTTCGTTGAGAATCTCTAACAATGCACTTTCATAGTCAGGAACAGAAAGAGATAGGGTTCTCGTAAGAAGTTTTCTTTTGATGCTTTGGGCAACTAGTCTAGTTCTAATGTTTCTATCCGTTTGTATTTTTTGATTTTGATAATTAGCCCATACTGTTTGCGGAAAGATTAAATAAGAAAACCTATCGCTTGGCACTATATGTTCTTTTGGTTTTCCTATGGTTTCGAGACCTTCAAATCTTTCTTTTCTGGATGTAAATAAAAAGTGACTCGATTTTTTCATTAATTCATCCATAGTCTCATTAATTACAATAAGAAATGAGGAGGATATTCTAGCTTCTAAAATTTCCTTTGCGCCGTTTTTATCCACCTCTTCTTGGGACCATGCGGGTAATTGATCAATTGGGTCAGGCTCTTTAAGACGATAGCTTGGCCTTTCTGTCATTACCGGCAGAACAGAAATATTCCTAAGATAAAGGGCATCTTCTAAATTGTTAGAAAAAGCTTGAAGGTTCTCATGCAAGTGCGGAGGGAAAATCAGTCTAAAAGATATAAAATCTTTAGGAGATAGATCTCCAGATCCAAAATATAATGAGCTTTCCCTTCGTAATCTACCAGCTGATTTAAGGCCATCTTTTAGTATGCTGTTAATAATCTCTGCCCGTTGTGCGGCAACTTCAGCTGTAGCATTAATCTTAGGCAATACTTCTGACATATAATTTAAAGTCGCTAAATTGTATCAGTCTGATATTATACAATAAATTGCGTTTTTAATCTTGTTAAGGACGAAGTTTTAATAATTTTTCTGATATAATGAGAGTTCATGTTGTCCAATATATCAAATTCACAAAAAATAACTGTTATGATCGGGGTTATGCTTGCCATACTTTTGTCTGCGCTTGATCAGACGATTGTGGCAACCGCAATGCCGCGAATTGTCAGCGAACTCAAAGGATTAGAACACTTCAGCTGGGTATTTACCGCCTATATGCTTGCCTCTACGGTAACGGTGCCAATATACGGAAAACTGTCTGATATTTACGGAAGAAAATGGTTCTTTTTCGGAGGAATTGTCATTTTTATTTTGGGTTCAATCCTGTCAGGGCTATCGCAAAATATGACGCAGCTTATTGTCTTTCGCGGTTTGCAGGGAATAGGCGGAGGGGCAATGATGGCAAATTCATTCGCTATTATCGGTGATTTATTTGTTCCGTCAGAACGGGGAAGATGGCAGGGAATGTTGGGAGGAATGTTTGGCTTGGCTTCTGTTATTGGCCCGACGCTTGGCGGATGGATTACGGATAATGCTTCATGGAGGTGGAATTTCTTTGTTAATATTCCTATAGGTATTTTAGCGCTTGCGGCAATCGGATTTTTGATGCCAAAAATTACTTCAGGTATAAAAGAAAGAAGCATTGATTATCTTGGCGCTCTCGCCTTAACGCTTGGATTGGTTCCGTTTCTTTTGGCTCTTGTTTGGGGAGGAAATCAGTATGCTTGGAGTTCTATGATGGAAATTGGACTATTTATTATGTCGATGATATTTCTTACCCTTTTTGTTATTACAGAGCGGTTTGCCAAAGAGCCGATTATACCATTGGGACTTTTTAAAAATTCCATCTTTACTGTTTCAGTTATCATTACTTTTTTAACCGCCATGGGAATGTTTGGCGCCATACTATACATCCCTCTTTTTTCCCAAGTAGTTCTTGGATTAAGCGCTACGAATTCGGGCACAATTCTGACGCCTCTAATGTTTGCGTTGGTCATCGCAAGTATTATTTCCGGGCAAGTTATTTCCAAAACGGGAAAATATAAGCGGATAGCGATATTTGGTATGGCAATAGTTGTGGTAGGGATGTATTGGCTTTCAACAGTCACTTCTACGACTACTCAAGTGGAATTACTGATGCGGATGATTGCGTTGGGAGTTGGTTTGGGAATAACAATGCCTATTTTTACTATCGCCGTGCAGAATTCATTTGACAATTCTAAATTAGGAGTGGTTACTGCTTCAACTCAAGTTGCCAGAAGCATTGGGGGAACAGTCGGAGTGGCGATATTTGGAAGCGTATTGAATAATGCTTTGACGGGGAAATTAGGCAATATGGCAACCGATCCGTTCGTCCAAACATTATCCAAAGCAAATCCCAAGTTCGCAATTACGAATATTAGTGCGAATAATTTACAGGGATTTCTCGATGTCTTTACAGGAGCAATTACAGAGGTTTTTCTTCTCGGTACCATTCTTATGGGCGTAGCTTTTGTCGTCACATTTTTCTTAAAAGAAATACCGCTGCGAAAATCTCACAGCGTACGGCCAATTCTTGAGGAAGCGGGAATTGAAGTAGCAGTGGAAGAGGAATAAATTATTCTTTGGGTTCAGGAGGAAGGAATTCTTCACCGCCATTATCAGTTTTGTCAGCTTGTTGGGGGTATTCTTCAGGTTTAAGCCAATAAACATAAGGACATCCGGTTGCTTGGCGCGCAACTTTATCCCATCCCGAAGTACTGCATTTCTTCATCTTTTTGCCATTGGCGGTTGTATAAAGAACTAGTTTCTCTCCGCACTGGGGGCATTCTTCATCAAGCGGTTCTGTTGTACCGTTAATCCATTCGATGTAATCGCATCCGATGGCTTTTTTGGCTTCTTTATCCCAACTGCCACTGGAGCATTTTTTCATTTTCTTGCCAAAGCGGGTAACTGCCAAAATTAATTTACTGCCGCATTTGGGACATTTCTCGTCAAGCTCTTGAGGTTCAACCTCAAACCATTTGACATAATCGCATCCTTCATTCTTTCTGGTTTCGGGATTCCATGAGCCCTTAGAACATCTTTGAAGCTTGCGTCCTGTTTTGGTAATAGTTATTTCTGCAAGCGGAGAACCGCAATTAGGACACATTCCTTCTGGAGTTTTTTGTTCATTTGCTTTTGCCATAGGTTTCTATAGTACTGTGTTTAAAAGAAATAAGTCAAGGAGCATATTACGAAACAATTTAGGAAAGTCATAATTTTGTCAGGTAAATGTCAAGCCGCAGATTTTTTTTCGATTACACTTATTGTCGAGGGTAAATTTTACTAACAGATGACAACTACAGAAATCAAAGGGTTTGAAATTGGTAACGCTAGGGAAGCTATAGGGCAACTTCCGTTAACAGTTTTCTTAGAAGATCCCCGGGCGAAGAGAATAGATCTTGTTGGAGGAAAAGGAGCAAGTCTTGCAGAGCTTAATACAATTCCCGGCGTAAAAGTTCCAGAAGCTTTTGTTATAACCACTTCTTTATGCAATCAACTTCTTGAGCAGAACTCCGAAATCAGAGAAAAAGTCGATAAATTAGATAGTCTATCGGTTAGTTGGCTAAGAGCAAAGCTAGCCGGAGATAGTGGGGAAGCGGAACGATTAGAGAAACAAATGTCTATTGGCGGAAAATCTTTAAGAGAGCAATTGATTGGCATAGAGTTATCACCAGGCGTAAAAAACGAAATTATTGAAGCTTACGGTAAATTATGTGAGACAACTGGAGTAGAAAATGTAGATGTTGCAGTGCGGAGTTCGGGTAAGAGTGAAGATGGAGGAAGCAACAGTTCTGCCGGACAATACGAAACCTTTCTTCATCAAGAAGGAGAAAAAGAAGTACTAAATTCCGTTAAGAAATGTTTAGCTTCTCAATTTACAGAAAGAGTAATTGTTTATAGGAATGAGGCAAGACTTGCAATTACAGATCAAGTATTAAAAGATTATCCAGAAGATATAGAAAAGGCATTGGCAGAAAGCAAAAAGTTTTCCCATAGAGAAGCAGGGCTGGCAGTTGTTGTACAGAGAATGGTAAATGCTCATTCTGCAGGAGTTGGTTTCTCAATAGATTCGATTAGCGGAGCAAAAGTTGCCCGCATAGACGTAAATTATGGTTTAGGTGAATCAGTCGTTAGCGGTAGTGTTACCCCAGACGCTTATTTTGTTGATCCTATTACAGGGGAGATAGTCGGGCGAACTTTAGGAGCAAAAACAGTTAGAACTGTTTACATTGAAGGAGGGACGGAAAACGTAGCGGTTCCAGAAGAAGAAAGAAAGAGATTTGTTCTTCCAGATGAGAAAATAAAACAGATTGCACGTGCGATTACAGCCATAAGCGAACATTATGAAAAACCCATGGACACAGAATTTGCTTTAGGTGCGGATGGAGAAGTCTATTTTACTCAAGCAAGACCCGAGACAGTTGCTTCAAATAAGGATCAGATGGTAGTACGAATGAAAGAATATGTTGTTTCTGAAGAGGCAGCTGGGGCAGCAGAGGAAATTTTTAAAGGTGGAGTATCCGGTTGTCCGGGAGCTGCTGCCGGAATAAAGCTAATTGCAGGGACGGTAGATGAAGCAAATATTCTTCTTAAGTCTGACAGATATAAAGGCAAAGAGGTAATTTTGGTGACTGATAGAACCGACCCTGATTGGGTTCTTATAATGAAAAAGGTTAAGGGTATTATTACTCGTGTAGGAGGACCGAATTGTCATGCTGCAATTGTTAGTCGTGAATTAGGTATTCCTTGTCTTGTAGGAGTAGGGGATAAAATAGAAGCCCTTAAGGATAGTGAGGTTCAAGAAATAACATTAGATGTTAGAGGATTGAAAGTTTACAAAGGCAAATTGCCTTTGAAGGAGGTAGGAGTAGATATAGATGTCAGAGAAATACTGAATAATCCTACAGAAACCATAGTGGGAGTAAATATGGCGATGCCTGAAGAAGCGAGGAAACTGCATGCCTTAGCGGAATTGGGAGAAAAGTTTAAGATTTCTCTTTTGCGTATTGAGTTCCTTCTACAGGATATTGGAGTACATGTAAATGCCTTAGTGGATTTCGATGAGAGAAAGATAGATCCCAACTCCGATTTATATAAAGGAATAGCAGATAAAATTGCAGGCTATGGAAGTGGAAGAGAGTACTATATAGGGAAACTTTCGGAAGGGATTGCCAGCATCGCTTCTACTTTCCCCAATAGCGATATAGTTCTAAGAACTACAGATTTTAAAACGAATGAATATCGAAGCTTAATTGGCGGTGAAAGATACGAGGTCATTGAAGCTAATCCCATGATGGGAGAAAGAGGGTTAGTCCGCTCGTTATTTCCAAAAAATAGAGCGGCATTTAAATGGGAGTTAGAGGCAATTAAAAAAGCTAGAGATATGGGATATAAAAGTGTCAAGATTATGTTTCCTGTCGTACGGGATCCTAAAGAATTAACAGGCGGTCCTGAATTAGTTGCAATCCGTTTTAAAGGTGCATATGAGATTATGGAAGAGGTTGGTATGAGAAGAGGCAAGGATGGGCTGAAGGTTGGAATAATGGTTGAGGATCCGGCAAATGTAGTAAGGATAAATGATTTCATTGATGCGGGTCTAGATTTTATTTCCTTTGGGACGAATGACCTTACCCAATTTACTTTGGCAGTTGATAGGGATAACGGCGTGTTAGCAAAGATACCATGGTATGGGGAAACAAATCCTGCGGTTGTCAGTCAAGTCAGGAGAGTGATTCAGATTTGTAAGAGCCGTGGTGTGGAAACTGGCATTTGCGGTAATGCCCCATCTAATAGTCCAGAATTTGTCCGAATGTTAGTTGAAGAAGGAATAGATTCAATTGGAGTTACGCCGGATAGATTATTGCCGACTTATGAATTGGTGAGGCAGGAGGAGAGAAAAAGAAAGATAAAGGGGGGAACAATATTTATTAGTGCTTCTGGAAGCGTTGGCGGAAATGGTAGCCGTCCATAAGTAAAAGGTTTTCTTATTCAGAAAAAGACTTTTGTTTTTTGAGAGCAGCGATATAAACTCCATATAGTGCGAAATCAAATGCCGCGCTAGGGGTACGCTTGACGCAATTTATCCAAGGACCGAATTTCCAGAGAGCTTCTGCTACTTGGCTATGGGAATGTACTATACCATTTGTTATGTCCGACGCTAGTTGAAGGAGCTTTTTCTCTCCTCCCTGAAGAGTTAAAGAGCTATCCATGGGAACGTTATTGTTGGGATATCCGTAGAAGCTTGCTAAAGTTCTAACTGCAGTTTCAGCCTGTTCAATAGTGGGTCTAAGCAAATCTGAATGTCTTCCAAGATCTTTTTCCATGTGCCAAATTATAAGTCTGTATTAATAGATTGTCAATAATTTCTGTTATAATGTTTCTGTGAAACTTTTTTTGGCTTCGGAAGTAAAAAATCCTCAAACGACAAAGAAATTGGAGGAATATATGGGCGGATTTAAAAGAAAGAAAATTGCTTATATTCCAACCGCCGGAAATGGGGAAGGATGGGGATCTTGGAAAAGCGGCGGATCTTGGAAGCTGGTTCAAAAACTTGACGCGGAAATTACTTTATTGCAATTAGAAAATTATTGGGATAAAGATGTAATAAATAAATTAGAGGGAAAAGATGTTATTTGGTTTGCAGGAGGGCAAGCGGGATACCTTATGTATTGGATAAGAAGAACCCAAATTGATAAACACATAAAAAGAATATTGAATAACGGTACTCTTTTTTTGGGTTCTAGCGCAGGAAGTATGATTACAGGAAAAACATTGGATGTTACAGGTTGGTACATTAAAGAGAATGAGTACGGGGCAAACGTTATTCCCGGTCTTGGTTTAGTTGATTTTGACATTTATCCTCATTACCAAGAAAGCTTCCTTAATGAAATAAAAAGTCATTATAAAGGCAATAAGTTATATTTGCTAAAAAATGGGGAAGAGATTATTGTCGAAGATCAAAAGATCACTGTAATAGGAGAAGAAAGAATAGTTACCGGTTAAAATAAATCCCGGTAAAATTCCCCAAACCCCAGAGCGCAATCTCCACGCATTATAACAGTCAGTGGTACGGCATTGACATGAAAAAGTAATTGTGATAGATTGTCGCTAATAATGAACGAAGCATTAAGGCCGGAAAATTCAGGAAAACCAAACATTATAAATACCACTATTTTGGTAAAAGAAAATGAGGTCGTAATTCCGACAGTCGATGGTAAGCCATATAGAGAAAGAAAGCCCGCCCAATTGGGAAAAAGATTTGTTTGCGCACAGGAAATAGTGAGCGTATCGACTCGTGAAATTGTAGATCCTAAAACAAATGAATCCACTATGGTTACTACTCAAACATCCGAATTACAATCGGGCGAATTCAAAGATACAAATGGAAATTCTATTAATTTAGGTTGCGGAACTCAAGTATTATGTACAAAAGCATCTGATGGTATACCATCTTGTTGTGATATTCCTATGACTTTAGTGCAGCCGAAGCCTCTTCCTTCCTCGGATTAAGATAATAAAATTATACCAGGTAATATTTTGGGTTGAGAGAAAATTCCCCAAGCCTACGCTGTAATTAATTTTAGGATTTCTTTTGGAGATAGTGTTCCATCAATAAATCGGATACCGAGAGCTTTTGCTTCTTCCTCATTTTTGTCTGCCCATTCAAGAACTACCTGTTTTTGGAAATCTGTTTTTCCCATAGGATTTTTTCGGCTTTGATGATCGAGTCTTTGAATCAGTACATTCTTTGGGACTTTAAGAAAATATATTTTGTCAAACAAATCTATCATCTTTGACGCATTGCCTGAATTCCCAAATAAGTAAATATCAGGATTTTGTGCAAGAAAATTCTTCAAGAATTTTCTATCCCAAAGAAATTCGTGGTTGTCCATAAATTCTTTTCCTGCATCACGAGGGAAGGGAACTTTTTTCTTTTGTGAATCATACCAACCATGTAATCCTTCCAACTCATCGGTATCAAAGACATTTAATCCCATTTTCTTAAACTCTTTTGAGAGATGGGTTTTTCCTGCTCCTGATGGTCCAATAATCAATATTTTCATAGATTAATTATACCTTAGTATTTCAAATTATGGTAATACTTTCAAACACGGCATTTTATTTAAAAATTCTGCTATAATCAGGTTGTGATAATTACGAAAACAACTCCTTTTACCAAAGAAGAAATTAGAAAGTTAAGAGAGCAATTTGGCGTTTATATAAAAACAGTTATTGATATCAAGAAAAAGATTTGTTCTGCTGGTTGTGATAGGCATTTTGAATCAGAAAAAATTCTTCTTGACGCTGGATCAAAACAAGAAGATATCTGGGGTGGAGGATTGGATATCGAAACAAAAATTATAGACTGTAACTCTTTTATCAATATCAGACCTGCTGATAAAAATACCAGTAATGAGATTCAAGACGCTAATAAAAGGAAGAAATTTGAAATTTTGACAAAGTATTTCTTTGGAGAAATCTTATGAATAATAAAGTGGCCTTATCTTCTTTGGCAATGGATTTGAAGAGGGTAGCATTGGGATACCATCGCGGATCTTGGGCTTTAGCGAATCGCTTTTTCGCTGAAGCATTAAAAAGAAGAGGAGAAATAAATAAAACCTCATTGAAGCCTTACCTAATAAGATTTTTAAAGGATATGGACAAACTTAAAGATGAACGAGATAACATGAAAAAAGCAGAAGATGCTTTGATGTATAGCACGCTTTTCCAAAACGCCGCTCTTAAATAAGATTCGGTAAAATTCCCCAACCTGTTATAAAATCTGCTATACTTCTGGTGTTGGAATATGAAATTCAAGAAGGCTCTGATAATAAATATCAGCGAAGATAAATTAGACCCGACCTATTGGGAAAAGTTAGATAAGTTAGTTGAGAATAGAGTAGGTCTTCCAAAAGACAGTCCTCAAATTCAAAAAGAATTATCTGATGCAGATTGTATATTAACAGGATTTCAAGTAAATATTGGTAAAAAGGAAATAGATTCTGCGCCAAATTTAAAATATATCAGTGTTTTGGCTACGGCTTATGGAAAAATTGACGCAAATTATGCAAAGAAAAAAGGGATAGTTGTAACTAATGTTCCGGGTTATGCTACAGAATCAGTAGCGGAACTCGTTTTTGCAGTAATTTTAGACAAAATAAGGGAGATAGCTAAAGCAAAGAAGCGGGGAAGTAAGGGTGATTATTCAGAAGTAGGATTAAAAGCAACAGAGATAAAGGACAAAATATTTGGAGTAATTGGTTTGGGAAGAATTGGAAGAAGAGTAGCGGAAATTGCAAAAGGTTTTGGGACAGATGTCAGATATTGGTCGAAAAATAGAAAAAAGGATTTAGAGAAAGCAAGCATTAAATATCAAGCTGCCGACAAATTAATTTCCCAAGCGAATATAATTTCTCTCCATTTGGCAGAAACTCCTGAAACAAAACATTTTTTGAACAAAACAAGGATAAATAATGTTAAATCAGGCAGTTTGATTATAAGTACAGTTCCCAATGAAATTACAGACTTAATTGCATTGGAAGATAGACTTAAAAAAGGAGATATAACTTTTATTACTGATCATGCAGATGAATTAGATCCAAAAGACGCTAAACGATTATCTAAGTATGAAAATTGCATATTCTATCCACCTATTGGTTATATTTCGGATGAAGCAAGGATTGCCAAGCAAGAGATTTTTATTGGTAATATGGAAAGTTTTTTAAATGGAGAACCCCAAAACGTAGTGAATTAAATCTCGATAGCTTCCAAAAGATTTTAGAATTAAAATTCTGCTATAATCTTCAAAGATGAGCTTTACTTTAAAAGACTATAAAAAGATAAGAACGCCTTTTGCATTTTTTGATGAGACGGGAAGCATTAATGATAAAGCTAATAGATTTTTCTGCCTAGGAATGATTAAATGCATGCAGCCGTTTTTCCTTGATTCAAGAATTAGGGAAGTGCGAGAAAGGAATCATTTTTACGATGAAATTAAATGGAATACTTTATCAAAGGCAAAGTCAGCAGTGATTTTGGATATAATAAAAGCCGTTTTCGATACGCCGGGCATATATTTCTCATGCATAGTTATTGATAAAAACAATGTAAATTTTGAAAAAGAATTTGATAATAATCCATATAAAGCTTACCAAGAATTTACCGAAATTCTTTTAAAGCAAGGCATAGAGGAGGACGAGATATTAACGATTTTAGCGGACTTCGTTACCACTCCTAAAAATATTAAATTTGAAGTTGATGTTAAACATAACATCAATAAAAATCTAGATAGATTAGCAATTGGAGGAATACATAGGGTGGATTCAAAAGGAGTAAATATAATACAAATTGTAGATTTGTTTATAGGGGCGGTTTCTTATTCTTACAAAATAAATTTGAAATTGGTATCAGGGGACAAAAATAAAATTAAGGTTTTAAATGCTATTTTACGTAAGCTTAATATGAAAAGTTTTGCAGGAGGATTAAACTTAAAATACTTCAAAGTGTTTGAGCATAATAATGGACTAGGAACAGGAAACAAAAAAGGGCCATCATCCTAACGGTTGACGCCCTATTTATAAATATATGTTATCAGATGTTAGTATGAGTGTCAATAGTCTATTTTATAATTTATGAATTTGTCGGTTGGGATAGTTGGGCTGCCGAATGTGGGGAAGAGTACGCTGTTTAATGCGCTTCTAAAAAAGCAGGCGGCATTTGTGGCAAATTATCCTTTCGCCACAATTGAGCCAAATGTCGGAGTTGTTCCTGTGCCGGATTCAAGACTTCAAAAGTTAGCAGAAATTACCAAGGAAGAAGAAAAAATGTCCGCGTTTCCTCCGATAAAACCAGCTATTGTAAATTTTGTGGACATTGCCGGACTTGTTAAGGGTGCCAGTGAGGGAGCGGGTTTGGGAAATAAATTTTTGTCTCACATCAGAGAGGTTTCGATAATTGCTCATGTTGTCCGCGCGTTTGAGGATTCAGATATTATTCGTGAAGGTTCTATGGACCCCAAAAGCGATTACGAAACTATAAATACAGAGCTGATGCTGGCTGATTTGCAAACAGTTAAGCAGGCCCAAGGCAGGGCTAGGAAGTTTCAGAAGCAGTCGGAAAAAGACGCAATTGATAAATTGTATAAAGGTTTGGATAGCGGAAAACCCGCAAGGGAAATAGAGCTGACGGATGAAGAGCGGGAATTCGCAAATACCTTTTTTCTGCTTTCTGCAAAACCGGAACTTATTGTCTTGAATGTTTCGGAACAAACGCTGAAAGACGCGGACAAGATAATTCAGAACTACGCGGAATTGTTGGGAATTAGTAAGGAAAAGTTTGTTGTCATATCTGCCAAAATCGAAGCGGAGCTGGCAGAACTTTCCGAGGAAGAACAGAAAATATATCTTGCGGATTTGGGCTTACAAACTTCAGGTTTGGAACGACTTATCAAAAAAGCCTACGAAACTCTTGGTTTAATCTCGTTTTTAACTTGCGGGGAAAAAGAGGTAAGGGCATGGACCATTCGGCTCGGTTCAACCTCGCTCATGGCCTCCGGCACTATACACACTGATTTCATGAAAAACTTTATCAAGGCAGAGATTGTTTCATTTAAAGATTTTGTAAGTTTGAATGGTTGGAAAAAAGCCAGAGAACAAGGGCGCGCAAGATCCGAAGGCCGGGATTATATAATGCAGGATGGGGAAGTGGTGGAATTTAAGATTGGACAATAGGGATGGGTCTTATACGCTCTCGTGATTTTATCTTTTTATCCGCAATAAGTTTTTTAATAAGATTATCGTATGCTTTTCTTTGTGTTTGTAATTTTAGCATTTTGATTATTGTTTCATTCGTAAGACCTTTTCCCCTTAGATTTATTATTTCGCTGATTGCTTTTGGGAGATAAGGTTTGGTTTAATACGCGGACTTTTAAGTAGCTCGAGATTTTTTTTCGCTTCTAGGTCTATTTCAACTTCCAACTTTGTCCAGATATCTCCTGAGTTGGGATCGTAAATAACCGCATTTATATGCCGTGTTACTCGTTCTAATGGGATTTTCAGAATAGTAGCAACAGCATTAGGGCTTTTTAGCTTTTTGGCTGACACTCCTCTTTTTTCTCCAAAGAGAGACCGTTTAGTCTGTCTATGCAACCGGCTATTATTTTCCCAATAGGATAGCTCTCGAAAAGAGCAATATTTAGATTTGCCAGTAAGCTACTATTATCTGGCTTAGTAGGTTCGGTAACTTGTTTTCCTAAAGAATTGATCGTTTCAGGTGCCATAATAAACAACCCATAGTTTACAAGATTAAGCGGAATATGTCAACCCGCATATCAGCTCCAATAATTTTTTTGACTTTTTGAATTCACTTCTGTATACTCTCTGCCATATGTCAATTGAGACAGGAGAGCGAGCAGGAATTGGTGATGGTTTTAGGCCAATGGAAGGATTTAATTATAATGGTAGCTTTTCTACCGTAATGCAGGTGAATGAGGAAGCTATTAATAAGGCTTTTGGGATTGCCGGTCTAGCTTACGGTGGGATAGATATTAAATCTATGCCTCAATCAGGCAAAGATATAGACAAAGGCCTGCGTAAAAATCCCTTACTTACAACTGCTAAGGTAAATAACCGATGGAGAATTGAAATCGATGATGTGGCAATGGTTACAAAATTAGTAAAAGAAGGATCAGGAGGAGGTAATCAGAAAAGATTTATCCAACAATTCGACAGTCTTATGAAAGCTGCAGTTTTAGAATGTGTAATAAAAGAGAAGCATTTAGAGACGCAATCAGAAGACTTTTCAGCCTTAGTTTTAAAGACAATTACATTAGACTTTTCAGCTCTAGCTTTGAAGACATTTCCTTGGTACGACATCGCAAGGTGCTGGCTTTTCCTTTATCCAAAAAATGGAATAACGCTGGTTAGAGAGAGTAAGTAAAATCCGCATTTTTCTGGCTTGGATTTTGACAATTCCTGCAACCATGATCTTCGGAGGCCTCCTTAGCCTGGTATTTAAATTCTAAAACCACAAAGGGGCTTGTTTTGTATTTTTTTATATGATAGGATAATTGCATTATGCGTACATACGAGTTGGTTTTGGTTCTGAAAACCTCCCTTACCAAAGACAAAGTAAAAAAGCTTATCGGAGAAATTGGTAAATGGTTAAAAGACATAAAAATTGTTAAACAGGATGAATTAGGAGAAAAAGAATTGGCTTTTAAAATAAAAAAAGAAACAAGAGGAATTTTTTTGGATTTAAAGCTGGAAGGAAAAGACGTGGTTTCTTCGGATTTTGAAAAAAGAATTCGGGAAGAAGCAGATATTTTAAGACACTTACTGTTAAGGGAACAATAAAATTATAAGCACTAAGCACTAAATTCTAAATAAATTCAAAGAACTAAAATACAAAATTCAAAACAGTTTAGGATTTAGGATTTTTGAAGAATTATGGCACGAAGTTTGAATAGGGTACAATTAATCGGAAATTTGACTAGAGATCCGGAACTGCGATACACGCCAAACGGCACAGCTGTTTGCTCTTTCTCTATCGCAACCAATAGAACTTGGAAAACAGAAGCCGGAGAGAAACGCGAAGAAACGGAATTTCATAGGATTGTTTCCTGGAATAAGCTGGCGGAATTATGCAGCCAGTTTTTAACTAAAGGAAGAAAAGTGTACGTTGAGGGACGGCTTACAACTAGAAGCTGGACAGGACAGGACGGAAATCAAAGGACAACAACGGAAATAGTTATCCAAGACATGATACTTCTTGATCGAAGACCTGAGGGAGTTGCGGCTTCGGAAAATGGCAATGAACAGACAACGGGAGAAGATGAAAAGAAAGCGCCTAAAGTGAGTAAAGAGCCTGTTAAAAAAGAAAAAAGCGAAGAAGTAACTGAAGAGACGGCCGCCTCCGCTAAGAGCTCCGGCGAGCCAAAGGAAGAAGGAAGCGAAGAAGTTGCACCGGACGATATACCTTTTTAAATATGGCTAAAGAAAAATTTACAAAACGAAGAAGAATAAAGCCTGCACCCAAAGAGTGTTTTTTCTGCAGTAAAAAACTGGAGCCTTCTTTTAAAGAGGCGGAAGTTCTAAGAAGATGGCTTACGGAACGGGGCAAGATTGTTCCTGCATCCAGAAATGGTCTTTGCTCAAAACACCAAAAGGCTCTTGGTAAAAATATAAAACTTGCCAGATTTTTGGCTCTTTTGCCATACGTCGTAGTTTAATCTTCTGATGAAAAACAATACTGCCTTTCGCATAGTTCTAATAATTTTAATTTCTGCGCTTTTTGGCTACTACATCGGCGTTAATAAAGTTGCAGTTGATTGGAAAAACTACAAACCCAAGATTTCTATATCAAGCAAAGAGCCTCCTTCAGTTTTGACCAATATTGATTTTTCACTTTTTTGGACAGTGTGGGATAAACTTTCCCTTGATTACTACGATAAGTCCAAACTCGATTCCCAAAAAATGCTTAACGGCGCAATTTCAGGTATGATTCAAAGTCTTGGAGACCCATACACTGTTTATCTTCCGAAAGTACAAAATAACAATTTCAAAGAGGGATTGGCAGGACAGTTTTCTGGAATCGGAGCAGAGCTTGGGATGAAAGATAAAGATATTATAGTTATAGCTCCTCTTAACGGAAGTCCTGCGGAAAAGGCAGGGATAAAACCTGGAGATACTATTCTTAAAGTTGATAAAGAAACAATTGCAGGATGGTCGCTTCAGCAGGCAGTTTCCAAAATACGAGGGGAAAAAGGTACGCCGGTTACATTAACATTAGTGCATAAGGATGCCACCAGTCCTTCAGAAATTACCATAGTAAGAGATATAATTACAATTAAAAGCGTTGATGGATGGATCAAGCCTTGGAAGATAGAAAATGGAAGATGGAAGATAGATGAAGAATGTAAAAATTGCGCTGAAGTGGCTTACATCCAGCTTTCGCAGTTCGGAGACGCTACCAATCAGGACTGGACGAATCTTATAAATAAATTAAATTTGCGAATTCAGCAGAACAAAAATGTAAAAGGTTTGGTTTTGGATCTGCGTAACAATCCGGGCGGGTATCTTACTGATGCTGTTTTTATTGCTTCTGAATTTCTTAAACAGGGTCAACCGGTGGTTATAGAAGACAGAGGGGAAAAAGGACAGAAAACTCTTTCTGTTTCACGCAAAGGAACGCTGTATGACACGCCTTTGGTGGTTTTGATGAATAAAGGTAGTGCTTCGGCAAGCGAAATTGTTGCCGCAGCCTTAAAAGATAATAAGCGGGCGATTTTGATAGGCGAGGTTTCATTTGGAAAAGGAACAATACAGCAGGCGGAAGATTTGGGAGATGGAGTAGGCCTGCATGTGACAATTGCCAAGTGGTTAACGCCAAAAGGCATATGGATTAATGGCGAAGGACTTAAACCGGATATTCAGATTGCCCTTGATCCAAAAGATCCAACCAAAGATACCCAGCTTGAAAAAGCAGTAGAAGAGCTAATAAAATAATTCTGCTTTGTAAACTTTTAAAAAACGTGTTAGTGTAAATATTGTGGGAGATTTTTTCCTTGAGCTAACAATCCTTGTTTGCATAGCTTCCTTTCTTGCTATTGTTTTTAGGATTTTAAAACAACCCCCAATACTTGCTTATATCTTAACAGGTATATTAATTGGACCTCTAAGTTTTTTTAATTTTTCAAATAAAGATTTTCTTCAAACTATGGCTGAGTTGGGCGTTACTCTTCTTTTATTCATGATAGGCCTTGAGCTTAGATTTAGTGAGCTTCGTACCGTAGGTAAGGTGGCGGTATTAACAGGCATTGGGCAAATTGTCTTTACTTCTGTAATTGGTTATCTTATCTGTATTGCTCTTGGATTTTCTCCACTTACATCTTTATATCTTAGCATTGCACTGACTTTCTCAAGCACGATAATTATCGTAAAGCTTTTGTCCGATAAAAAAGATCTAAATAGTCTATACGGAAAAATATCAGTGGGTTTTTTGCTAGTTCAGGACTTTTTTGCAATTATATTCCTAATCTTTCTTTCCGGCTTTAATAATGTTGGCGGTAATACTATAAACATTTGGGATTTCCTAATTGTATTTATTAAGGGGGCAATTTTGCTAGGGGGTATAGTTTATCTAAGCAAAACATTTTTGCCAAAACTTGTTGATGTAATTGCTCGTTCTCCGGAAACACTGTTTTTATTTAGCATCGCTTGGGCTTTTGGATTAGCTGCTTTAGTAAGTTCTCCAATCATAGGATTTTCGATAGAAATTGGAGGATTTTTAGCTGGTCTTTCTTTGGCTAACTCAAGCGAAAATTTTCAAATAGCCTCGAAAATAAAGCCGCTAAGGGATTTTTTTATTACCATTTTCTTTGTAATCCTAGGCACAAATCTTGTATTTAATAACATGCAGGAAATACTCTTGCCATCGCTTATTCTTTCAACATTTGTACTCATAGGCAATCCTTTAATTGTAATGGCAATAATGGGTTTTATGGGTTATCGCAAAAGAACTTCATTTTTGGCAGGCTTAACTGTGGCTCAAATTTCTGAATTTAGCTTAATTTTGGTTTTTTTGGGACAAAGGCTTGGTCATTTAGATTATAAAGCTGTATCTTTAATAACAGCTGTTGGAATAATTACGTTTACACTTTCGACATATATGATAGTTAATGGCAATAAGCTATATTTATTTTTAAGTAGATTTTTAGGAATATTTGAGAGAAGAAATGCCCATAGTGAGCAAATGGCTTATGGCTTAGAAGATATGGAAAATCTTAAAGACCATGTAGTATTGGTAGGAGCAGACCAGATGGGACAAAGAATTCTGGATGCCTTGGGGGATTTAGGAAAAGACGTTGTAGTAATTGATTTTGATCCGGATATCGTCAGAAGGCTTGGAGAAAAACATGTCCGCAGACTTTTCGGAGACATAGGCGATTATGAAATTCAAAAAAAGGCAAATCTTGATACGGCGAAACTTGTTATTTCTACAATACCAGATACGGAAGATAATTTACTCATTCTTAAGGAACTAAATAAAGAAAATAGAAGAGCGAAAGTTGTAGTTATGGCTCTTGATTCCCAGGATGCGAAAATTTTATACAAAGCAGGTGCGGATTATGTGATTTTGCCTCATTTGGCAGGCGGACGGCAAATAGCGAGACTTATTAGGGAAAACAATCTGGAAAATATTGGAAAGCTAAAAGAAAAAGACTTAAGCTATCTTGTCTAAATTTTCCCTTACAGTTTCGATAACTTTAATCAACTCTTCACCCTCAAGTATTGATTCGATGTTTCGCCAGGATTTGCCTATCCGATGATCCGTAAGTCTGTCCTGCGGAAAATTATAGGTTCTGATTTTTTCCGCTCGCATACCTCTTCCTATCTGCGTAGATTTAAGAGAAGAAATTTCGCTATGTTGTTTTTCAACTTCTATTTCCCAAAGTTTGGATCTTAAAAGTTCCATAGCAATACTTCTATTTTGTATTTGGAAACGTTCGGTTTGGGCGGTAACTACAATGCCTGTAGGTTTATGAGTAAGCCTTACCGCTGTTGAAACTTTGTTGACATTTTGGCCTCCATGACCGCCGCTTCTATACGCTTCAAATTGTATATCGTCGGGATTTATATGAAGATCAATATCCTCAAGCTCCGGAAGCACCGAGACGGTGGCGGTAGAAGTGTGAATACGGTCTCTTTTCTCTGTGGTTGGAATTCTTTGGACCCTGTGTACTCCAGCCTCGTATTTAAAAAGACCGAAAGGATTATTTTCTGGTACACCTGCTATCTTGATAACATTTTCGTCAACTTTTTCAACTTTAAATGCTTTTTTTTGGGAGTACCTGACATACATTTTCATTAGTTCTTCTGCCCAAAGTTTGGCTTCTTCTCCTCCTGCAGCCCCTTTTATTTCCAGAATAACGTTTCTCGTATCTAGAGATTCTTCTACCGTCGGCTGGCTCTCTTTAATACTTTTTTCAAGCTCGTTTTTTTGCTGTTCCAAACCTTTTAGCTCCGTATCTGCCAACGCGGAAAGTTCAGGATCGGAAAGCAATTTCTTGGTTTCTTCTATTTTTTGCAGTAACTCTTGAAGCTGTATGTATCTATAGTCATCCATAATATATTTTGACGGTAGAAAATAGAATGTAGAATATGGAACATATGAAGATAGAAGATTGAGGATGGATTATTAAGAGAATTTCTAATTTCTATTTTCCAGTTTCAAATATCTATCTTCTAGTTTCCATCATCTACCGTCTAGCTACTTTATTGCCATGAGCATCTCTCGGAGTGTTTTTGGCGCTTCCTGCTTTTTCTTTATTTCCTCATGCTTTTTCTCTCTTAATGTCTCATACTTTTTGGCAACTTCTTGTTTTTGCTGGAACTTTTGGATTTTGGAAGCGCTGTCTACGAATCTTTGCTCTCCGGTATAAAACGGATGGCATTTATTGCAAAGCTCCACATGAATTAATTCTTTGGTTGAGCCAATGGTAAATTTATTGCCGCAAACACAAATAACTTGCGCACTTTCGAAATACTTTGGATGAATAGCTGTTTTCATATAGTATAATTATACCCTATTTTGAAAAACCAAGCAAGCATTAAGAGGCTAGCAATTTTTCGATTTCGTTTTGTAAAACTGTTTTTTGGTTGCGGGTTTTCATATTTTTAAGAGTAACCATATTTTTCGAAACTTCATCCGGGCCGATAATTATCGCATAAGGAATTTGTTTTTTGTCAGCGTATTTTAATTGTTTATCCATTTTGACATTTTCCTCCAAATATATTTCCGTATTTATTCCTTTCTCACGAAGAAGCGTTGTGATTTGTAAAGATTTCTCTTTTAATTCCGGGGAAAAAACAGTGACCAAGATTTTTGTTGTCTGCAGATCTTTTGGAAAAAGATTAAGATCTTCCATCGCTTCCATAAGCCTGTCAAATCCAAACGCAAACCCAACAGCAGGAATTTGTTTCCCTGCAAACATTCCGATCAAATTATCATATCTTCCTCCTCCGCAAACACTTCCTGCAGAATATCCCTCAATTTCAATTTCAAAAATCATTCCCGTATAATAATCAAGTCCACGAGCTAAAGTCGGAAAAAATTCACAGTTACTTTGGTTAATTCCCAGATTGTTAAGCGTTTTTAAAATAACGTCAGTCGTTTCTAAGGGCTTTGAATTTTCGATTTTGTTCAAAATCTCCTTACTGTTAATTCTTTCTAATTCTTCCTCAACTTTCTTCGGTCCAATCTTTCCCAGTTTGTCTAAAATTTTGATTGATTCCAAATCGATATTTTCAAAAATTTTTCTGTCATTCACTTTTATTTTATATTTTTTAAAACCAAGCGTTTCCAAGCTTTTATTCGCGAGGGCTATTATTTCCGCGTCGGCAAGGGGAGAGGAAACGCCGACAATATCTGCATCGCATTGGAGGAATTCTCTATAGCGGCCTTTTTGGGTGTTTTCTGCGCGCCAGACATTTTGAATTTGATAACGTTTAAATGGCATTGGCAGTTCGTTTTGGCCTTGGGCGACAACGCGGGCTAGAGGAACTGTCTGATCGTATCTTAAAGCGACTTTTCTTTTTCCATTATCTTCAAATCTGTACATCAATTTATCGCCTTCGTCTCCGTACTTGCCCAGCAAAATTTCCTCGTACTCCAAAGCCGGAGTCTCCAAAGGTTCAAAGCCATAGGACTCAAACACTTTTTTCAAAGTGTCCAAAACGTACTGTCTTTTTTTCGCCTCCTTAGGCAAAAAATCTCTAAAACCCTTCAGAGTTTGATTAACCATATCAATATCATATCATAAATTATTGTATTTTAAGTTTCGGATTTAGTTTATCTAGCTGGGTATGAAATCTTTAGAGAAGAAAGAGACTATCTTGGATTAAATTGCCATTTCCGGGGTACTTTACCTAGGGCTGCTTTAATTATCGATTTTGCGTCTCTTTCGGAAAGTCTTGTGAATAGCTTAATTTTGTCAACAAACAATAATCCTAGATTATCTTCTAAGTCTTTATTAAATGCTATTCCAGCAACAAATTCCGTAGGACGCCATATTTGTCTTTCCTCTTTTCCCCTAGTCTCTGGTTCTCTTCTCTTGAGCGGGCCGGTTATATAAATAATCGAATCAAATTCTTTAAGTTTATTTACCCTAAAGAGAGTAGGGGTAGGGAATATAATCCCTAAATCTCTTTCGGATTGATTAGTCCGTATGGATGTATTTACATCAAGACCTTTAATAAATGCAATTACTTCATGAAGTGGATATCCAGCGTTAATATTGCCTAGTCCTTTTCCTAGTGTTTCTAATTTGAGCGGTGGTAGAATTCTCTCTTGTTGTTTTGGTTTATCAACTGTTACCAACTCAGTCATATGAATGTCTAGGTAATATTATAATTCAATAAGTTCTCTTGAGCAACGGGTTAAGAAGCGGGGACCGGATTTTCCTAGGACTACCAAATCTTCAATTCTTACCCCTCCAAATCCGGGAATGTAGATCCCCGGTTCTATAGAGAAAACCATATTTTCTTTTAAAATATCTTTCGAAAGGGGAGAAAGGCGAGGAGATTCATGTACCTCAAGGCCAATGCCGTGGCCAAGAGAATGAGGAATTGTCGGGAATCCTTTCGTAGTAATATAATCTCTGGCGATTTTATCAATTTCGGATGCCTTTATTGCTAATTGCTTCATTGTTAAATTGTTTAATTGCTGAATTGCTTTTTGCTGGGCTTCTAGAACCGTTTGGTACATCTTTTTAAATTCTGCATTTGCAGAACCAAAGAAAACGGTTCTTGTCATATCGGAACAATAATTATTCAGTTTCACGCCAAAATCCAGCAATACGATTTGGTCTTTAGCCGTTAGTCTTTGGTCGCTAGCTTGATGGTGGGGGACAGAAGAATTTTTTCCAAAGGCAACGATAGGAGGAAAAGATATATTAGCCCCCTGTTTTTTGATAAAAAATTCTATTTCAAGGGCAATTTCTTTTTCACTTATTCCTTCTTTTATTTTCTTTAAAACATATTCAAAAGCTTTGTCTCCCAATTCGCATGCTTTTTCAATTTTAGAAATCTCATCAGGCGTTTTAACGCTTCGTAGATTCGAAATACTTAAATGATATATATTATTAAAGTATTTTGACAGCCTTTTGTGTTCTAGAAAACTAATATTGTGACCTTCGAATCCTAATCGTTTTATGTTATTTTTTTGTGTAAGATTTTTTATTGCTTCTCCAAAAGAAAGTTTTGAAGAAATTTCAATAAGTTCAAAATCTTTGACTTGTTTTTTAACGGCTTCAGAATATCGCCCATCGGTAAGAATATACCCCAAAACCCCAGGGGTTCCGTGCGTCAACCCCTGGGGTTGAGCCACGATTAAAAGGAAAGCTTCCCGTTCATCCTTGGAGAAATTGGAAAATCCTGTTAGGTAAGTAATGTTAGGAACGGAGGAAATGAGTAGTCCGTCAATGTTCTTATTTAGCATTAAACTTTTTAAATTTAAGAGACGATTATTCATAAATTTAACATGTTTCATTTTTCATTTATCATTGGTTTCTTCATTTAAGCAATTATTGATTATGTGAATAAATGGTAAATGGTGTCTGATAAATGATAAATATTTACTTCGTGATTGGAGTTAATTTTTTTCCGCTTCCTGTTGAAGGTATAATTGCCTGATTAGGACTTAATGCTTCTTGGGCCACGGTAATATTGGGATTTTTGGGAATGTTAGGGAAAATATACAGGTTATTTCCTACAATTATGATATTTTGATTTTCTTTAACTTTGGAAAATCCCAAACGCGCAAGCCCTGCGTCTTTGGTATAAGAAAGAATTTTAGTTGTCGTTTCTATGTCAACACTTAGTATTTTATTGCTGTCAGTCGCAACAGAGAAATTAAAATTTTTGCTGTCAATAGAGATGATTACTCCATGGGTAATAGTTGGAAGAGAAATTACGTTTACGAAACGCCCCAAAAGTCTTCGAGATTCTTTATTGTATAGTCCTAAAACCTCCAAGGTGTCACCTTTTGAAATATCGGAAATGCCGAAAGAGCCTTTCGCATTCGGAGAAGAAAACTTAGTTAATTCATCTACGTCAACAAATCTAATTCTTCCCGCAAGATCGGAAAGGGTAACTTGGGTATTGGACACATCCGAAACTTTGCCGACAATTCCGCGTTTTTCAACCAGTTTTAATTGAGCTACTTTAGAGGCGATATTATTGATTAGATCTTGTTTTATTTGATCGGTTGCATTAGGAGTAGGCGTTGCGGCAGAAACAGAAATGAAAAATGAAAAATGAAAAATGAAAAATAAGGAAAAAAAGAATAAAATAAATTTAGACAAGTTTTTTTTCATAGTTAGAATTCCTCCATGGAATAAGTTACAGTTCTGGTAATTTTTGTTTCCTCACCGTTGGCCGCGATAGCGGTTATTTCTATAACACTTGATCCGTTACCTAAATTTACCGTTGTTGAAAAATCTCCATTGAGCGATGGCGAAACAACCTGTTCGAAGTTGTTGGAAATTATTACGATTGTTGCATCCGGCATAGATTTGCCAGAAATAGTCAGCGTTTTATTGTTAACAACGCTTTCGTCAGCGGGAGTTATTAGATTTAAGAAGATAGATGGTTTTGGCGTTGGAGTTGGTATAGTTATCGCTATCGGCTTTATTTTGGACGAGGGTATAGCTCTTGTTGTTTGATATATATAGAAGACTATTCCTGCAACTAAAAGTCCGCCCAATATTGCAATAAAAGATAATACAAGTTTTTCTGTTTTCATCTGGGTGCGGGGTTGATAATACGATAAAAATATCCTCTTGTCAAGGAAAGGCAAGCTATGTTAGGATTGGGGAGTGGATATAGCAATCGTTAATGAAAGTTCAATAAAAATTCGGGGAAAACACGTTGGTTTTATTATAGACCCGCCCATAGATGGTCCAAAAATAAGCGCGGACGGCGTTATTTATCTTTCCAATGATTTACCCGTTGACGTTTCCAGAGTAGAGGAATATAGAGTAATAATTAAAGGTCCGGGCGAATATCAGGTAAGCGGAGCAATGATTACAGGAGTAAAAGCGGACAAAGAATATGTTTATAAAATAGTCCTTGATGATGTACAAATTTTAGTTGCCAAAGCAAGCGACATATCTAAATTTAAAGGAGATATGGATTCATCCGAAGTTCTAATTTTGAATGTAAATTCTGAAATTGAAGCATCGGTTATAACGAATATGGAACCCAGGGTTGTGATATTGTACGGGGAGAAAAAAGAAGAGGCTGCAAAAATTTTGGGCAAAAGCGAAATAAAAAAAACGGAAAAAGCAACCGTTTCCAAAGAGCAATTACCGGAAATGATGGAAGTAATAGTATTGGGATAAACTTCATATGGCAAACATTAAAGTTCCTCCGCATAATGACGAAGCAGAAGAAAGCGTCTTGGGCGCTATACTTCTTGACAAGGATGCGGTAAGTACGGTTTCTCAAATTATCTCCCCAATGGATTTTTATAACCAGATAAACGGAATAATTTTCGATTCCATGCTCTCTTTGTATGAACAAGGAAAACCGATTGACATTCTGACTCTTAAAACTCATCTCAAAAAACAAAAAGGCGAGACGAAGATTGAATCTTCTTATCTTACGGAATTGGTGAATGCTGTTCCAACCGCAGCCAATGTAGAGCATTACGCAACAATTATTAAGGAAGCATCTACGAAAAGGTCGCTAATTCAAACAGGCTCACGAATGGTGGAAATGGCTTTTATGGAAGACAAAGAAGTGGGCGACCTTTTAAATAAAGCGGAATCTTCGATATTTGCTATTTCTCAAAAAAGTTCGCTTAAAACTTTTATTCCGCTTAAGGAAGCTCTTGCGGAAAGTTTTGATAGGATAGATGAGCTTCATAAAAAAGGAGTAGGGTTTAGAGGGCTTCGGACAGGATTTGTTGATTTGGATAATATGTTATCCGGAATGCAGCCGTCAAACCTGATAATTCTTGCGGCAAGACCAGGACAGGGAAAAACCGCGATGGCTGTAAACATCGCCCAAAATGTGGCGGTAATTGATAAAAAAGCAGTAGGAATATTTTCTTTAGAAATGAGCAAGGAAGAGTTGGTAGACAGGCTTTTGGTTGGACAGGCAGATGTGGATGCTTGGAGAATAAAGACAGGCAAACTTTCAGAAACAGATTTTACTAAACTTTCGCGCGCGATGGGAGAATTGGCAGATGCGCCGATTTTTATAGACGATACTCCGGGAATTTCAATGTCCGAAATGAGAACCAAAGCCAGAAGGCTCCAGCTTGAACACAACGTATCTTTATTTATAGTTGATTATTTACAGCTTGCCGATCCGGGAAGAAGATATGACAACAGGGTACAGGAAGTTTCTATTGTTTCCCAATCGCTGAAAAATTTGGCAAGAGAATTAAAGGTTCCTGTTCTCGCAGTTTCCCAGCTTTCCCGTGCAGTTGAGCATAGAGGAGAGAAGAGGCCCCAGCTTGCGGATCTAAGAGAGTCAGGGGCTATTGAACAGGATGCGGACGTGGTAATGTTTCTGTATAGGCCCGAAGATGAATATGCTCCGACAATGCAAACCAAACTTTTGGTGGCAAAGCATCGAAACGGGCCTTTGGGAGAGATAGATTTACTTTTCCGCGGAGACAGGGTAAAATTTTATAATGTTGACAGAAAACGAACCGAAGAATCCGCCTGAACTTGCCTCGATTGAAGAAAAGTTAGCAGCAATTTCTGCAAAACTCGGCGCTTAGAACAGGCTTTTTAGACTTTGTATAGCTTTACACCCCAAGGGTGTAGCCTCAAACTTTATAGTGAAAGCTTGAGGAGGGAATTTAAAACGATGGGGAGTTTGACTACATCATCTTCATCGGTAAAATGTCCCCTTGCGTGTTCAATAATTGTTTTTGTTCCCAATTCTTTTTCAAATATTTCTTTATTGTCAAGCGGAACATAAGGATCATTATCGGAGAAAATGGCAATACTTTTAGGAAGATGAGATTTAACTTTTGCTAAATTTATAGAAGTATTTAGCCATGGAGATATAATTTCTTTTTCTTCATCCGTTAGGTTTGCGAGAGTAGATTCTCCAGTTGAAAAGAAACCGGCAACGAAAACTGTTCCGCCAACTTTTATATTTTCAGGTAATTTTTCTAGAAATCTTAAAATCGTTTGGCATCCTACGCTATGTCCTACGAAATAAGTTTTGTCATCGGGTTTGTTGACGGATTCATAAAGACAATCAACCCAGTCTTTGATTGTAGGTTCTTCCGGATGAGGCATTACTGGGATATAAACTTCAAAATTATTTTTCTCAAGTTCCTTTTTAAGCCAAGAATACCAATCTCTTTTTGGATGTCCATCCCATCGGTGAACAATAAAAACTCGCTTCTTCATTGTTATTTTTCAAGCGCGATAATTTTGAGCTGTGTTAATTCGCGAAATCCATGTTCTCCATGCTCGCGTCCCATCCCTGAATTCTTATATCCGCCAAAAGGATTACAGGGCAGCCAATGATTCCCTTGATTAATATCAATTGCACCTGCATCTATCTTAGATATCATCTTGAGAGCGCGATTTTTGTCTTTGCAATAAATCTGCGCGCCCAAGCCATAGCTGGTATCGTTGGCAAGTTCTATCGCTTCCTGTTCTGTTTTAAAAGGTACAATTACCAGGACGGGACCAAAGGTTTCCTCTGCCCAAACCCTCATATTTTTCTTAACATTAGTTAAGATAGTTGGTAGATAATAAGCGCCTTTCAAATCTCTTGGTCTTCTTCCGCCGGTAATAATTTTAGCCCCTTTTCTAATCGCATCCTCAACTTGCGATTCAAGCAGATCTAATTGTCTTTTTGCCGCTAGGCTTCCGATATCTGTGTTTTTATTTTGCGGATCGTTGACTATTTTTGTCTCAATTAACGCTTTGAGTTCTTTCACGATTTTATCAAAAATCGATTCGTGTACGATTAATCTTTTTACAGCATCGCAAACCTGACCGCAATTCAAAAACCTCCTGATATAAATCTTGCTAATAATTTCTTCTACGTTTACGTCAGCAAAAACAATCGCCGGATTTGATCCTCCCATTTCCAGAACGGTCTTGATAAATTTCCGGCCGGCAATTTCATAAAGTTTTTTTCCTACCTTCGTACTGCCTGTAAACCAGATAAGATTAACATCTTGGTTTGCTAATTGTTCGCCGACTTTGCCATCGCCATAAACTTCAGCAAATACGCCTTTTGGAAGCTGGCTTTTATTCATAACTTCTTCTATAAACTTTCCCGTCAGGGGACATTCTTCAGAATGTTTGAATACTACGGTATTTCCGGCAATTAGATTAGGAATTACTGCCCAAAGAAATGTATCGAAAGGGAAATTCCATGGTGTTATGACTGCGGCAACACCGATTGGCTCATAAACTATTTTATGAACGGATTTATCATCTTCAAAAGTTTTCTCCGCAGCTAAATATTTTTCGCCATTTTCCAAAAACCATTTAAAGTAACCTTCGTCCCAAGCGATATCATCCAGGCTTTCCGTTATCGGCTTACCTATTTCTTTGGTGATAAGAAGAGCAAGCTCTGCTTTTTTACTCATGAATTCGCTAAGAAGCGGTTTGATTAGCTCAATTCTTTTTGCAACTCCAAGTTCTTTCCAGAGAGTTTTTGCTTTTTGAGCCATTGCCACTTTCTGTTTTATTTCGGAAAGAGTAGAAATGGGAACAGAGCCAACTTGTTCATAATTTCGAGCAGGATTAGTAGAGATTAGTTGCTTCATTATTATTTGTTGATAGGGAATATCGAAAAGTATATAATATGTTGAGGTTTTGGGCAAGTGGCGGAATGGTATACGCGGTAGTCTCAAAAACTACTGGTCGCAAGGCCATGAGGGTTCGACTCCCTCTTTGCCCACAAAAATATGGCAGAAAAAAACACAAAAAATGTAAGACTCCCGAATCATGTTGTTCCAGAGCGTTATTCGATAACTCTTTTTCCCAATCTTAATGAATTTACTTTTAAAGGAGAAGAGGAGATTCTTCTGGAATTTACAAAATCTGCGAAAGAAATTACTCTTCACGCGGCAGAATTGGAGATTGAATCTTGCGAAATGCTTGTGGGGGCAAAAAAAATGAAAGCTCAAAATATTTCCTATGATGAGCAATCTGAAACTGCAACAATTTCATTTGACAGAGTTGTTTCAAAAGGTCAAAGCAAATTAAAACTTAATTTTACAGGAATTTTGAATGACAAGATGCGTGGATTTTATAGAAGTAAATATGAAATTGAGGGAAAAGATCACCATATGGCTGTTACGCAATTTGAATCAACAGATGCAAGACGGGCTTTTCCTTCATTTGATGAACCGGCAAAAAAAGTAATTTTTGACGTTCGGCTAATTGTTCCGCAAGATCATACTGCAATTTCAAATACTATCGAAACAGAAATTGCAGAGCATTCGCCCGGATATAAAATTGTCACATTTGAACCAACTCCTAAAATGTCAACCTATCTTTTGGCTTTTATCGTTGGGAAATTTGAGCATATAGAGACCAAAACAAAAGCTGATGTAAAAGTTAGGGTTTTTACAACCCCCGGTAAAAAACACCAAGCCAAATTTGCTTTGGAAACAGCAGTGAAGGTTCTGGAATTCTACGAAGAATATTTTGGAATTCCATATCCTTTGCCTGTTTTAGATCTAATCGCGATTCCGGATTTTGCTGCCGGGGCAATGGAAAATTGGGGAGCAGTCACATATCGCGAAACAGCATTATTAGTTGACGAAGAACTTTCTTCAACAGCGAACAGACAGCACGTTGCGCTTGTCATCGCGCATGAATTGGCGCACATGTGGTTTGGGAATTTGGTGACAATGGAATGGTGGACGCATTTGTGGCTTAATGAAGGATTTGCGTCATACATAGAATATTTGGCAGTTGATCATTTATTCCCTGCCTGGCATGTCTGGACGCAATTTGTTTTTATGGATCATGCAAGAGCTCTAGGGCTGGATGGGTTGAAAAATACACATCAGATTGAAGTCGAGGTATATCATTCATTGGAAATAAGTGAAATTTTCGATGCAGTCAGTTATTCAAAAGGAGCATCAATCATAAGAATGCTGGCCGCTTATTTGGGGGAAAAAGTTTTCCAAAAAGGCCTTCAGGCGTATCTAAAAAAACATCAATATGCCAATGCAAAAACGATAGATTTATGGGCATCTTTGGAAAAAGTATCCGGAAAAAAAGTGCAAAAAATTATGGAAAATTGGACAGGCAAACCCGGATATCCATTGGTAAATATTTCAGATGTAGGCAAAAAATTAAAACTTACTCAAGCAAGATTTTTTTCCAGCCCCATTTCCGCAAAGGAATCAAAAGACAAAACACTTTGGTCAATTCCCTTAGATTCTCTTCTATTTTCCAAAAAATCTCTTTTTATACCAAAATCAAAAGGATGGGTGAAATTTAATAGGGGAGAAACCAGCTTTATTCGCGTTCAGTATCCGTCCTCTCTTTTGAAATTGTTGGGAAAACCAATAAGCGAAAAAGTTCTGTCTCCGGAGGACCGCTATGGATTAATTAGAGATGTATTTATGCTGGCTCAATCAGGACACAGTTCAACTGTTGATGCTTTACGTCTGACGCAGACTTTTGAAAAAGAAGATGATTATATAGTTTGGGTAGAAATTGCCTCTAATTTGCATTCGATTGATAATCTGATTTTTAAAGAAAATTTTTATGAGGAATATAGATCTTTTTGCCGAAAAGTTTTTAAGCCAATTGCCGAAAAATTAGGATGGAATAAAAAAGAAGGGGAGTCGCATTTTCAAACACTTTTAAGAAGTATGGCTTTGTATGGGTTAGGAACAAATGGGGAAGAAAGCATTATTCAAAAAGCAAAAGAATTTTTTGAGAAATCTGTTTTGGGAAGAACTAAACTGGATTCTGATTTGCGAAGCGTTGTTTATAATTTGGTTGCGGAAAATGGAGGAGAAAAAGAGTATTTAGAGCTTAAAAATCTTTATGCAGGGACTCCTTTTCAGGAAGAGAAAGACCGTATCTTTAGGGCGCTTTGTTCGTTTAGAAACGAAAACTTACTGGAAAAATCACTGGAAATGGCATTTTCGGAAAAAATGAGAGCTACCGATCGAGTTAAGGCAGTGAGTTTCGTTTGGGCAAATCCTCTGGGACAAGATTTGGCTTGGGAGCATGTTAAGAAAAACTGGAAATCAATTCAGAAGACCTTTGCCGGAGGACATCTATATTCGAGATTTATTCAACCGGCTGTTAATTTCGTAGACAGCAAAAAAGCCAAAGAAATAGAAGATTTTTTCAAAAAAAATACGCCAAAAGGGCTTGAGCGGACAATAGCTCAAGTTGCAGAACAAATTCGGGCAAATGATCTTTGGTTAAAACGGGACAGAACCAAAATCTCCGTGTTTCTTCGTCAGACAACGAATTAGATTGATAATTGCAGCGCGCTCGTTTTATGAGTATAATTGAAAAACCTTTAACAATTTTATTTTATGATTCCAGTGACATCACTTAGAAGCGGTATTACTTTCAGAGAGGACGGCGATATTTTCGTAATCGTTTCCTACAGCCATCTCCATCTTAGAAAAACAAGCGCGGTTGTTAAGGTAAAGGCGAGAAATATCAGAAACGGTTCTTTGGTTGAGAAAAGTTTTGGCAGCAATGCGAAAGTGAACGATGTGCATGTTGAGAAAAAGGATTTGCAATTTCTTTATAAAGACGCTGACAGCGCGTATTTTATGAATCCTACGACTTTTGATCAAATTACCATTCCTCTTTCGGTAATTTTAGATTATCAATACCTAAAAGAAGGAGCTTCCTTTACCATCAGCTTTTTGGGAGAAGATCCAATAGCTGTAGCTTTTCCTCCCAAAATGGATTTTAAGGTTACGGAAACAGGTCCGTCGGTCAGGGGAAATTCCGCAACCAATGTTTTTAAAGACGCGACTTTGGAAAACGGACTTAAGACAAAAATTCCTTTATTTGTCGATGCCGGCGATATAATCCGTGTGGATACCAGGACAGGGGAGTACAGCGAAAAAGCCTAAATAGAATCTATGACTAACGATATTTTCAAGGTTTTGAAGGTTAGGCCATTTCTCTTTATGATGGTTTCCGAGTTCTTTTCCCAATTTGCTTTCAACATGCAGAATTTCGTGCTGATATTTATTGTCTATGGGATTACCCATTCCAATACTGCGGTTTCCGGAATAGTGCTTTCGTTTACCATACCCGCAGTTTTCTTAAGCTTGGTAAGCGGGGTATATGTGGATAGATGGGATAAGAAAAAAGTGCTGTTTTTTACCAATCTTATTCGGGGGCTACTGCTTTTGTTTTTCTTAATCCCAAACCTTCATGTTGGGTTTATCTACACTCTTACATTTTTCATCGCTGTTGCAACGCAATTTTTTATCCCCGCGGAATCTGCTTTTATTCCAAGACTTGTTCCTCAAAGACTTATTTTGTCCGCCAATTCAATCTTTTCCTTAGGAATATACAGTACTATTTTGATAGGCTATGTGGTTTCAGGACCTTCGCTTCTTCTTTTGGGGAAAAATGCCACGATAATTTTTCTTTCATCATTATTTCTGCTGGCATCTCTGGCAACGCTTCTTATAAAACCCCTAACTAAAGGAAATGCCATGGAATTACAGCCAAAAAACAATGGCGTTTCGGATTTAAAGCTTGAGATACAGGAGATATTTACTTTTCTTTCAAAAGCCAAAAAAGTAATGAGGGCGTTAATTGCCATAACGTTGGCGCAGGCAATAATTTTCACCTTTTCGGTATTGGCTCCGGGATATATGACCAGCATTCTGAATGTCCAGATAGAAAGCCTTTCCTGGATTTTGCTTGCTCCTGCTGGTTTGGGAATGGGATTTGGCGCGCTTTTGCTAGGCACTATTGGCAAAAGATATGAGCATAAGTGGCTTATCAAAGTTGGTTTTATAATTTCAGGCGTTATCTTTATTCTTTTTCCCTTCGCCAGCAAAGTCACGTCCAGAGCATTCATACAAACCCTAAATGATTTCTTGCCCAACTTTCTAGATGTAACCATATTGCATTTAGTAATTGTCCTGGCTTTTATTGTAGGTTTTGCCAATTCTTTGATTTTCGTTACCTCAAATACCGCAATCCAAGTTTCGGCAGGGGAGGGAATTAGAGGAAGAATATACGGGCTTTTAAATGCTTTGGTTGGGGCAGTTTCATTTCTCCCCGTAGTTTTGGCAGGAGCACTCGCTGATCTCTTGGGAGTCGGAACTGTAATTACAGCGATAGGAATTTTGATGCTTTTAGTTGCTGTTCTATTTTCTGTCTTCGATTGAAATTATGTATTTTTTATTCTTAATTCTTGTTTTTTGCACATTTATATTTCTTTTTTGCCTTCATTATTTAGCAAAGGACGACTTCGTTCTTTTGAGAAAAGACATCTCGGTTGAAAGGGTTTTCAATATAGCTATTTTAGTTTCCTTGGGAACATTATTTTTCGCCAGATTCGGCTACGCGGTTTTAAATCCTAGCGCTAATTTTCTCAATCCATTTGTATTTTTTCTTTTTCCCTATTTTCCCGGACTTTCTTTGGTTTCATCAGTTGTAGGAGGATCGATGATATTTTTCCTAATCTCGGATTTTAAAAAAATGCCCACAGGCCACTTATTTGATTTATTTTCAATATCTTTTTTAAGCGCTTTCCCAATTGGCTTATTTGGTTACTTTTTGCTTTCCCGCGTCCATTTATTGGCTATAAAACCAATTCTTATATTTCTGATTGCTGTTTTGATGTTTATATTTTTCCTCAAAGTTCTTTTGCCGAAAAAACATAAAAACAAATTTCAGGACGGGTCATTGGGATTTATGTTTTTAGCTCTATTTTCCCTAGTGCTTTTCATAGAAAGCATTACCGGGATATTCAAAGTAGTAAGCGTATTAAAAATAGAAGAGCTTATTGTTTTAGGGGCAACATTTACAATTTCTCTTGTTCTTCTTATAAAACAAGAAAACCTCTTATCGAAAACAAAAGGTCTGAAAAAAAACTAGCTATTCTTTTGCGTTTTTTGTTGGGGGAATTTAGTAACGAGCATTAAATTTAGAATCGCAGTTAGAAGCGAGAACCTTCTTTCCAGAGGAAGATCGGGATCTCTCATTATTTCTCGTAAGCGGTGTATGGTTACCTCCTTGCTCAAGGAAAGCGCTTCTTCCATATTGAGCAATACTTTCTTTTTGAAATCCTTAGAGAATTTTTTAAGTTGGTCCCTAATAAGTGAAATGTCACGATTTCTCATGCCATTAACGGCAAGCATATCGGCTGCCTCTCCTTCTCTTCCTCTAATCAATCCCAACAATATATCAGATGGCTCAGTTTGCGTTTTTCCTTGCTCTCTCGCTTCATCTACGGCGAAGTCGATAACACGTTTTGCTCTAGGTGTAAAGTCGAGAATTCGTTCGGGCGATAGTTCACCCCCTTCAGTATTTTTAATAAGACGTAACATGGAATTCTCCATATCTTCAGGACTATCTTGACGCCTACTTCTCATAAAGCCTAAAATTAGAGGATCTTCCAATGAGGCCAACAGAATATGGCTAGGCGAAACATACTCATGATTTAGAGATACAGCAAGTTCGTGAGCTCTTGCCACAATCTGTCTTGTGTCATCCGAAAATTTGAGTTGTGTTTCTACTTTTCGATCTTCTTTTCCCATAATTTAATTTGGCGTTTCTATGTCTCCCTAAGACTTTCCTCTAGTCTTATTGAGGCTTTTAATGCGGATACAAGACCTACGCTTCTTTCGCCACTGACGGATATTAAAGCTTCCCTGAAAGCTTCTCCACCCTCTGTAGGAGAACTATAAATTGCCATCAGCCAATCGCCTGCTCTAATTTGGGGAGATCCAGACTCCATTCTATTTTTATCTGCGACAATAAATATATCTTGGATTGATCCAGCAGGCTTATTTTTATTTAGACCACTTTTTATAATTTCTTCGAAAGTTTTACGTGCTCGTTCGTAGTCTATGTCGGCAGTTTCTAATTCTGCCCGTGTTGTGGTATTCCAAAATATAGCATATACCATATCCGATACTTCTGGTTGGTCGTGTCTATGGCGTTGAGCAAACCATCTGGCTGACTTTACGAGTATTTTTCCGCTTGGGGAACATTGTGATTCAATTTCCTCTATGGTTGGAATTCCTGTCTTTTTTTCCGCAGTAGTCATATCGGGGAAATTATAGTAAATTAGAGCCTATAAGTCAACTGTTTGTGCTATGATATCAAGATGGAGGCGAAAATTATTTTTGAGGATGAGCAGATTTTGGTTTTGGATAAGCCGGCAGGGATGATTGTTAATCGGTCTGATACAACGAAAGGGGAGACAACTCTGCAGGATTTCGTGGAAAAACATTTAAACATTCCAACTCCGAAACCCCAAGCGAAAACGGAAGTTCAGGATGGAGATTATGCTGCTCAAACAGAACAGAATTTTATTTCCAGATCGGGGATTGTGCATCGGCTGGATAAGGAGACTTCGGGAATTATTTTGGTTGCCAAAACGCTTGGTGCTTTTATGAATTTACAAGCTCAATTTAAAGAGCGAAAAGTACAAAAAACCTATCTTGCACTTACTCATGGGAAAATAGAGCCAGAAGCAGGCGAAATAAATGTTGCAGTTGGACGGCTGCCTTGGAACAGAAAAAGATTTGGAGTTTTGTCAGGCGGACGAGAAGCAATAACGCGTTACCGCGTAATTTCAAATTTCAAATTTCAAATTTCAAATTCTCAAGAGGACTTGAGTTTGGTAGAGCTTAGTCCTAAGACGGGGAGGACGCATCAGATAAGAGTTCACTTGCAATACATCAAACATCCTATTTTCGCTGATCCTTTATATGCCGGACGTAAAACATCAAGAAACGATAGGAAATTTTTGCCTCGGGTTTTCCTCCACGCCAGTAAAATTTCATTTTTCCACCCCGCAAGCGGAGAGTTACTCTCCTTAGAAAGTCCCTTACCCGACGAGCTAAAGAATTTTTTGTCTGCTCTTAAATCTTGATTTTATTCACCAGACTTCCCACATTCCATGTGGGAGCACGACTTTTTACTATTTTTCTTCGTCTGGATCTATAAGCAAGCTATAAATCTCTGGATTATCGGTTTCGGTTTCCTCTTCCTCTACAAATGATTGGTAGCTTAAGTTGGGGATAGTTTTTGAGAAATAAGACAGGATAAATTCCGTATTGCAAAAAGGATGCTTATCCTTAGATAAATAATAGCTGTATGAGGAATAAGGATAGAGATTAAGACTTTCTTTATGCAACTTCAAGGGATTACGATGAATATACTTTGACACTTGCAATAAATATCCGTCATTTTCAATAAGCTTAGCCTTAAATGTACCTTGAAAGAGGGGCCCGATACGATCATACTTGGTATTGAAATATCTAGTATAGCTATTGGCAAATTTCCTTATGAAATTTGTTATTCCGCCATCTGCGTTTTGTTTTAGCAGAAAGTGAAAATGGTTAGGCATTAAGCAGTAGGAATAAATCTCTACCAATTCAATTTGGTTTTCGATCTTTTTAGCTTTTTCTATTCCTCTTTTAAAATCGGAAAGTTTTGCCGGCAGCGGAGCTTTGCGATAGAAATCCATAGTTAATAAAAACTGTTGATAGTCACGTTTGCCAATAAAAATATTTCTCTTTTCTACTCCTCGGTTATAGATATGATAATAGTTGCCGTTAACAAAAGGAGGATTAGTCATTATTAGATGATAAATATTCGTGCTCCCACTTGTCAAGTGGGAGAGGGAGAGGGTGAGCTAGTTCGGCATGCGAATAGCTACAAACTGATTCAAAGACTAAAAGATGAGATTTTGTTTTGGGATGGGGAAGCTTGATTTTATTAGCGAATTATTGGTATTATTTGTAGTATTGACAGTATTTCAAGGACGGTGATTATTTATGGCTGGTTTCGGAGGATTTTACAAAGGAGAAAAAAAGAAAAAGAAGAAAGGTTCCGCGAAAAGTAATTTCGTTTCTCCATTGGGCGCACCAACGCTTACGATGCCCGAAATTATATCTAAAAAGAAAAAATACGAATAAAATTTATGAGGAGAAAAAAGACCGATTCCGGTTTCGGAAGGGCGAAGGTCGCCATATTTTTCGCAGTTTTCGTAATCTTGGTGGTATTATTCTCGCTAATTTTTAAAGTTCTTAAAATAGTAGAGCAAAGCAAGTTTGATAACTACCACCGTTTTACCATAAGCGTTGCCAATAACAGGAAGACAGAAGTTATATCGTTTCTTCCAAGCGACAAAAAGATATGGGTTATAAAAATTGATGGAGATTTGCAAAGCAATTCCCAAAATGACCTGAATAGATTTTTGGAAATTACAACAGATGCAAGAGTAGAGAATAGCTCCCTAAATCTTGATAACGAGGTTCCTGTTCTGATGTCAAGTGTACTTACGGGTTTTGGAAATTTCAAAACAGATTTGACGATAATAGATGCATTTAGGCTTTTCCTTTTTTCGAAAACTATCCCGAAAGACTTTATTGGCACAAAGAATATTTCTACTTCTTTGCAAAGCCTAGAAGTTGACAAGACAATTTCTTCTCTTTTCGCAGATGCAGAGCTCGTGAAAGATATAAAAACCATAGAAATCACCAACGCAGCAGACGTTCCAAATCTTGGAGGACGGTTGGCAAGACTAATTACGAATATGGGCGGAAATGTGGTTTTAATAACCACGGATAATGCTGTCGGAAAAGAGTCCAGTATTTTCTATACAGGCAAAAAAACCTATACTGTAGATAGATTATCCAGGATTTTGGGTTTTAAAAGCGTTGAGAGTCAGAATTTGGGGATAGCGGATATAAAAATCGTCATTGGGACAGATTCTTTGCCAAAACTCGTTTTTTAGAATTACTCTTGGTCTTCTATGATTTTTTCCGCTTCATCCATAATGTCTTCATCCTCATTGTGGATTTTAATATGCCTAGCTTTATCTTTTTTATCGGGATTATTTTTATCAAGACTTAAATTTTTGATGCTTTCTTCCAGAAAAGAAGGCTGGTTTTTGAACCGGGGAGCCATCTTAACCTCTCGTAGAAAAACAACCACACGATTGTTGTTAGTTGATTTAACATAAGCTTCGTAGATACTTCCTCCTTTGATGAATTTAATGAGCCTTTTTCCCACATCATCAGGCAGTACTCCTATGTATTGCTCTTGGTTTTCGATAAATACTTTTAGCCTTTTGACAATAAGATTGAGCACCTGTCCGGTTATCAATCCGGAAACTATTTTGGGTTGTGCCACGTTAACAAGCTCGATAATTTTGGTTTTTCCAGGCGTCTCAATGAAAGATTTAGAGTATACTCCGGAAAATCCGTTTAGCTTTTTCCTGTTCGGTTCTTCCTTAAGACGTTTTAGATTGCGTAGGGCAATAGGATTGACAGAATCAATTTTGAGCACTTTTCTATACGTGGCTTTGGCTTCTTTTATCTTGTCCAGAAGCGTGAAAGCGAAAGCTAAGCGGTTCAAAGCTCCAATATCGTTTGGATTTGCAGAAAGCAGGGATTTATTAAGCGACGTCGCGTTTTTCCAATTGCCTTGCAGTGCCGTTTGTATTGCTTGATTTTTTGATGATATCATGAGTGGAATCCCTATGGAGTTGGGGAAAATTTTACTACTATTTCTTGCAAAAGTCAAGATGGAAAGCTATAATTGGAGAGCGTTTAGAGGAAAATAGCGTTTAGTTATCATAAGTTTGTCGAACCTAACTATACGCTAGACGCTAACAAACTGAACGCTATCTATGAGCGGACATTCTAAATGGGCTACGATAAAAAGAGCAAAAGGAGCTGCGGATGTCAAACGAGGCTTAGCTTTTACGAAGCTTTCAAACGCCATAACTATTGCTGTAAAACAGGGTGGGGGAATTGGCGATCCGGCACAAAATTTTAAATTAAGACTGGCTGTTGAGGCTGCAAGGGCTTTGAACATGCCAAAAGAGAACATTGAGCGGGCCATAGGAAGAGCTGCGGCCAAAGGAGAAAAGATAGCAGAAGAAGTAACCTATGAAGGGTTCGCGTCTGAAGGAGTCGCAATAATCGTTGAAGCGGCGACGGATAATCCCCAAAGAACAAGCGCCGAGATTAAAAATATTTTCAATAAGTCGAATGCCAGCTTTGGTCAGCCCGGATCTGTTTCCTATCTTTTTAAACAGGTAGGGAAAATCGTCGTAGTTAAGGACGGGAAAACTTTCGATGACATCTTTGCTCTGGCAGTAGAAAGCGGCGCGAATGATATAGAGGAGGGAGTGGAGGATAGGTGTACTATGTATACGGATACTACCTCTTTGTTCAAAGTCAAAGATGCGCTTGTTGCTAAGGGATTAAAGGTTGAAGACGTAGGGCTCGTAAGAAAGCCAATCAATGTCATTCCGATAGCGGATGCTGCTAAAAAACAGCAGATTTTTGATTTTATAGGTAAATTAGAGGAAATGGACGATGTACAAAAAGTTTATTCAAATATCTCTTTAAATTAAGATGCGACGCTCTTTTTTCAGACGCAGTAATTTCATTTTGGCAATTTCCAAACGGCAGAAATTTATAATAACGGTTTTGGTTTCTTCTCTGATGCTTTTTTTCGCCGAGAGTATCTTCGGCAAATCGGGAATTCTTCTCGCGTTTTTGCTCTCAATATCAACATCCTTGTTGTTTCTTTGGTCGGAATATGACGATCTGAAGGGAAATTTTTCCTTGCAAGTTTTTATTCTGCTTTTTTTCTACAGCCTTTCTTTTGCCTTATTTTATTTTTTGGTTCCGGCACGTTTTCTTACCAGAATTACGATGACTTCTTTATATGGAATAGGACTTTATTCCTTATTTCTTGCGCAAAACATTTTTGTAGTTTCTTCCATAAGGACCATTGCTCTTCTATCTTCGGCGCGAACAGTAGCTTTTTCCATGACGATTCTAACGTACTTTTTCCTTTCCAACGTGGTTTTTTCGCTTCATTTTAATATCTTTATAACTCTTTTGATATTTTTTCTTTTTTCTTTCCCCCTAATACTTGAGTCACTTTGGACATATACATTGGAGAGTAAATTATTAGCCTATTCATACTGGGAATTGCCTTTGACAATATGTTTAGTTGAGACTGCGTTAGTTTTGTGGTTTTGGCCGGTAATGCCGACTATAGCAGCCCTTTTTATGACAGGTTTATTTTATATCATGATTGGTATTTCCCAAGTGTGGTTCGAGAGAAGGCTTTTTAAAAGCGTAATGTGGGAATATGTTTGGGTTGGGGCTTTGATCTTCTTAATTTTTATCTTCTTCGCAATCAGAGGCTAAAAAATATACTTCAAGGCGGGGGAAAGGGGAGGGATATAGTTTGATATAGTAATTAATTAAATATTATAGGACACTTCGTCGCTTCGTTCCTCAGTGTGGATAACTTCTAGTTTTCACAAGCTTAGCCTCTACTTTTCACAGGTTTACTCTTTGCTCATTCATCGGGGGCCTGCCTCGGACTTTCCCTCCCGCCAGTGCTCCTTTGACTTCGTCAAATATGCGCGCTGTCGGGAACCCTTCCAGTCGAGTCACCCCTCTTCCTTATTTGAGGGATCGCAAACTGCTTCTAGCGAATAAAATACGAATGTCCGAATTGATGGTTTTTGAAGCTAAAACGATACGTTTAGGCTGATTTATCAATCTAAATTATGGTATAGGCAGATGCCCTCGGGGAGGGAGGCGTTAAAACGAAATTAAAAATTAAAAATGAAAAATTAAAAGCTAAGACAGCGGAGGACATAGGCTCTTATAAGACGGGAAACGAAATAGTCCTCTTCTGTTAAGGATTGGTCGAAAAAGGTTTTTGACGGGAAAATAGCACTGGAAGTAGAGGAAGTGATTACGTCGTACAATAATACTTTTACGACGTCAGCCAGCTTCAGTTATTCGGAGAAGTGGCCTAAACCTTGCCGAAATTTTCAATTTTTAATTCTCAATTTTCAATTACGCTACTTACTTCTCTTAATTTTGCGGCTTATTTTTCTCCCAAAAAATGCCTATTTAATCCCCCACTATAGGGCTACATAGAGAAAATTTCATGAAGCTATTCGAAGCTATTCTTTAATCTTTCTTGCTAGTTTCGCTAATTTTTTATCATCAGCTCTTTTATGATCATGGGACGAAATGTAGCCTTCGTATTTTTCAAAGAATTTATCAATGCCGGAGCGAAAAGGTTTCCATTTGCCCATTTTGGTGCCGTGCATGGGGAAAAGTTTGGCATGAACATGATCTACGCCAAAACCCTCAAGAATCATGCCGGTTCTGCCAACGTTTTCTAGCTTCTTGTCTAACAATTTTCCTACTTTTTTGGCAGCAACAGCCAGATCTCTGAAAACTTTTTCCGGCAGATCGAATGCGTAGCTTGGGTAATGCCTTTTGGTCGTTATAACGGAGAAGCCTTCTGTATTTGGGAAAATTGACAGAAAAGCAAAATGGCTGGCATCCTCCCAAATTTTGTGACTCGGAGATTTACCGCTGACAATATCGCAAAAAATACACCCTTTCACATTTTGAATATAGCAAAATTGCCAAACTCTGTCCAATTGACAATGTTATTTTCCGTATATGTATGATATTATACGTGCTGTATGGAAATTGGAACAAGCGAGGGAAAGCCATCTGGTCTCAATCGTGAAATTTCAGAAGGAGAAGCAAGAGAATTTATCCAATCATTACCTCCAGAAGGCATAATGTTACACGGTACATTTCGTAGGAACATTAAAGACATAAGAAAGAAGGGTTTACTGCTATCTCCACAGCTTAGAAGTGTATACGGCCTCTTCTTAAAAATTAACATAAACCCATCCTCCGATGAATATTCTCCAAATGACATAGAGAAAATTATGAAGGATTTAAAAACAGCAGTCTGGAATTGTACAGGGTATGGAATGCGAGGTACGGGGCATGATAATAAAGATGATAATATGCCAGCTGTAGTGATAGCTAAACTACCTTCCGGGATCATTCCATTAAGGATGAGCCATTCGGGACTTCCCGAAGGTAGATCTGATAAATTAATTCCAGCTGGAGATATATTAGCAATAGAGTCCCTTACTCTTCAAGAGTATCTGCAGATTCCCAAGGAAGAGAAATTTTGGCCAAAACCAGAATTAATAAATATTATGGTAAAGAAAATTATAAACAGCATAATCAACGAGAATAAAAATAATATAAAACCAGCAGGAAATATTTTACAAAGGGTTATTGGGAAGCTTTCGAAACAACTTTCTTCTGCACATCTTCATTGACAATTTTATTTCCGCGTCGCATAATATAATAATCCACGTCGCAAAATAATTTTATGACAACTTCTCTGCCCGCCTTGATTGACCAATTCTTGGAATACCTTGAGATAGAAAAGAATTGTTCGAAGCTGACGATTCGAGATTACAGGCATTATTTAGAAGTTTTTGCAAATTGGCACTCTTCCACCCAAGGCGATAAATCCATAGGAAGCCTGGATTTGGCAACGGTTAGGAAGTATAGGGTTTACCTTGCCAATCGAGTTGATGCGAAAGGTTTGACTTTGAAAAGAGTTACCCAGAACTATTATGTTATCGCGCTTCGGTCATTCTTGAGATTTTTAATTAAGAACGATATCAAAACTCTTGAGCCTTCCAAAATTGATTTGCCCAAAACCGAAAGCAGAAGCCTTAAGTTTTTGGAAAAAGAGCAGGTCGATAGGCTTGTTACTGCCTGCGATACATCCAAAGAAGAAGGCATAAGAGACAGAACGATTCTGGAGCTTTTGTTTTCAACAGGACTTCGTGTTTCAGAGCTTGTAAAGTTAAATCGAGACCAAATAAATCTGGACAGACGCGAATTCGGGGTAATTGGCAAAGGAGGGCGGGCAAGAATAGTATTCGTGTCGGATCGGGCGGCGCAATGGATAACAAATTATCTGAAGAAACGGGAAGATGTGTTTAAGCCCTTATTTATCCGCTATTCGGGAAAAGTAATTGAAGACAATGGCGGAGAAAAAATGAGATTAACAGCCAGAAGTATCGAGCGGATTGTCAAAAAGTATGTTCGGGCAGTCCGGCTGCCGGTAGATGCGACTGTTCACACGCTTCGCCACTCTTTTGCGACCGATCTCCTGACGAATGGCGCCGATATAAGATCGGTTCAGGAAATGCTCGGACATAAAAATATCGCCACAACCCAAATCTACACCCACATTACGAATAAACAGCTTCGCGAGGTCCACCAAGCCTTCCACAGTGGGAATAAGTAAAGCGCTATTGGTGATTAATGTTGGTTTTGTGATATAATCCTACTTAAATATGACAGAGGCTGATTTTGCATCTACTACGGTAAAGCCGGAAAAAGCTGTTACACCAGAATTCGATAAATTGGTTAGAAGACTAACGCCACAGGCCGACAAAAATGTGGAGCGAGTAGATCAAATTGCTGTTGGACTAACAGTTGCTGCGAATCATTTGGCTGCTAAAGCGCAAAGAGTAGAACCTAAAAAATAGTCAATTCCTCACCCATTTGTTTTGCCCAAAACTAATGATATGATCGCCATTCGAACATACATTCCGTTTCTAATCTGATTCCTTAAGTATACTGCTCGAGGATCATCGTCAACCTCTTCTAATATTTCTCCAACTCGAGGAAGCGGATGCATCAAAATCATATCCTTATTTCCGTAATTCCCTAGGAGTTGCTTGTTTACTACAAAACTATGTTTGAGTTTTTCGTACTCACTGGGATCTGCAAATCTTTCCTTTTGCGTTCTTGTCCAGTATCAAAAATTACAATCTCTTGGAATTTCTTCCACGTCTTCAATCTCAATTATTTTTAATCCTTTGCTTTTAAGTTTTTCCAGCAAATCTGTTTGCAGCTTAAGCTCTCTTGGAGAAAGAAGATAAACTGTACTGTTGGGATATAAAGACAAACCTTTAAGTAGTGAATGTACCGTTCTTCCATTTTTTATATCTCCGGCAAAGAGTCCTTTTAATCCCGAAAGTGTTCCTATCTTTTCATGGATTGTATAAAGATCTAGAAGCGCCTGGGTTGGATGTTCGTCTATTCCGTCTCCAGCATTTATAACTGGAACAAATTTTGCAATATCTGCCGCTTTTTGTGCGCTTCCTACTTCTGGGTGTCTTAGGATAATTGCATCTGAATATGCTTCGAAAACCCTAATTGTGTCTTTAAGTGTTTCCCCTTTTGAGACAGAGGAAAATTGTTGAGGATTCTCAACTACAATTGTTGATCCTCCTAATCGTTTGGTTGCCGCATCAAATGATCCCCTTGTTCTCGTTGACGGTTCATAGAAAAGAAGCGTAATGATATTTTCTCTAAGTAGGTCATTTGGCTTAGCATTTTTGACAACTTCTGCCATTGCCGTGGTTAGATGGAATAAATAAGATATGGATGCAGGATTAAATTGGTCAATTGACAGGATATCTTTTCCCTTGAAGTCCCCGTTTATTTTTTCTGGACGGAAATCTGGTAAAACTAATCTCTCTGGCATTTCTAAAGAAGTTTATATTGATTGTTTTTATTTGTCAATACTGTTTTTAGTAGCTCCTATGAGGTTTTTCAAAAGCATGGCGACGTTAATCGGGCCGATTCCCCCAGGGCTTGGAGTGTAAAAAGAGGCAATGTTTTCTATGTCTTTTTCCTCGTAGTCTCCGTGAAGTTTTCCATCGTTACCTTTATGTAGGCCAACACTTACAAGAATTACTCCTTTCTTAATCATCTTCGAATTTATGATATTTTCTTGCCCGACAGCGGAAATAATAATGTCGGCATTTTTGGTTAATAGCTCATGGTCTATAGTCTTGCTATCCACAATTAGGGGTTTAACCTCTAATTGTTGCAAAGCGTTAATTATTGGTTTTCCTCCTGTTTCTCCTTTGCCAATAACGACTATTTTTTTGGATTTTAGCCAATCTTCAAAAGCTCGGCGGGGTCCTGCCGAAACTTTCCCTCCCGCCAGTGCTCCTGCGACTTCGTCTTCGATGCGCGCTGTCGGGAACCCTTCCAGTTTCGTCACCCCTCGCATATATATCTCCTGTAAAATTTTCATAGCTGCCAAGCTAATTGGTGATTGGAATTCGGATTTGGGATTAAATCCGTCGATATCTTTTTTAGGATTTACAGCCAAAGTTATTGCTTTTATATCAATATGGGAAGGAAGCGGTTGTTGGACAATAATTCCGTGAATTTCGGGGTTTTTATTTAATATGCCAATCTTTTCCAATAACTCCGCGTTCTTAATTCCGGAATCTAAATTATATAAAGTTGTTTTAATTCCGACTGTTTCCCCTTTTAGTATTTTCTGTTTAACGTATGCTTTTGAAGCAGGATCTGTTCCAACAAGAATAATTGCCAAATGGGGGAAGATATTTCTTTTTTTAAGATTTTCTACTTTTTTCTGAAGTTCTTTTAGGATTTCTCCGGCGATTTCTCTTCCGTCAATCTTCATTTTATAGAATTTTATTTTCGATCAAATAATTTTTGACAATTTCAAAAAACTGCTTATGTCCTTCGGAAGTCATATGTACTCCGTCTGCCAATAGTTTCGTATAATCTTTTTTGATAAATTCTTGATAAATCTCTATAAAATGAACTTTATTTTTATTGCTTACCTTTTTCATAATCTTGTTAAACTCGGCAACATATTTATCTTTATAAGATCTTCCAGGTGACCAAGGTATTGGATCAACTCGTGTGTCAACAGGCATGGAACCGATAACTATAATTTTTTTTGAATATTTTTTGGCAAGCAGTATTAATTGAGTAAGATTTGCTTCAAATTGCCTGGGGCTACGTTCTGGATTGCTGATTTTTTGATTAAAAATAGTGTCGTTTATTCCCGTCTGAAACAAAAATATTGTTTCTTCGTTGTTGTCAATTCTAGCCTTTGTTTCTTGTTCGAATCTTTTCAGTACCTCATCGGTTTTGTCGCCTGAAACACCAAGATTATAAACAAGGTGAGAATGGGCATAGTTAGAGGTGATTATTTTTTCATCCAAAAATTTTCTAAGCCGCTGAACCCAACCGTCTTCAATATCCCAAGCGCCATAAGTTGTACTCGTCCCAAAGACTAAAATATGCGCCATAATATTTAGATTTCAATACAGGTTGCAGATGCGACTCGATCGGCTGAATTTGAAAACCTCATCAGGATTACGCCTTGAGTATTCCTGGATAATCTTGGCATTGACGTAATTCCCAATTTCACAACCTGTCCTTTATGCGATGTAATTATAACTTCTTCGCAATTTGAAGGAATGACTTGCGCAAATGCAACTTTGCCGGTTTTGGCTGTTACCTTCGCTACTTTTACTCCTTGTCCTCCCCTGCCTTGTCCTCTGAATAGCGATGTGGCTGTTTTCTTACCAAGGCCATTTTCCATAATTGTCAGAAGATCGCGTTTTTCAGTTGCGGCAATAATATCCATACCGATAACCTTATCGGCTTCCCCAATTCTTATTCCTCTGACTCCCATTGTGTTTCTTCCCATTGATCTGACGGATTTTTCCGAGAATCTGATAGCTTTTCCGTTTAAGGTTGCCAAAAGCACATCGTCACTGCCGCTGGTAAGCTTACTCCAGGCAAGTTCATCGCCTTTCTCTAAATTTATCGCAATAATTCCGCTTTTTCTGATATTGTCAAATTCGGATAATTTGGTTTTTTTGACAGTGCCTTTTCTGGTGGTTAAAAATACATATTTTTCTTCCTGGCCTTTTCCGTAATTAATAAGCGATTCTACTATTTCTCCCTGCTCGATACTTAAAAGATTGACTATTGCAGTTCCCTTGCTAATTCTGCTTCCTTCTTGGATTTCAAAAACTCTTAGTTTGTAGCATTTTCCTTTGTTGGTAAAGAAAAGTAAATTGTCATGGGTTTGAGCAGATTGGATAAGATATATCTCATCGCCTTCTTTGGTAGTCATTCCTTTTATGCCTTTTCCTCCCCGATGCTGGATCTTAAAACTGGTAAGGCTTTGGCGCTTGACGTATCCGGTGTTGGTAAGAGTTATGACGGTTGGTTCATTAGGGATAAGGTCCTCGTCGGAAAACTCACCAACTTTACTTTTAAATACTTTTGTTCTGCGTTCATCGTGATATTTTTCCTTGATGTTCAGAACTTCATCTTTTATAACAGTTAGGATTTTTATGGGGTGCATAAGCAGATCTTCAAGGTAAGCGATAGTTTCCTTAACCATTGCGTATTCGTCTTCAATTTTCTGTCTTTCCAAAGCCGCAAGACGGCGAAGCTGCAAATCCAAAATCGCAACTGCCTGGATTTCGGAAAGCTTGAATTTGCTAATCAAATTATTTTTGGCGTCTTCTTGGGTCTTGGAAGATTTTATAGTTTTTATTACGGCGTCAATATTATCAACTGCAATTCTAAGGCCCTCTAGGATATGAAGCCTTGCTTTGGCAGCTCTTAGCTCGAACTCGGAGCGTTTGGTGATGATTGAGTATCTATGTTTTAAATATTCCTCAAGAATAATTTTAAGGTTTAGGATTTGAGGTGTTCCGTCAATAAGACCGACTAAATTTGCAGGGAAAATTGTCTGAAGAGCAGTATGTTTGAATAAATTGTTCAATACTTTTCTTGGCGTCGTATCTCTTTTTAATTCAACCACCACTCTTATTCCGTGTCTGTCCGACTCATCCCGTAAGTCTGAAATTCCTTCTATTTTTTTGTCTTTCGCCAGTTCAGCAATGCGGGCAACCAAAAGAGCCTTATTTACTTGATATGGAAGTTCCGTAATAATGATTGCAGATTTGCCGTTTCCGATATCTTCTATATCTGCTTTTCCCCGAATTATTATTCTTCCCCGTCCCTGGGTGTAGACGTTTTTTATTTCAGCTATATCGTATATCGCTCCATATGTTGGGAAATCAGGGCCTTTGATAAATTCCAAAAGTTCATCTACTGTGGTGCTGGAGCTTAATTTTCCATCCGTTACTTTGGTTTTGCCAATCGTAAATACAATTGCGTCAATGACTTCGGACAAATTATGAGGAGGAATTTTTGTTGCCATACCAACGGCAATTCCTTCGGATCCCATCAGCAAAAGATTTGGAAGTTTCGCGGGAAGAAATACCGGTTCTTTTAAAGTTGAGTCGAAATTCTCTATAAGACTTACCGTTTCTTTGTCAATATCAAAAAGCATCTCAGATGTTATAAGGGCAAGCCTTGCTTCGGTATACCTCATTGCAGCCGGAGGATCTCCGTCCATTGACCCGAAATTTCCCTGCCCGTCAATTAAGGGATAGCGCATAGAAAAACCTTGAGCAAGTCTGACTAAAGCATCGTAAATCGGAAGATCTCCGTGGGGATGATATTTACCCATTACTTCTCCGACGATTTTGGCGCTTTTTGAATATCTTGCGCTATGCGTTAAGCCCATTTCATGCATAGCAAAGAGTATGCGTCTATGAACGGGTTTTAATCCGTCTCGAACATCGGGGAGCGCTCGGGATACTATAACAGACATGGCATAATCCAAATACGCCCGTTTCATTTCAACTGTTATTTCTGTCTGTTTAAGTTGTCCAATATTCATTTAAAATTGCAGGATGTCTATATCAGAAAGGGAGCAATCAAAAGCGCTACGATATTTAATACCTTAATCATAGGATTGATTGCGGGACCGGCAGTATCTTTATATGGATCTCCGACAGTATCTCCTGTAACTGCTGCCTGGTGAGCGAAACTTCCTTTTCCTCCCAAATTTCCCTCTTCAATATATTTTTTGGTATTATCCCAGGCAGCGCCCCCGGTGGTCATAGAAATTGCCACGAACAGTCCCGTAACAATGCTGCCAACCAAAAGTCCTCCGAGCGCTTTTGGACCAAGCAGAAATCCTACCAGAATCGGAGCAAGAACCGGAATTAGCGCGGGAACAATCATCTGCTTTATAGCAGCTGTTGTTACTATGTCAACAGCTTTTCCGTATTGCGGTTTGGCTTTTCCTGTCATTATGCCTTTTATTTCCTTGAACTGTCGTCTTACTTCATTTACCACTGAAACAGCGGTTTTACCAACTGCCTCCATTGCCAAAGCGCCGAAGAGATATGGAAGTGCGCCTCCGATGAAAAGACCAACTACGACACTTGGATCGGAAAGAGAAAAGAAAGCTGCAGAAACGCCCTTAGCACCTCTGGCTAATTCTTGAGTATAGCTTGCGAAAAGAACCAAAGCCGCAAGTCCGGCAGATCCTATGGCATAAGCTTTGGTAATGGCTTTCGTAGTATTTCCGACCGCATCTAAAGGATCCGTAACTCGTCTTACTTTTTCATCAAGTCCTGCCATTTCCGCAATTCCTCCGGCATTATCTGTTATCGGACCGAATGCATCTATCGCTACGATAATTCCCGTTAAGGAAAGCATGCTCATTGCAGAAAGAGCTATTCCGTAAAGTCCGGCGAGATTATAGGAGACTAAAATTCCGGCAGCAATTAAAAGAATCGGAGCAAAAGTAGATTTCATAGAAACTGCCAGACCGGCAATAACATTGGTGCCGTGTCCGGTAGTTGAGGCGTTCGCAATAGCTTTAACAGGCCCAAACTTTTTGGAGGTAAAATATTCGGTAATGATAACCATGCCAACAGTAATTGCTATGCCAATTGCCAAAGTATAAAAAAGGTTAATTGTCGAAATCCCGTTTAATCCGTTGGGAAATGCGGAATTTGTCAGAAAATAAAAACCGACAAGCGCTACGATTATAGAAACACCAAGTCCTTGATATAAAGCACCCATTATGTTTTTTCCAACCCTCACAAACCAGCTGCCGATAATACTTGCGGCAACGGATATGGAGCCGATAAGCAAAGGATAAAATAGAACTGTCAGGTTTTCTCCGAAGGTTAATTTGCCTAAAATCATTGCGGCAACAACGGTTACAACGTATGTTTCAAAAAGATCAGCTGCCATTCCCGCATCATCTCCGACATTATCCCCTACCAAATCCGCGATTACCCCCGGATTTCTCGGATCATCTTCAGGAATTCCCTTTTCAATTTTCCCAACCATATCTGTTCCGACATCAGCGCCTTTGGTAAATATTCCTCCGCCAAGCCTGGCGAAAACAGAAATTAAGCTCCCTCCGAAGCCTAAAGCAACTAACGGCTGAAGGCTTGATGTTCCGCTTCTGGAAAGCAAGAAATAAAAACCTCCGACTGCCAAAAGAGCCAGACCGCCAACCATCAGTCCGGTTATTGATCCTCCCTGAAAAGCCAAAGAAAAAGCAGAAGATAAGCCTTTTTTAGCGGCTTGAGCTGTTCTGATATTGCTTCTTACGGCAATATTCATTCCCACAACTCCGGCTATGGTGGAAAAAACAGCTCCGATAGCAAAACCAACTGCGGTTATAGGATTGAAAACAAAATAAAGAACGGCAAAAATAAAAATTCCGATAACTGCAACAACACTATATTGCTTTTTCATATAGGCAGCTGCTCCTTCTTGGATAGCATCGGCAATGTCATTCATTTTTTTGTCACCTCGAGGTTTAGATAAAACATTAAAAGCAAGAAGAACGCTGTAGGCAACCGAGATAAAACCTGCTACAAAAGTAGTCCAAAGGGCGTGGTTTACCAAAAGAGATAAATTCATATTAACCTTACTATTATAGAATAATCAACCCTCCTTTTCAAGATATTAAACGTCTAAATTTGCTTGTTTCGCGTTTGATTGGATAAAGTGTTTGCGGGGCGGAACTTCCGGACCCATCAGCATTGTAAACACCGCGTCCGCTGCTTCCGCATCCACAACTCTTATTTGTTTTAAGATTCTATTTTCAGGATTCATAGTAGTTTCCCAAAGCTGATCCGGGTTCATTTCTCCCAAACCTTTATATCTTTGAATATTAATTACGCCTGCTTTCTTACCTGTTCTAATTGCCGCAACTGTTTTTTCTTTCTCGTCTTCCGTATATGCGTAAGATATATCTTTTCCTAATTGTATTTTATAAAGCGGAGGCTGGGCGATGTAAAGGTATCCTTGTTTTACGATTTCAGGTAAGTGTCTGTAAAAAAATGTCAAAACCAAAGTTTCAATATGTTCTCCGTCCACATCCGCATCGGTCATAATAATTACCCTATGGTATCTTAACTTTTCCAAATTGATGCTCTCCCCTATTCCCATTCCAAGGGCAATGATTAGATTCTTCAGCCCTTCAAATTCGATAATTTTGTCAAGCCTTGCCCGTTCCGTATTTAGAATTTTTCCTCCAAACGGCAAAATTGCTTGGAATTTTCTGTCCCTTCCCATTTTGGCACTTCCTCCTGCAGAGTCCCCCTCAACAATATAAAGTTCGCAAAGACTTGGATCTTTTTCCTGACAATCGGCAAGTTTTCCAGGAAGAGATGATCCCTCCAAAGCGCCTTTTCGAAGAATTGCCTCTTTGGCTGCTTTTGCCGCAAGTCTTGCTTTCGCCGCCAAGTAAACTTTCTCCAAAATTTTCCTTGCATCAGACGGATTTTCTTCAAAATAAGTATTTAGACCTTCTTTGACAATAGTTTGGACAATAGGCTGTATCTCGGAATTTCCAAGTTTTCCTTTCGTCTGGCCTTCAAACTGAATTCTGTCCTGGGCCATTTTCACATACACAACTGCGGCAAGACCTTCTTTGGTGTCGTCTCCTGTTACGGAATCTTCCTCTTCCTTAAAACTCCCGATTTTTTTGCCGTAGTCATTTATTGACCGCGTCAAAGCCATCCTAAAACCAGTTAAATGCGTTCCTCCATTTATGGTGTTGATGACATTGACATAACTCTCTACGTTTTCCGCATAACCGTCGTTGTATTGCAAAGCCGCCTGAACTTCAACTCCGTCTTGTTCTTTTTGTATATAAATTGCCTTATGCTGGGCAACTTTATTCTCATTAATTTTGGCAACAAGAGAAGTTATCCCTCCTTCAAAATAATAATTTACTTCATTTTCTCTTCCTTCCCGCTTGTCGTATAAATGGAAATAAAGACCCGGGACAAGATATGCCCGTTCGCGGATTGCTTTTTTAATCATCTCAAAATCAAAATCCGTAACCGGAAATATTTTTTTGTCCGGGAAAAATGTCACAACAGTACCTGTATTTTTTATAAACTTATCCAAACCGTCAATATAGGATTTAGAAACTTCCTTAACGGAATCCTTTGGCTTTCCTATCGCATATTCCTGCCGATAGATTTTGTTATCCCGTTTTACCTCCACCCACATATTTTCCGAAAGAGCGTTGACAACAGATGCGCCTACACCGTGAAGACCCCCGGAAACTTTGTAAGCTGATCCGCCGAACTTGCCTCCGGCATGGAGTTTGGTCATAACAATTTCCAAAGCGCTTTTTTTGTACTGGGGCATTATGTCTACGGGAATACCTCGGCCGTCATCTATCACGGTTGCGCTTCCGTCAAGGTTCAAAGTTATCCAGACATTTTTTGAAAATCCTGCCAAGGCCTCATCAACTGCGTTATCGATAATTTCGCGCAAACTTTCATGAAGTCCGTGAAGATCGGTTGAACCGATGTACATTCCGGGGCGTTTTCTGACCGGCTCAAGCCCTTCGAGAACTTGGATATGTTTTGCAGAATAACCGGATTCCATTTGCGGAGCCACTTGCTCTTTTGGTTTGGTTTGGATTTTTGCTTTTGGAGTTTTTATTTGCTTAACCGATTTTGTTTTTACAACTTTAGCTTTTTTAACTTTGATTTTCGTTTTGACTTTTACAGGTTTAGATTTTAATTTAGCGGATTTAGATTTTGAAGGTTTTAATTTTGCCATACGAACTATTCTACCAAAATTCTACCAAAATTTCTAGTGTGAGCGTGAGACCTGGTTTGATCTTTTTATAAGTTTTGCGTTGAAAAAGTCAAAGCCTGGATGTCTCCTTCGGATTCTTACTAGATGATTTCGATACAATACTAGAAACGTTAGGCTCTCCACATGCATTTGTCGTATAATTTCACAATGTGCTTCCTGCATAATCCTTTTTTGTTTTTCTTTAGGGTCCTTACCGTTGTTGCGCTGCGTGGTAATTTCTAAAATAATGAGTCTTTTGCTATCCGGCTTTTCCAACATAAAATCTGGTTTAGTTCCCTTTTTGGTGCCGTCCGGATTTATAATCCAAGCGATCAGCGGTTCATAGGTAATTTTCCAGCCGGGAAGCATCTCTTTTAGTAGTAGAAACATTTGTTGTTCCGAAGGGCTTTTAATTCTTACAACATCTGTTGTTCCGCCATCTGATCTTTTCATCACATCTACTTTTTTGCCATTTGGGTTAGGAAGATGCCCGTTAGGAGACATTTCTATTTTAGGCATAAAATTATTGGGGCAGAAAGATATAAAATACAATATTTTCTCCTTTCGCACAAGGGGTGTTTCTGACCCCTGATTCTGACCCCAGGGGTCAACCCGCGGGGTTGACGCATGTAAATTCCTCCACTATTATATTAGAGTATGGCAACTCCAGTAAGATATTTCCAAAAGGGTTCCTATTACCATGTATATAATAGAGGCAATAGGAAGCAGAATATTTTTCTTTTTCCTCCTGACTATGAGCGTTTCCTAAAAAGGGTAAGGGAATACAAGGAAAAATTTAGGATAACCATCTTAGGTTATTGCCTTATGCCAAACCATTTTCATTTCCTATTGAGACAAGATTCTGACGTGCCGTTAACATCTTTTATGTTAAGGTTAGGGACAAGCTATGCGAAATATTTTAATATAAAATATAGACAAGTCGGTAGTCTTTTTCAGGATCGTTTTAAGACAAAGCTCGTTGAGAATGACGAATACTTATTGCAGCTATCTCGATATATCCATCGTAACCCCAAGGAAATTTTGCCCTCGACCCCTGGGGTTGAACTCGCCAGTTATCAATGGTCAAGCTATCCTTCGTATTTAAAGTTAGCAAATGATGAATTGACGGAATCAGCATTTATTCTTAATTATTTTTCCAAAGCAAATCCAGCTAAAGACTATAAAAAGTTTGTGGAATATGATTCTAACGAAAAAGAGCAGTCATTGACAAGCGATTTAATCTTAGAAGATTCCTAGCTTTCAACCCCTGGGGTCGGAATGTTACTGAAAAGCAATTCTTACGAAGAGAGGAGGAGGGTTTCCAGAGAAAAACGCTGGCTGACATTGGTATTTTTAACAGTTGTATATGTTTTTTGCGAAGTTTTTAAAACATTGAGTAGCCAAGCAGTATCTAAATCTTTGTTATTTTCGTTTTGAAGATTAATTTGTTTAAGCAAAACTTGCCTTGCGACAAAAGTTATTTTTTCCAGAAAACTATTTGCCTCTTCTCTGGTTTTGCCGTAAGTCTCGGCAATTTTAAGTTTGTCTCCTGCTTCGTATTTTGGCAAATTAGATAAAATATCTACAAAACGTTTTAACTCTTCTTCCGATAATTTCAAGTCTTCGTCTTTTAGCTCAATAAGCACGCATCTAGAAAGAACAGTTGGCAGAAATAATTCTTTGTTGGCACTAACTAATACTATAATAGTATTGTTTGGCGGTTCTTCCAGAACTTTCAAAAGCGAATTTTGCGCCTCTATTGTTGCGCGGTCAAGTATCGCAATTACCATTGCCTTTGTCTTGCTCTTGAAAGGTTTAAGATATAGTCTTTTTCGTAAAGCCCTTACGTCATCAATCCCTAAGGTTTTCTCAAAAGAGTTAATATCTATGTCCAGAACGTCAATCTCTTCTTTCTTGCAAATTTCCATGGCACGATCTATCCCCTTTTGCACATCCTTGGAAATAATTAGAAGCGTCTGCATATTTTGAAATGAATATATTGACCCCTCTGCAACGTTTATCCCGCTCGGCGGAAAGCGTGTATTCGGGGCCTTCGCAGTTCCGCCAAAGGCGGAACTGCTTGACATTATAATTCATTTTTCCTTATTATGGAAGTAATGCCCAACGATGATTCTAAGTTTGTCACAGAGAATAAAACGCTTTTAGATGTTTTGCTTTCGGAACGTCTTATAACCCCGTCGCAATACGAAGAAATAAAGGTAAAAAGCGCCAGTCAAGGATTATCTTTAGAGTCGGTGCTTGCGTCTTTAAATATAGTACCGGAAGAAAAAATAACAGAGGCCAAAGCGAAGCTTTTGGGTATTCCTTTTGTGACTTTGGAGGGAACATCATTTTCCCCTCAAGCTTTGGGCTTAATGCCAAGAGCCGTAGTTGAGCGCTTTTTTCTTGTGCCATTTTCTTACGACGAAAAAACGAAGACCCTTTCCATTGCGATGAGTAACCCGGTCGATTTGGAAGCAATTTCGTTCGTGCGCCAAAAAACAGGGCTTAATATAAAAGTTTTTGCGGCATCTTCAAAAGACGTAGAAAAAGCGATAAACGAGCAATATCGTCAGGAGCTGGTTGGAGAAGTTGGGGAAGCTTTAAAAGAAACGGAAAGTCTGCATAAAACTCAAACCATTGACAGCAAAAAAATAGCAGAAATTATCAAAGAAGCTCCGATTGCCAAAATCGTCTCGACAGTTTTGGAATATGCAGTTACCAGCCGCGCTTCCGATGTTCACATCGAACCTCAAGAAGATAGGGTTAGGGTTAGGTATAGAATCGATGGAATTCTTTATGACAGATTGAGTCTTCCCAAAAATGTTCAGGAGGCAGTTGTGTCGCGGATTAAAATTTTGTCCGATATGAAAATAGACGAGCATCGTACTCCTCAAGACGGAAGGTTTAATTTCAAAGTTGCAGACAAAGAAGTAGATCTGCGTATTTCTGTTCTGCCAACAACCTTTGGAGAAAAAATCGTCATGAGGCTTCTTCGGAAATCCGGCGGAATACCTACTCTTCAAGAATTAGGCTTAATGGGAAGTTCTTTGAAGAATTTGGAAACTGCGATACTGCGGCCGCACGGAATTATTATTGTCTGCGGTCCAACCGGAAGCGGAAAAACAACCACTCTTTATTCTGTTTTGTCCAAGCTCAACACCACCAGAGTTAACATAGTGACACTTGAAGATCCCGTTGAATACCAAATGCCCGGAATTAACCAGGTGCAAATAAATCCGGGGGTAGGGCTTACTTTCGCAACCGGACTTAGAGCGTTTCTTCGCCAAGATCCCAATATTATACTGGTTGGAGAAATACGAGACTCGGAAACAACAGAACTGGCTATTCAGGCCGCGCTAACAGGACATTTAGTATTTTCAACTTTGCATACTTCAAACGCCAGCGGTGCTTTGCCTAGACTGATAGATTTAGGCGCCGAAAGGTTTTTGCTTTCCTCTACTCTGAACGCGGTTTTGGCGCAAAGAATAGTTAGGAAAATTTGCACCAATTGCAAAGAAGAATATATTCCCCTGCCCCAAATAATTCAGGAAATTAAGAATGGGTTGGGCAATCTTTTTCCGGCAACAGGAGAAACTGTTAAGCTATACAAAGGTAAGGGTTGTGATGAATGCGGAGGTTCGGGATACTTGGGAAGGATTGGTATTTTCGAAACGCTTCCTGTCTCGGAGAAAATGTCAACGCTTATTTTGCAAAATGCCGATAGCAATTCCATAGAAAAAGAAGCGATTTCGGAGGGTATGATTGTTCTAAAACAAGATGGGTATCTCAAAGCTCTTCAGGGGATAACCACAGTTGAAGAAGTGCTAAGGGTGGCGCAGGAATAGTATGGAAATACAAGAATTATTAAATTTAACAATTCAAAATAAAGCATCGGATCTGCATTTGCTGGCAGGTATTGTTCCGACAATACGTGTTGACGGCTCATTGGTATTCTTGCCGAATTACCCGGCAGTAACCAAAGAAGATGCGGAGCGAATGATATTTTCCATACTTACGCCATCCCAAAAAGAACTTTTGCTGGCGAATAAGGAATTGGACTTTTCCTTTGGATTCGGCGGAGGGACTTATGGCAATTTAGGCAGATTTAGGGTTAATTTGTATTTTCAAAGAGGAATTCTTAGCGGGGCATTTCGTTTTCTGGAACCAAACATCAAGACAATTGATGATCTTCATTTGCCAAAAATCGCTCACAATTTTGCTGCACTCAAGCAAGGATTTATTCTGGTTACAGGTCCGACAGGTCAGGGGAAATCAACAACTTTGGCGGCAATTATCAACGAAATAAATGCCAATAAAGCAAACCATATTCTGACGATAGAAGATCCGATAGAATATATCTATCCAAGCGGAAAAAGCATTATTTCCCAACGTGAGATGGGTTCCGATACCCACTCCTGGGGAATGGCTCTAAAATCCGCGTTAAGAGAAGATCCGGATGTGGTTTTGGTCGGAGAAATGAGAGATCCCGAAACTATCTCATCCGCGATTACGGTGGCGGAAACAGGACACTTGGTGTTTTCAACTTTGCATACAAATTCTGCTTCCCAAACAATAGACAGAATTATTGATTCTTTTCCTTCCAGTCAGCAAACTCAAATAAAAATTCAGCTGGCATCAACCCTTAAAGGCATTATCTCCCAGCGTTTAGTCCCCATGATAAATGGCGGAAGAGTGCCTGCGGTTGAAATACTGATCGGTACTCCTGCGGTTGCCAACAATATCAGGGAAGGAAAAACACATTTGATTGATTCGATAATACAAACGTCTTCGGATGAAGGAATGATTACTTTGGAGTCTTCGCTGGCTTCTCTAGTTCTGGCAGGCAGCATCAGCCTTGAGACCGCAAAGGAATATGCTCTGCATCAAGACGATCTTTTGCGTCTTGTTGGTTAACTTATGAGATTATTGTATCAAGCTGTAACTAGAGAAGGGAAAAAAGTCAGAGGAGTAATTAATGCCAACGATACTAATGAGGCGACAGCCTATCTTCGCAGCAAGAATTTCATCCCGATAAGCATTTCCAAGGAAAGCAAAAGTAAATTTTTAGACGCTCTTCCCATGTTTTCCCAAAAAATTACCGCTTCGGATTTAGTGATTTTTACCAGACAATTATCTTCAATGCTGACAGCAGGGCTTACTCTGATTAAATCTTTGGAAATTCTTAAGGAGCAGTTGGAGAAAGAGGCGATGATAGAAATTGTCGATAATATAATTACCGATATAGAGGAAGGGTCAACTTTTTCCTCTGCAATTGCCAAATATCCGCAGGTTTTTTCATCGATATACGTTTCTCTTATAAAAGCGTCCGAAACATCCGGACTTTTGGATAGATCCCTTTTGAGGCTTGCCGATAATTTGGAAAAACAGCAAAAATTAAAAGGGACCATCAGATCCGCTCTGATGTACCCAATTATAGTTATAATTTTGATGGTTGTGGTAGTTGCGATTATGATGGTTTTTGTTATTCCCCAGCTGTCTGTCTTGTATAATGATCTGAATATTCCTTTGCCTTTGCCTACGCAAATAATCGTGAGTCTTTCCAACTTCGTTATAATTTTCTGGCCTGTTATATTGGCAGCAATAGTATTGAGCGTATTTTTTTACAAGCGTTGGCACAAAACAGAAAACGGACAGCTGATTATTGATAATTTGCTTCTCAAACTTCCGGTTTTTGGTGTTCTTATCAGGAAAACAATTCTTGTGGAATTTTCAAGAACTTTGGGGTTAATGATAGGAACAGGAAGCTTGGTTGTGGAGTCTTTGATAAAAACATCAGACATAAGCGGAAATATTCATTATAAAAATGCGATTTTGGATGTTGCCAGGAGAGTGGAAAAAGGAGTAACTGTCGGAGATGCAATGGCAGCTTATACTTTATTCCCGCCGGTTCTTGTTCAGCTGGTGAAAATCGGGGAACAGACAGGAAAGCTTGATGAAACTCTGATTAGAGCGTCTGAATATTTTGAAGGGGAAGTAAATGAGACTGTTAAAGCCTTAACAACCGCGCTTGAGCCATTCATTATGGTAGTTTTGGGAATCGGCGTTGCCTTTTTAATTATTTCCGTCATAACACCAATTTACAGCTTAACCTCGTCTATTCAATGATTGCTATTCTACTTTGCCCCCTTGACAAGGAAAATATAATGTGTTCTACTAAATATATAGGCAAATAATGAAAAGAATTTATAACAAGCTTTTTTCTTTCGGTTCTAAGGGTTTTACTCTAATTGAGCTACTTGTGGTTATAGGTATCCTAGGCATTCTTGCTTCAGCTCTTATCGCTACCATTGACCCCTTCGAACAGCTCAAGAAAGCAACAGATGCAAAAATAAAAAATATTACCGTAGAGTTCCAGACAGCGTTGGTAAGGTATTACACAACACATGGTAAATTCCCTTGGAATGATCAAGCTAGCATAGATAACAATACTAATCCGGCTTGTACGGCGCTTAGTTCAGCTGTGATATCAGGTCAAAAACTTAACGTTGCAGCAGTAAAATCATGTATTGATAATGCAGGTGGTGCAAGCTTGATTGCAGAGGGAGAGCTAAAAAGTTCATTCACGTCTAGCGTAGATGATCTTGGCCAAGTGTATCTCACTTGGGATCCGGCCAATGCCACAAATGCAGTTATTTGCTTCAGTCCAACATCAAAATCTCAAAAAGGCGCTCCGGATACGAAATGGACAGATGCACAGGGAGCCACAACCGGAGCAACTTGTCCAAGTTCAACAGCAGCAGACAATGTATGTTTCTGGTGCACACAGTAAACTTCATATATCCTCTTAAATAAATAATTTGCTATACTAAATTAAACTTTGATTTTATTGGATGAATAGCTTATTCGCTTTTTATATTTTTGTCATCGGTTTATTTATCGGGTCGTTTTTAAATGTCTTAATCGATAGGATTCCCAAAAGAAATTTATTCCGAAAGAAAAGGTCGTATTGCGACTCGTGCAAGAAAACTCTCAAATGGTATGATTTAATTCCTGTTTTTTCATTTATTTTTTTGCAAGGAAAATGCCGTTATTGCCGCTTCCCTATTTCACTTTATTACCCTATCGTTGAGTTGATTACGGCGTCTTTATTTGTACTGACGTTTAATTTTATTTCTTCAGGCGGAATAATGAATCAAGAATTAAGAATCATGGACGCAATAGGACTAGTATATTACCTATTTATAATTTCTTCTTTCATCGTTGTTTTTTTTACAGACTTAAAATATGGAATTATTCCGGATAAAGTTTTATTGGCCGCAATTTCGCTTTCTATTTTTTACTTATTCTTTATTCACAATTCATTATTCATGATTCATCTTTTGTCTGGCGTTGGAGCGTTTTTATTATTCTTACTGTTGCACTTAATTACCAGAGGTAAAGGGATGGGATTTGGAGATGTAAAGCTTGTTTTCTTGATTGGTCTTTTTTTGGGCATTCTTAATGCAATTCTAGCTTTATACTTAGCATTCTTGACAGGGGCTGTGGTTGGGCTCATACTAATTTTATGGGGAAAAAGAAAGTTTTTTGGGGGGAAAATTCCCTTCGGTCCGTTTTTGGTTTTGGGAACATTTATAAGTTTATTTTTGGGAGAAAAAATAATCAAGGTTTTACTCTGGTAGAGCTTGTTGTTGTGCTGGTAATTTTGGCAGTTCTTGGAGGCATAAGCCTAACCCTACTTAATCCTAAGAAATATATTGATCAGGCAAAGGATGCGAAAAGAGCTCATGATTTAACTCAAATTCAGAGCGCGCTGGATACGTATTATAATGATTACAATTATTATCCTACGTTATTAAGTCAATTAAACAACGATCCGACTAAAATTTATATGAAAGATATTCCTACGGATCCGGATACAGGTTTTTTTTATCCTTATGAAATTAATGTTGATGAAACTCTTCCGCAATGGAACATACTATTTGCAAAAGTTTCTACGAAGTCAAACATGCGGTCGGCTTGTCCGTTAGATCAGTTTTCTGACTCCGGTTGCATACCACCAAACTATGACTCTTCATATATCTGTGTTTTATCAGGGAAAATTGATTGCGATTATGTTAAAGCCGCAATAGTTCTGCCGCCCATAGTTCCAACTGGCGCTCCAACTTCAATACCAACGCTTAATCCTACGCCCACTACTCCTTTTGGCGGTCCGACAAATACTCCGACTCCGACCGGATTCTTAACGCCAACTCCAACAGGCACACTTAACCCAACTCCAACGTCTATTTTTACTCCAACGCCCACATTTCCTCCGCCTCCCACACCTACTCCTACCCCTTGTTCTAAGGATTGGGCTTGTAGGCCAGGATGCAATAATGTGCCAGCGAATACCGGAGATTTTTGCTCACCGACTTGTAATGGAGCTTGCCAATGAGAACAAAAAAAGGTTTTACTCTTATAGAGCTGATTGTTGTTATAGGTATTTTGGCTGTGTTGGCAAGTGCTTTGATAGCTATCTTTAATCCGTTTACGCAGTTTCAGAAAGCCAACGATGCCAAAAGGAAATCCGATCTTTCTCAAATCCAAAAAAGCCTGGAAGTTTATTATCAGGATAATGGCAGATATCCTTCGAATACAGCAAATTACGGAAGTGGCATAGCCGATTATCAGATTATTAGCCAGGATGCAAACGATCCTGTAAAAGAATGGGGTACTTCTTGGCAGCCATATATAAATATTTTACCCAAAGATCCAAATAGTGCAAAACGATATGTATACTATGTTTCGCCTGCAAGCAATGGACAAGGTTATTATTTGTATGCTAGTCTGGATAGAGCAGGCAAAGATCCGCAGGCATGCAATACTTCAGGAACGGATTGCGTAAATGTCCCGGCTCCTATGTCTTGCGGATATAACAATGACTATAATTGCAATTATGGAATATCAAGTCCGAATTTAAGCCCATGACAACAATTTTAAATTTCAAATTTCAAATTTCAAATTCGAAGAGGGGGTTTACTTTGATAGAACTCTTGATTGTAGTTTCTATTATCGGAGTATTGGCAACTTTGCTGATGACAAATTTTATAGGCATCAGACAGCGTGCAAGGGACGCCCAACGCAAAGGAGATCTCAAGCAGATTCAATCATCGCTTGAGCTTTACAGAGCAGATCAAGGAAGTTATCCCGCATCTCCTTTAGCAGCATGTGGAGTATCGAAACTTGAGGGAGGGAATCCCCCGGTTACATATATGCAAAAAATTCCATGCGATCCATTAAATGTCGCACCATATGCATATACCTATCTTTTAAACGGCGATGGTACATATAGCATACATTCATGTTTAGAAAACGTAAGTGATTCACAGAAAGACGCAGTAAATAGTAGCCCTTGTGATGGAACAAATAATTGGTCTTTTACAGTTCAAAATCCATGAAAAATTATGGTTTTACTCTTATTGAGCTTATCGTTGCGTTTTCCGTAATAGCTTTATTGTCAACAGTTGGAATAGCATCTTTCGTAAGCTACAGCCGTAATCAAGCTCTTGTCGTAAGCGCTAAAGATTTGGTAAATACTCTTAATCTTGCGAAATCCCGCAGTCTGTCTCAAGTTCTGGAGCCTTCGCAGTGTTCAGGACAGAGTCTTATCGGTTACGAAGTCAGATTGTGCGGTCTTCTAACATCAAGCTGTCCTCCGCTAGCAGACTATAGTTACGAACTAAACGTAGTATGCTCGGGAATTATCGTTCCGCCGATAGAAACAAAAAAGTTACCACCCGGTGTTAGTTTTGATAATGCAACTCAAACTACATCGTTTCTCTTCCCAATTCTAACAGGCGGAGTGAAGGGCAGCGGGGCAATTGTTTTATCGGGATATGGACAAACAAAAACAGTCACAGTTAGTAATTCCGGTGTTATCCAATGAAAATAAAAAAGCTACTTTTCAACAGGTACGAACGCGGGCAGACTTTAATTGAAGTTTTAGTTGCTTTGGGCGCGGCAGTGGCAGTTCTTTTTGGCATAACAGTTGCGGTTATCTCCTCGCTTAATAATGCGCAGTTTACTCAAAATCAAAATCTAGCTAATAAATATGCTTCGCAGGGAATGGAAATCGTAAGACAGCTTAGGGATTCCAGCTCTTCCGGTCTTTCCCAGTATTCAAATACTTACTATTGTTTGGGTCAGGATGGAGAATTAAAGGCGAAAGGCTTGGGGTGCGGACAAAACGTGGGAGTTTTTGTACGGGAAGTTAATTTGGATCAAAATTCTTCTTCATGCGGCGAAACCGGTGTTTTGTCAACAGTATTAGTTTCATGGTCAGATAGTGCTTGCGCAAACATTTCCAATCCCTATTGTCACCAAGTGAAATTAATTTCCTGTTTTTCTAATCCTGCTACAATATCAGCACCATGAGAAAAAATAATAGGGGTTTTACTCTCGTAGAGCTTTTGGCTGTTTCTGCGGTTATGGTTGTAGTTAGCGTCATAGTAACGGCTACGATAACGTCTTCTCTTCGCGGAACTACCAAGACGAATACGATTAATGATGTCAGGCAAAACGGCAATTATGCAATTGCTCAAGTTTCAAAAATGATTGAATACGCCAAAAGTTTTGGCGGAGTTAGCAATGATTATAATGGACCTTTCGATTCAAACTGTACTAACTTAACGCCTCCCTTAACTCCAACACCTACGCCCTCACAGTTTAGCTATATTAAGATAACAGGATTTGACAATGGACAAACAATTTTTGGCTGTTCTTCGACAATTGCGTCCAATAGCGCATCTTTGATAGACACTAATTTAGTTTCCGTAGATTCATGCTCATTTACATGCGAGCGCGCAAGGATTACTGATTCTCCAATCATTGGAATAAACTTTTCTCTTAGCAAGAAAACAACCAGTAGTTTATTCGAGAACAAGGCTTTCGTCCCATTTAAAACCTCGGTTAAAATGAGAAATTTAAGTAATTAAGGTACGTTTTGTTGACAACTGGATTTAACAGCTGTTATTCTTAAAATATGCACAAAAACGAAAAAGGACAAATACTTCTTATAGTAGTTTTAGTAATGATAGTTTCTCTGACCGTGGGTTTGTCTGTTGCTTCAAGAAGCATTACAAACTTACGTACTTCAACAGAAGAGGTTAGTTCCCAAAAAGCCTTAGCTGCAGCTGAAGCAGGAATTGAGCAGTCCATATTATCAAATGCTTCTATAGCAAGCGGTGAAATTTACATAGGCACTACATATTCAACAACCGTTACGGAAGTTAAGGGAACAAGCTTTTTGGTTAAGGGGGGGAATACGATTGCGCAGGATGAGGGAGCAGATATTTGGCTATCAGATTATTCTAAAGATTCTGCCAAACTATATTTAAATCCCTGGAACGGCAATCTGACAATTTACTGGGGAAATTCTTCGGACTCTTGTTCAAATCCCGCTTTGGAAATAGTTATTGTTTCCGGGACGAAAATTTCTCCGAAGATTAACCGTTATGCATTCGATCCGTGTTCTTCGCGAGCAAGTAATAATCATTTTACCCCGGCGTTATCAGGCGGAAGTGTTGAAGGTGTGAATTTTTCATCCTCAACTCCTCCTATTAGTATTGCATCAGGATTAATTGCCAAAATTATTCCTCTTTACTCGTCAGGACAGATAGGAGTTGTTGGGGATGTTGCTTTACCTTCTCAAGGTTTTATTACTGACTCAACCGGTAAATCCGGTAATACTGTTAAAAAAATTAATGCTTTTCAAGGTTATCCGCAGCTTTCGGCACAATATTTTTCCTATGGCCTTTTCTCGCATTAATAGAATAAATTATGAGTAATTCATCTTTTGGATTAGACATCGGAGTAACCAATACCAGAGCCGTCTGGTTGGATTACGCAAAGGAGGGATTTTTATTAAAGGCATCTGCTATTGCCCCTACTCCTCCCAAAAGCGTTCTTTCCGAGTCCCCCTTGGATCAGGAAGAAATGGCTCAAGCTATAAGAAACGTTGTAGATAAAGCCAAAATAACAGTAAGAAACGTTAATATAGCATTTCCGGAAAATCAGGTCTATACGAAAGTTATAGATATGCCGGTTCTTTCCGATAAAGAGCTTGCATTTGGCATATATTGGGAGGCGGAGCAATATATTCCTGTGCCTCTTTCCACAATAACTTTGGTTTGGAGCGTCTTAAAAAAACCGCAAAAGATAGAGGTAGGATCAACAGAGAAAATGCAGGTTCTGATGGTAGGGGCGCCAACGGCGCTTATAAATAAATATCAAAAAATACTCTCAATGGCCGGGCTGAATATCGTGTCAATTGAAACGGAGATATTGTCTGCAATAAGAGCTCTAGTTCCCTTCAAAGCAAATGTAAATATTGTTCCGCCTACAACAGTGATAATTAGTATCGGAGCAGTTAGCACCTCTCTCGCAATTATAAAAGAAGGGATATTGGTTTTTACGTATTCTATACCAATAGGAGGAATAGCAATCAACCGAGCCATCGAGTCTGATTTCGGACTAACTTTGCCCCAAGCAGAAGAATATAAGAAAACCTACGGTTTTTCCAAAGAAGGCGTCGGAGGAAAAATTGGGAAATCTATAGAACCTATTCTGACTTCGATTGCGGCAGAGGTAAAAAAATCTTTAGCGTTTTATGCGCAAAAATACAATAATCAATCCCCTATTCAGCAGATCTTGCTTTCAGGAGGAACGGCGAAACTACCAGGAATCGATCTTTTCTTTGCGCAAGATACAGGTATAGAAACTGCTATCGGCAATCCCTGGAAAGTTTTAACAAGTCAGGAAGTACCTAAAGATATAATAGACCAAGCTTCCGATTATTCGGTAGCCGTAGGTTTGGCTATGAAGGGCTATGATTAACGACATTAATCTTCTGGTAGGAAAGGACGCTAACTATTTACGGCAGAAAAAATTACTGTCGTTGGTAAGGCTAATGGCATTTGCTTCATTAGGAATAGTTGCTTTACTTTCGGTAATTGCTTTTTTTCTAAATAGCCAATTCTCCCCGACCGAAGTCAAAAAGGAAGAAGACGTAATTCTGCAGAATCTTTCCACACTTAGCAAAAAACAAGCAAAACTTTTTATAATAAACAACAGAATTCAGAACATTACAACGATATTAAATAGCAGGGTGGATTATTATAAAATTTTGAATTTTATTATAGGTAAGATTCCGGCAGAAGTTTCCATAGATAGGATAGAGGTTGATAAGAAAAAGATTTCACTGACGATATCTTCCAATTCTTTAATCCCGATAAATACATTAATTAACAATTTCGTAGATATGGTAAGAAAAAAAGAAACAATTACTTCGTTAACGCTTAATTCCTTAACCTTGAGCGTAAAGACAAGTAAATATTCAATCTCTTTAGATGCGAGTTTATAAATTATGAATAATAAAGTAAATATCGACGCTGACACTCTAAAATTTCTCTACACAAAATATAAAGAATTTCTGGTTCCGGTAATGGTAATGATTGTCTCTATAATTCTTCTGATCGTGTTTGTAGTTCCTCAATTCCTAATTTTTTTATCAAATATAGATACAATGAAAACAGAAAACTCCAAACTTTCCGTATTAAAAAATAATTTAAATATTATTACAAGCGCTAACGATTCAATTCTGGATTCGCAGCTAAAAATTACAAGTGCAGCTTTACCCTTAACTAAAGATTATACGGGAATACTAAACGCGCTCGCTACCTCCTCAAGGATATCGGGAGCGTCTTTAGGGACTTTTGAGTTTCAGGTTGGGGACGTATCTCAAACACAACAAAATCAATCCGGTTTCCCATTTCTAAAAATGACGTTAAATGTAGGCGGAGATATGAAAACTATTAACAATTTTATTAATTCACTTTCGCAAACACTTCCCTTATCCGAAATTACAGGAGTAATTATCAATAATGACTTTTCAACTATCAACCTTTCTTTTTACTACAAACCTGTTCCCGCTAATGCTATCAGTAATAATTTACCTATTAATGCAGTTTCGAAAGAAGGTTTTAATCTAATTAGCAAGCTGTCTTCATTTAGCAATTCTTCTGTGAGTTTGCCTTTATATAATGCGTCTCCAAGTAGCAGAACTAATCCTTTTTAGACGGTTTTCTTAGAAGATCAGGGCGAAGCTTTTTAGTAATTTTCAGCGATTGATTCTTTCTCCAATTATCAATTTCCGCATGATTGCCCGAAAGAAGTACTTTTGGAACCGTCAATTTTTTATATTCTTGCGGTCTAGTGTATTGAGGATATTCGAGATAATCGGAAAAAGATTCCGTATCGGTAACGCCTTTCTTAAGAACTCCAGGTAATAGCCTAATCACGGTATCCGCCACAAGCATTACGGGAATTTCTCCTCCGGTAACGATAAAGTCCCCGATTGAAATTTTCTCGTCGATAAATTTTTCTATTCTTTCATCTACTCCTTCGTAATGTCCGCAGACAAGAATTAAATGCTTAAGTTTGGATAATTGTTCTGCTTTTTTCTGATTAAGGGTTTTGCCGTGCGGATCAAGAAGAATTACTTTCTGCTCATCCTTTTTTAGTGTTTTATTCTTAGCGTTTTCTATTGCTTTTGCCAAAACATCAACCCTTATCACCATTCCCAATCCCCCACCGTAAGGCTTATCGTCAACGCTTTTATGCTTCCCGATTCCGTAATCCCGAATATCGACAAAATTTATTTTGACCTTTTTTTCCGCAATTGCATTTTTGATAATTGAGTAAGCAAAAGGAGAACTAAACATTTCGGGGAATAAAGTAAGAATTGAGATAGTCATCTTTTACTGTTTGGGGGTTTCAAAAAGAGAAACATTTATTCTTTTGTTTTGTTTTATTGCCGGTATCCTCATAAGATTTCTGATAGCTCTGATGACTTTGCCATTTTTCCCTATAATTTTTCCCATATCTTCCTCAGCGACTTTAATCGTGAAGGTTATCATTCCATCTACCTCTTCCTCGTTTATCTCTATCTCTTTTGGATTATCCACTATTGAAGATACGATGTATTGTAAAGCTTTTTTCATGATTTCAATAATTGCGTAACGCTTGGAGTAGGTTGGGCTCCTTTAGAAATCCAATAATCATATCTTGCTTTGTCTATCTTCTTATTCATTGAGTTAACTCTTTTTTCGTACCAACCCAATGTCTCAATAGGCTTCCCATTACGTCTAGATCGTTTTTCCTTAACGACTACACGAAATCGGTTTTCGCCTTTTCTTCCCATCTTTGCTAATCTAATTACAACTGACATAAGCTAATTTTACCATTATTTGCCGATCTTCTCAAGGGCTTCCTTTGCAGCATTTTCTTCTGCCTCTTGTTTTGATTTTCCGGTTCCTTCCCCGTATATTTTTTCTTTCACGAAAACAGCTACGCTGAATAATTTTGCATGAGAAGGACCGGCTTCCCTCATTACTTTATAAATTGGTGAACTTTTCATTTTTGATTGGACTAATTCCTGAAGAAGGCTTTTAGGATCTTTAAGAGAACCCTCTATCAGATCTTCCAGCTTATTCAATAAGACATTTTTTATAAATTCAGATACGGTTTCTAAACCTTGATCTATGAAAAGCGCGCCGACAAATGCCTCGAAACTGTCTGCCAAAAGGCTTTGGTTTTGTCTTCCTTTTGATTCTTCTTCCCCTTTTGATAGCAATAGCAATTCTCCGAAATTCAATTCTTTGGCTGCTATGGCCAAGCTTTTGGTATTCACGATAAGAGAACGCAGATTGGTTAGCTTGCCCTCATCATAATCTTCGTATTTCTTAAAAAGAAAATTCGATACGACAAGAGATATTATGCTATCCCCCAAGAATTCCAAGCGTTCGTTGGAAGGAATTTTTTCTTTTGCCTCATTCAAGTATGATCGATGCGTAAAAGCCTGTTTAAAAAGTTTAGAATTATTTATTTTTGGAAGATTCATACAGAACAACCTTTCCCAGCGCCCCATTAATAAATGATGGGCCGGTATCTCCGGAATATTCTTTGGCCAATTCTATTGCTTCATCAATGATTACTTTTGGTGGTTCTTTCTTCTCTACCAAAAGTTCAAATACCGCCAGTCTTAGAATTGCCAGATCAACTTTATTGATTTTGTCAATTGGAAATTCAGGTGCTGCTTCTACGATTGTCTTATCAATAAGCGTTTTTTCTAGAAAAATAGCTTTGGCTAATTCGCTTGATCTTTGTTTATGGAAATCTATCTTAAATAATTCTTCGACAAGCTTCTGGCGTTTTTTATGTCGGGGGTCTAGAGCGCTTTTCATGCGGTTTTATCTTCTTTGCTCTTTTCTTTTTCCTTGAGAGCAACAACTCTTTTACCTTTGTAGAAACCGCAGTATTTGCAGATAACATGGGGCAAAATTACTTCTTTGCAGTTTAGACAACGGATGAAACTCGGGCGTTCAAGCTTTATAACTGCTCTTCTTTTGCCCTGTCTTGCCCGTGAATGTCTTTTTTTCGGTTCTTGCGGCATGCCTATTATTGTATATTATTCCCTATATTTTCGCAATACCTTTTAGTCGGGAGATATTGTTTTGTTTTTAGCGCTTAAGATTTTCGCCAGAAGCAGCGGATATGCATCTAGTTTGGGGAAGATTTTTTCTGCTTCTTTTTTGGCCTTTTCAATTAAGGCAAAATCCGAAAAACTGGCTATTTTAAGCAAGGGTTGTCCGTGCTGCATAGTGCCGTATAATTCCCCATGGCCTCTTAATTTTAAATCCAGTTGGGCAAGTTCGTTGCCCAAAGACAAGGTTTCCATAGCTTTTAATCTTTCAACAGTTTTTGGATTTTTTGATTGAGTGAATAACAAACAATATGCTTGAGCATCGCTTCTTCCTACTCTTCCGCGCAGCTGATGCAATTGGGCAAGTCCGAAGCGTTCGGCTTCCTCAATGAGAATGATATTGGCATTTGGAATATCAATTCCAACTTCTACAACTGGCGTTGCTACCAGAATATCTAATTTTCTATCCTTAAATTTCTTAAGTACTTCTTCTTTTTCTTTTGCCTTTAACCTGCCATGCAAAATACCTAATTTCAAGTTCGGAAAAACAGTATTTTTAAGCAGTTCATATTCCTTAGTTGCTGCCCTGACGGTTTTTAGAGTTTCGGATTCTTCTATAAAAGGGCAAATGATAAAAGCTTGCATTTTTGTATTTTTGATTTGTTTCTCAATCCATAAATAAGCATTTTTTCTTTTTTCCGCAGGAACAAGCCAAGTTTTTGTCTTTCTTCTTCCTTTCGGCATTTCGTCCAAGAAAGACAGGTCCAGATCTCCATACATAGTTAAAGCAATAGTTCTTGGTATTGGCGTTGCAGTCATAGAAAGAAGATGGGGATTTTTGCCTTTTTTTCTGATTATTGCTCTTTGCTCCACTCCGAAACGTTGCTGTTCATCAATTACAACCAAGCCCAATTTGTCCATGCTCCTTTTGTCGTATAGCAATGCGTGTGTTCCAACTAATATATCAGTCTTGTCTTTTGAATCATGAATCACGAATTGTGAATTATGGTTTGTCTCGTTCTTTATCTTTATTCCTGATTCTTTATTCATAATTCTTTTCCTCGTAGATCCTGTTACTAAGCCTACTTTTACGTCAAATGGAGAAAGAAGTTTGGAAATAGTGTCGTAATGCTGCTGCGCCAGGATTTCCGTAGGCGCCAGAAGAACAGATTGAAAACCGTTTAAGAACGCTACGTACATGGTAATTGCAGAAACTACAGTTTTACCGCTTCCCACATCTCCTTGCAAAAGTCTGTTCATTGGTTTCGTAGACGCAATATCTGCAAAAATTTCTCTTAACGTTCGTTTTTGGGCATTGGTTAATACAAATGGCAGTTTGGCATAAAATTTATCTATCTTATCTTGGTATAAATCTATTTTGAAAGGGTTACCGGCTAAATTTTGCTTCCACTCTTTTCTTCTGCTTAATGCGCCAATCTGCATAAGAAAAAGCTCGTCGAAAGATAAACGAAGCCTTGCTTTTTCTGCCAAATCCAAATTTTTAGGAAAATGAATTTCTTTAATTGCCTTAGGGAACCCTAGCATTTGATTATCCGAAATTATTGAGTAAGGAAGATACTCGAATAGTTTATGTCTGCAATCACTAATTATTTTATTAACTTGACGGCGTAACCACTTAGAAGAAATACCTCTTGTTTCCGGATATATCGGAACCAATCTCCCCGTGTGAATGGTTTCATCTTTGTAGTTTAGCAGTATTTCGTATTCAGGCGATTGCAGCAGCAGTTTATTTCTATAAATATCGGCTTTGCCGGAAACAGAGATCTTGTCTTCCTCTTTCATTAAATTTAATAAAAATGGCTGGTTAAACCAGATAATATCTAATTCTCCTGTTCTGTCTTTCATTCTTGCTTTTTGCAGTGTTTTCCAATTTCTCGTGCGTTGGTTCTTAATTTCCAGAACCTCGCCTTTTACAGTAACTGTTTCTCCTGCTTGGATATTGGCGATACTTGAGATTATTGAAAAATCTTCATACCTGGAAGGAACGTGATAAAGAAAATCTTCCAAGGTTTTAATGCCAAGCTTCTCTAGTCTTTTGGCGTACATTGTGTAGGCTTTGGAAACTTCCCTAACCGGCGTTTTTAATTCCATACACTGTCTAAAGGGCAAGGAATGGAAGAATGGATGTCGCAATAAGCGCAATGGAAGCAATAGCAACTATAATTTTCCAAATCCATTGATGTTTTCTAAACATTTCCATAAGTATATTCTAGCATAAGGTTGGTAATTTTGCATTTCGGATCTAGATTTCGGTTAATGCCAGAAGGCGCGGCGGTTGGTGAAAACCATTACCATTTTGCACTTATTAGCAGTATCAATGGACATTTTATCATTGATTGATCCCCCTTGTTGTATAATTGCCGAAATTCCTTTTTTAGCAGCCAATTTTATTGAATCATCAAAAGGGAAAAAACTATCGCTTGCCAGAATTGCTCCTTTGGCGTATTTTCCTGCCTGCTCAAGGGCAATTTTAGTACTTCTTACTCTTGATGTTTGTCCTGAACCGATACCTCTGGTCATGGGTAAATTTTTATCAACAATAATAACAGCATTAGAACGGATTCTGGAGATAAAGTTCCAAGCAATTTTCATGAGCGTCAATTGTTTTTTTGTCGGCTGTATTTTCGTAACGGTTTTCCAATCTTTAAATCCTTTTTCAAGATGGTTGTCTTCTGTTTGTATTACCAATCCGCCGTTGACCCATTTGATATTTTCCTGATACTTTCTCTTTTGATAAATTTCCCCAAAGGTATAAATGCCCATAGATTTCCTAATCTTTTTAAGATATCCAAGGGCATTTTGATTGATTTTAGGTACGGCGACAATGTCAATGTTAGAGCGTCTTAAGTCTTTAAAATCTCCAATAATTTTTGCGGTAGCTAAGTCCATATTCTTATTGATTACAATAATTCCTCCGAATGCAGATTCTGGATCTGCCTCAATTGCCCTTGATAAAGCTTCTTTTGTTGTCTTCCCCAACGCAATACCGCACGGACTATTATGTTTAATAACTACAGCGGCAGGTTCTCTAAAAAATCTCAAAGATTCCAATCCAGCATTGATATCGGTAATGTTAACCAAAGATAATTCCCTGCCCCATTGGCGCTTTAGATTATTTAACGGAGAATTATTGTTAGGATACATATAGAGCGAAGCTTTCTGATGAGGGTTTTCTCCGTAGCGAAGATTTATTTTTTTTCGAAGAGCAATACTTAGCTCTTGAGGAAATAACTCTTTGTTAAAAAATCTTGCAATCTGTGAGTCATAAAAAGACAGATGATAGAAGGCTTTAGCCGCTAGTTTTTGGCGGAACGTTTCAGTGATAGATGTTTTTGAAAGTATGCTGCCGATTCTTTGGTAATCTTTTGGATCGACAATTACCAGGACATTTCTGAAATTTTTTGCCGCGGCTCTGACCATCGTTGGTCCGCCAACATCAATATTTTCTATGGCGTCAGCAAATGTAATTTTTGGATTTGCAATAGTTTGTTCGAAGGGATAAAGATTGCAAACGACAATATCGATAGGTTTAATATCCAACGCCTTCGCCTCTTTTATATGTTTTGGGTTTTTTCTGTCAAATAAAATTCCTCCTTCAGTCTGAAAGCTTATCGTTTTCATTCGCCCATCAAAACTCTCCGGATTGCCAGTAATTTCTTGAATCGGGATAACAGGAATTTTATTCTCGGACAAAACTTTGGCTGTTCCGCCGGTTGAAATAATTTTATAGTCTAGGGAGACTATTAAGCGGGCAAAATCAACAATCCCTGTTTTATCATAAACGCTCAAAAGCGCGTATCTTGCAGTTCGTTTTGCCATTTCTATTTGGGGGCAGTTTTTATTTTTACAAATTTTCTTTTACCCACTCGAATAAACGCCTCGCCATTTTTTGTTAATGAGTTAAAAATTACGGTTCCATCCGTTACCTGCTTGTCGTTTACCGTAACTCCTTTTTGTTCAAGTAGTCTTTTCGCTTCTGACTTGCTTGAGACCAAACCGGATTCAATTAGAACGTCAACAACCGTTTGAGTTTCGTTTATTACTTTCGTTTGAATATCATTAGGCATTTCTTTATTTTGAACAGTTTTTTCAAAATTTTCTTTCGCGCTTAACGCTTCTTTTTCGTTGTGCAATTCGGTGACGATAATTTTCGCCAATTCCTTTTTTACTTCCATTGGGTTTTTTCCGGACTGAATTTCTTTTATCTTTCTAATATCTTCATTTGTTCCGAGAATAAAATATTGGCTGATCAAATCATCATTTATCGCCATAACTTTAGCAAACATATCGTTAGGATTGTCATCCAGCCAAATTGCGTTTCCCCAAGTCTTACTCATTTTTCTTCCGTCGGTTCCCATAAGAAATTCCATAGCGATTATAAAAGATTCTTTATTTCTCCAGTTTTTCTGCAAAGTCCTGCCGGCTTGCATATTAAAAGTTTGATCTGTTCCGCCAATTTGAATGTCGGTATCTAAGAAATAGCTGTCATATCCTTGCATTGCAGGATATAAAGCTTCATGTAAACCTACCCGTTTTCCCGCATCTATCCGTTTTCTTATTAACTCCCGAGATCCGAAATCTCCGAAAGAAAATTGCTGTGCCAACTTTACAATTTCCGGAAATGATAATTTGTTAAGCCATTCGGAATTATAGCGTATCGTAACTTTGGAAAAATCCAAGATTTTTTCTGCCTGTTTTTTGTAAGTTTTGAAATTCTCCTGTATCTGCTCTGATGTTAGAACAGGCCGTTCGGTGTCTTTATCCGAAGTATCCCCTATCAAAGCTGTAAGGTCGCCGATTAAAAAAGTGACATTGTGCCCTAATTTAGCGAATTCTTCAAGTTTTCGCAAAACTACAGCATGTCCTAAATGAATTCTGGTTGCTGTTGCATCAATCCCCAAATAAACATTCAGTTTTTTGTTGGAAGACAAAGCTTTTCTTAGTTCTTCCTTATTGGAGATAATGTTTGCGACTCCCCTTGTCAATAATTCGTCAATCTTATCCATATTCATATATTACATTTTTTTTGAATTTATGGCAATTATTAAGTCCCTTGATAGGTTTGCTATAGTTAGTTATAATTACTTTATGGCTACCTACAGGTACCGTAGACTTCTCCGAGGTCAAGGCATCAACATTTTCGTCTTAAGCAACCTGGCAAGATTTACATTCTTCGGACTTATCGGATTAATTTTCTTAACTTTCATTTTATTTATTTCGTATGGCCGTGATTTGCCGACTCCCGGAAAATTAAACTCCTCTAATCTATCTCAATCTACGAAAATTTATGACCGAAATGGAATCGTCCTATACGATATTTACCGTACGGAAAATAGAACTTACGTATCCTTAGATATAATTCCGAAAATCCTACGAGAGGCTACGATTGCTACTGAAGATAAGAATTTTTATCAAAACCAAGGATTTTCGATAACAGGATACTTAAGAGCTATCAGAGACATTATTGTGTTTAGAAAAATTTCCGGAGGATCTACGTTGACACAGCAGCTGGTTAAAAATACTCTTTTAACTCCCGAAAGGACGATACCTCGCAAGATTAAAGAGTTTATTTTGTCAACACAGGTTGACAGGAAATACACCAAAGATCAAATCTTGGAACTTTATCTTAATGTGGCGCCGTATGGGGGTACGATGGTGGGAGTAGAGTCTGCCTCGGAGGGATATTTTGGCAAAAAAGTTAAAGATCTAAATCTGGCTGAATCGGCTATTTTGGCAGGATTACCGCAAAGGCCATCTTACTATTCTCCATACGGACAAAATCCTAAAGCATATATAGCTAGAGCCCAAGAGGTGTTAAGGCGGATGCAGGAAGACGGTTATATTACGAAAAAACAAGAGTTGGATGCTGAAAAAAATCTTTCCAGCATAGACTTTTTGTCTCAAAGTCAATCCATAAAAGCTCCGCACTTTTCCTTTTACGTTAAGGATTTGCTTATTAAGCAGTTTGGAGAAAATCTTGTTGAGCAAGGAGGCCTTCAGGTGACAACAACGCTTGACTATAAACTTCAGCAAAAAGCAGAACAGATAGCAAAAGAAGAAGTTGATGCAGCTAAATATCTTAAGGTTGGAAATGGTGCGAGTATTGTTTTGGACACGAAAACAGGTGAGATTTTGGCGATGGTTGGGAGCCGCGACTTTTTTGCTACGAAATCAGCAACCGATACCCAATTTGAAGGCCAATTTAACGTCGTAACTCAAGCTCTTCGTCAGCCCGGTTCATCTATAAAACCCGTAGCCTATGCTACTGCTTTGGAGCGCGGATATACAGCAGCTACTCTTATAATGGATGCAAAAACTGTTTTTCCAAATCAGGGAGGCAAAGATTATATTCCTGAAAATTATGATGGAAAATACCATGGGCCGTTGCAGCTTCGTTTCGCTCTCGGTTCATCAATCAATGTTCCTGCCGTAAAACTTCTAGGTCTTATTGGCGTTAAAAATATGCTTACAACAGCTTATAGGCTAGGGCTTACAACTCTTGCTCCGACAAAAGAAAACGCAGATCGTTTTGGGCTTTCTTTGACCTTGGGGGGTGGAGAAGTAAAGCTTATTGATCTTGCTTCGGCTTATTCGGCTTTTTCCAATGGCGGATATCATGTTGAACCCATAAGCATACTTAAAGTTACAGATTCGAAGGGTAATGTTCTTTTTGAACAAAAGTCGGTATCAAAAACGCGCGTTATAAGTAGTGAGGTTGCTTTTATAATTTCCCATATGCTTTTGGATAATAACGCCAGGCTTATAACATTTGGAGTTAACAGCTATTTAAATATTCCCGGCAAAACTATCGCAGTTAAAACCGGTACGACGGACGACAAGAGGGATAATTGGGCAATAGGATGGACGCCGAGCATTTTGGTAGCGGCTTGGGTTGGTAATAACGATAATAGTCCAATGGGGAATATAGCTTCCGGAGTTACAGGGGCAACGCCTATTTGGCGCCGCATAATACTTGAGGCTTTGAAAAATAAACCAAATGAGGATTTCCAAAAACCGGATAATGTTGCAGCGGTTACCATAGATGCGTTAGGCGGAGGTCTGCCGGTAGATGGACAGTCTACGCGTACGGAATATTTTATAAAGGGGACAGAGCCGCAAGGCTCAAGCCCGATTTACCAGCAAATAAAAGTTTCCAAAGCCGATTCAAATAAAATAGCCAGTCAAAGCGAACTTGATAAAGGAGAATATGATACCCGTAATTTTATTGTCTTTAAGGAAAGCGATCCGATATCAACAGATGGTAAGAACCGTTGGCAGGAAGGAATAGATGGGTGGGTGAATGAAAATCATAAAGATGACCCCTTGTATCACCCGCCAACAGAAGTTTCAACGAGAATAGTTTCCGACACGCCTACCCCTACTTTGTCTCCTGCGCCAACTGCATCTGCATCAGCTCAATAAGTTTTATTCTTTTTGCGTTGCACCAAATTTACTTTTGAGGGTTTTTAATATTTTTTCGCGAATCTTTGAAACATCTTCATTAGATAAATTACCGTTTTTATCTTGATAAACAATATGGAACGTTTTTGTTTTTTCAAATTGACTCAACAAAGATACGTTGATTATTTTTTCACTTTGTTCCTTGATGGTTTTTATTAATTCCCCAATTGCTATTCGCTTATCAATTATTAAAGATAAATCTTCAAATACAGGCGGATATTTTGGAATTGGCACAAATGTTCTGTTAAGATTTATTTTTTCCAAAAGTTTGGAAAAGTTTAGTTCGAAAACAATAGTGTCATCTTCAGATTGGATAAGCCCGGATGGATCATCGGTAATTCCCAGTTGGTCAAATAATTCTTCCAATAATCCTTTAATCTCAAAAAACGTTTTTGAATTAGAAATTCCGGAAAGAAAGTAAGCTTCTTCCGCATTATCCAAACTTTTACCTAGATATGCCTTGCCTAGCTCGAAAAGATTTATTTTTTCAAAATTAGGCTTGTTTTGTATTAAAGCTTTTTTAAGACCTATCTTAAGAGTTGAACGTAAATATTCAAAATCGCGGCTGATCGGATTATCAATGCGTAAAATATTTTCAGGGTCAAACCCCGCATCGGCAATATCGTTTTCACTTAGCAAGCTGTAAGTGTATATTTCTGAAAATCCGCAAGACGTAAAAATATTCTTGACTTTTTCTTCCAATTTATAATCTTTAAAATATGGGATTTGTTTGATAGGGATTTGTCCCAACGGTAAAGCTTTTGGAAATTTATTGTACCCATATAGTCTGGCTACCTCCTCTATTAAATCTTCTTCTATTTTTAAATCATTTCTGTATGTTGGGATAATAGTTTCTATTAAATTTTTATCAGCAATTTTTTTAGGTGATAAATTTAAGGAGTCTAAAATACTTAAAACATTCTTTTCCGGAATATTAACTCCAAGGATTTTTGCTAGTCTGTCTAATCTAAGCTCAAGTTTCCAGGGAGAGAAGTCAGACTTCTTAAGATCGTATAAATTGCTTGCTATTTCCCCGCCTGCCAATTTCAATACCAAGTCAACACATCTTCTCAATGTCTCGATTGTCCCGCCGCTATTAACTCCTCTTTCGAAAATAGCACTTGCCTCCGATCGAAGACCAAGCGCTTGAGAAGTTTTTCTTATAAAGGTGGGCACCTCTATAGGGACTCTTATGAAGATAGTTTTGGTTTCGTTAGAAATTTGACTGTTAAATCCTCCTTTAATTCCGCAGAGATCTATAATTTTTTCGCTGTCTTTTATAACAACTGCGTCTTTTGGAAGATGATAAGTTACACTATCTACACTTTTGAATTCTTCTCCGCCATTGGTTTGTGTAACATTAAGTACGCTACCTTTTATTTTTTCATAATCAAAAGCATGAAGGGGGTTGCCCAATTCGAGCATTACGTAATTTGTAATATCAACGATATTATTTATCGGCCTAAGGCCTACTTTTTGTAACCTTTTTTTCAGCCAAACAGGAGATTCTTTAACCGTTATCCTGTCAATAATAATTCCCGTGAATCTCGGATTTATTTTATAATCAGCATTGATTGTTAATGATAGGGATTTTTGTGGCTTTGAGATATTAGGTAATTTAGGGAGTTTAATAGTTTTTTTTTCAATTGCGGCAATTTCTCTGGCAATTCCTATTATTGACAATAAATCCGGACGGTTTGGGGTTATTTCAAATTCAAAAATTGTGTCGTCATCAGCTTTTGAAATCCGCTCTGTTCCTAAGCCCACTTCAGTTAATCGCTCGCCCAATTCTTTGGGGCTAAGCGTTATATCTACATATTCTTTAAGCCATGAAAGCGGTGCAATCATAATTTAAAATTGTTCCAGAATTCTCATATCCGGATTAGTCAAAAGCCGAAGATCATCCATTTGGTAGCGTAAAGTTGCAAGCCTTGATAGTCCAACTCCAAAGGCGAAACCATGATATTTATTGGGATCGATATTGACGTTTCTTAAGACATTAGGATGTATCATTCCTGCTCCCAAAATTTCTACCCAGCCGGAATTTTTACAGAACGTGCAGCCTTTTCCTTTACAGACATTGCAGCTAATATATGCTTCTGCTCCCGGTTCTACGAAGGGAAAGTTATGGCAAACGAAACGAACTTTAGTTTTTTCCCCGAAAAACTTTTTAAAGAAATATTCAATAACCCCAAATAAATCTGTCATTTTAATATTCTCATCAACTGCAAATCCCTCAAATTGCTGGAATTCAAATCCGTGAGAAACGTCCACCTGTTCGTATCGAAACACCTTTCCAGGAACTATAATTCTAAAAGGCGGTTTAATTTTTTCCATTATTCGTCCTTGCATGTTTGACGTTTGAGTTCTTAACAGTGTTTCTCCGGCAGCGATTCTACTATTTCTTGTATCAACATAGAGTGTTTGTTGAGTATCTCTTGACGGATGGTCTTTTGGGATATTAAGAGCTTCGAAATTATAATAATCGGTTTCGATTTCAGGACCATCAGCTACCTGGAATCCTATTCTTTTGAATATATCCACAACTTCATACAAAACCTGCGTCATTGGGTGCAAATGTCCGATGTCTGGTTTTATTCCCGGAATAGTTGTGTCAATATCTATTTTATTTTGAGAATTTTGATTCGAAAGTTTTTCTTGTGCTTGGGAAATTGTTTCTTCTATTGTCTTTTTTACTTCGTTAGCCAGTCTTCCGATCTCCCCTCTTTTTTCCAAAGGAAGTTTGGGAAGTTCTTTCAGAAGAAGCGTCAATTTGCCGCTTCGCCCCAAGAATTGCAGTTTTAATTCCTCTAATTCTTTTAAATTATCGCAATCAAGAATTAAAGATAAAGCCGAATTTTTAACACCAATCAATTCTTCTCCCATAACTTAAGAATACCATAATTATTAGTATAAAAAAACCTCCCTTTTGGGAGGTCATCCTATCTCTATATAGCTAATATCAAACATTTTTGACTTTGTCAACGATGGTTTTGAAAGCGGCCGGATCGCTAATCAAAAGATTGCTTAATATCTTCCTATCAAGTTCAATATTTGCTTTCTTAAGCTTGTTAATAAAAACGCTGTAAGATATCCCTTCTTGTTTTACGGCTTGGGAAATTCTGGTTATCCAAAGCTGCCTGAAATCTCTCTTCTTGAGTTTCCTTCCGGCGAACGCGTAAGCTCCGGCATGAAGAGCCGCATCCCGCGCAACTGTTATTAGACGGCTTTTTGTCGCCCTAAAGCCTTTCGTGAGACTTAGTGCTTTCTTATGTTTTCTTTTTACTACAAGTCCTCTTTTAACTCTTGTCATAGATTCGAATTCCTCACTATGACCCTGAATTTATTGAACGGGTCATAGATTAAGCTCTCCCTAACATCTTTTTTATTCTTCTCGCAAATGCGCCTTTTAACATTCCCGGTTCTTTATGCCGTCTGCTTCGGCTTGCGGATTTGTTGATTTTCAAATGCCCGGCATACTGATGCGAGAACATCACTTTACCTGTTTTGGTGACCTTAAACCTTTTTGATACCGATTTCTTTATTTTCTTTTTTGGCATATTCTTTTTTCCTTTCCGGCGACAATAAAGTTATTAATTGCGGCCCTTCGAAATGTACTTCTCTATCAACCTTTGAAACGTCAGATACCGCCGCAACCACTTTTTGCATGATCTCTTTTCCAAATTCGGGATGCGCGATCTGCCGTCCCCTAAACTTCAATACCAATCTTACTTTGTCATTATCTTCTAAAAATTCCCTTGATCTCCTGATCACGACTTGCAAATCATGTTCGTTCATGAAAGGACCAAGTCTTAATTCTTTGGTTTCCGAAATTTTACTTTTTTTCTTTTCTTCCTTTTTTTTCTTGGCCTCTTGATATATAAATTTTTTAAAGTCAATGATTTTGGCTACTGGTGGTTTTGCCATCGGGGCAACTTCTACCAGATCGAGTCCTTCTTGTCTTGCCTTTGTCAGTGCTTCAAATTTAGATAGTACTCCGATTTGCTTACCAAGACTATCTAAAACACGAAGGGTGTGAGCGAAAATCCGCTCGTTCACCCTATAAAATTTTCTTTCTTCCTGTCTTTTTTTAAATCTTCTTATCAATTTCTTCTTTTACCCTTTGTAAAAATTTGGAAACTTCAATTGGTCCTAGATCTTTGCCTTCCCTTGTTCTTACGGAAATCGTTTGATTTGCGATTTCTCTATCTCCTATTATACCCATAAAAGGCACTTTTTGTAAAGTAGCATTCCTGATTTTTGCCTGAAGAGTTTCCTGCCGATTATCAAGCTCCACTCGGATATTCTCCTTCTTAAATTTCTCAACCAAATCTTGCGCTCCTTTTGTTTGTCTGTCTGTAATCGGCAATATCTCGACTTGCACAGGCGAAAGCCATAATGGAAAAGCTCCCTGATAATGCTCGGTTAAAATTCCTATAAATCTTTCAAAAGATCCGAAGATAGCCCGATGAATCATTACCGGCCTTTTTAGCGTTCCGTCTTTATCAGCATATTCAAGCTGCATTTTTTCCGGGATTTGAAAGTCGAGTTGAATTGTCGCCAATTGCCAATCTCTGTCTTGGGAGTCTTTAATGTGGATGTCTATTTTCGGGCCATAAAAAGCTCCGTCTTTTTCTTTTATTCCGTATTTTACTTTGGCAGTTTTCAATGCCCCCTCTAGGTCTTTTTCTGCTTTTTCCCAAAGCTTTGGATCACCCATTGCCTTCTCAGGTTTAGTAGAAAAATAAAATTCAGGTTTAAACGCCAGAGATTTATAGAAATTGATTACTAATAATATTAGTTTATGAATTTCTTCTTGGATTTGGTCAGGCTGAACGTAAAGATGGGCATCGTCAATCGTAAATTGTCTGACTCTAAATAATCCTCCCAAAACGCCGGAAAGCTCGCGCCGATGAAGTATCCCGTAATCGGAAAATTTAATTGGAAGGTCTTGATAACTCCTTGTCCTTGATGAATAAATAAGTGTTGATTCAGGGCAATTCATTGGTTTTAAAGAATAGGTTTCTTTTTCCAGTTCCAGGTTGAACATATTCTGCTCGCCAAAATGTTCCCAGTGTCCGGATTGTTTAAAAAGCGTATTCTTAACCATTACAGGTGTATTAATTTCTTTATAGCCTTCATCTTCTGTTATTTTCCTAACATACTCCTGAAGAGTTTTGTAAATTACCCAGCCCTTAGGATGCCAAAAAACTGCTCCCGGAGCAACATCATGAAACGAAAATAGATCAAGTTCTTTGCCAATTTGCCTGTGGTCTTTAAGTGCTGTTTTGCTGTCCATAGAAATTATTTTATCAGGTTAAGACTTCAAAGTCCAAGAGTACTACTTATTGATTGCATTGCGGTTAGCGTTATTAAGATAAATTCGGGAAGAGGAATTCCCAGCTTTAACTCGCACATTTTTATCGCTTCCCTATTGGCGCCTTTGGCAAAAGAATTGTCGTTAAATTTCTCCAAAATAAATTCCGATGTGACCGTAGCAAGCATTTTACCTTGCCCCGCCGAAGTCTCTGACGAAGGTGGGTCGGGACGGACAAGCGTTGCTGCGACAATTAATCCTGTTAGCTGGTCGGCGCAATAAATACTCCAATCCATAAGACTGATTGGTTCTATTTTGGTATTTTCGAAGTTATGAGATTTTATCGCATAAGCAATATCTGGCGGAATGAGCGGCTGTTTTTCGCAGATTAACAAACCGTGAATTTCCGGATTGCCTTTGCTTAACTGGTAATCAGCATCATGCAATAATCCCGTAATTCCCCATTTTTCTTCAGCTAAAATATCGTAAGGTTGAGGGTTCAATCTTCGGTATAGCGTTTTCATTACCGTTTCAGCAGCCAAACAATGTTTGATAAGATTGGGATTGGTTAAATAAGTTGTTAAGATTTGATACGCTTCATCTCTAGTCATAGGATTATAATATCATCTTTTGGATGATAAGAATGCTAAATTGTTTTACGAGATAAATTTTGTTACAATCTTAATGTAGTTTGGGTTCGTAGCTCAGTTGGTTAGAGCGTTACATTGACATTGTAAAGGTCAGAGGTTCGACTCCTCTCGGGCCCACCATTCTGGAGGCCGCCGTTTTCTGAAGTTTTTCAGCTGAGATTTTCTATATCAAACCACAGAAATTAATTTGCGTTGATGGCGACATATCAAAATGTTTCATTTTTTAACCTTGTCAAGAGGCAATTTATATTGAAAAATCATACTAACTTGGTAATTAAGCAATTTTGCTGATATAATGAATTTATCCAAGTCCTCGCTTTGCCTATCTCCAGCTTCCGCTGGGGGATTTACTTAGCGAGGCAAATTTTTTTCCAATAGAACACGTTTATTTTCTGATACTCAAAACTTGGCCAGTAATAGTTAGCTTTCATCTTGCATTTTTCAGCTATCCCCGGACACTTACTTAAAAGTGCTTTGCGGTAGATATTTTTATGTTTTTCCGCTCCCGTTAGAATTTTTCTATGGACATCTGCAAAGCTCAATATCAAACCGGTTAAAAAATCGGTTGCTTGAATCATATTGGAAACGCCTGTAAATTCTCCGTTTTTTGCCCTATTTTTAGAATCCCGCCGATACACTTGTACAATAGTTGTATCTTTTTGTTTCAAAAAAGTCGGCAAAATAACATTACCTTGAAAACCTTTGTCGTCAATATTCAAGAGTTTCTTGTGTTGTTCATATTTTTCAGGACTGATCGAACGGCAAAGTTCGGCGTAGGCGGAAACGTATGCCATATCCTTTTTATCTAAACCATAATGGTTATCTTCAAAATAATCTTTGTTAGAAAAAAGGTTATCTTTAATGAGTATTTTAAAATAAATATCTTCTGTTAAGAGAAAATAATCTATGAGTCTGACGGCGTAAAGAATCTGGGAATAATCTGTTGAGGAGTATTTCAACTCTCTTTTTTCATATCCGCACTCTTTTCGGATTTTTTGAATATTTTGCATGTGGATGGTAGGCGTAGTAGTGAATAAGAAACCGACAGCCCAAATTTTGTCAGCGCCTGGAGTATTTGATTCATCGCCGTATAGATATAACATCTTCTTATCTTATCACTTTCTACTGTCTCAATTTCCTCGGAGGGAGGGTCGTAGGGTTTATAAACTACCTAATCGATCTTGCCATAGAAAGCTAGACTTCCCTTTGTAATTCTTTTGTACTTCCATCCTTGTCGCTTACAATACGCTTTGGCACTTTCACCCTTTAATTTTGTAGAAACCCATAAAAGTAAAGGCAAACCTTTTGTCTCGTGCAACTCTTTTGACCCATCTTGATATTCCACTAAAAAATCCGGTAAATAATTGTGAGTAAAACCAAGCAGCTTATAAGGAATTCTAATCCCATGTTTTTTAGTCCAGCTTTTTACTGCCGGATCTCTTTCTAGTTCCACCATATACTCTCGTTCTAATGCTGAATCGTAACTTTCCCAACCACTAGAACTTTTTCTTAACTGTGTTAATCTTCCATGCTTTGTTATCATTTACTGGTTAATATCCCTTCAATTAGTTCAGGCCTTAAGAAAATATCATGTACTTGGTCAATCATTGCCCAGAGAATTCTTAGTTGTCTTTCATCGGCTTCCTCAATTGCCTTACCAAGCAAAAACCTTTTTGTTATATGCTGTCTAATAATTTTTATTAAATATGCTTGTCTATCATCAGGATTTCTATCATATTCAAGTAAGGAAGCTATCGCAATATTATGTGTCTGTTTAATTATTTGTTTTTTTATCTCATCTAGGCTCCAATGGTCTGTATTAGTAGCCTTCGCTAAATTCCTTACATCGATTTCAGGGAGATTTTTATCCAAAGTTGTCATATCAGAATCAAGATTTAAACTTTTAATCTGGGCAACATCTTCAGATATATTCATTTTGTGCGGGTCATATTCATACTGATCAAGGTATTTTTGCCATTCATAAATTGGTTCAACAACTTCCGGTGGTTCGGGAGTCGCTGGAATTTTTGACATATCGAGTTTTTCCTCTGCCTCTCCTATTGTCTGCTCACCTTCTTCAACGGTTTCTATTGTTTCTTTCTCTGTCGGAATTTTTGCTTCATCGATGATAATGTTTGCTGGATCAAGCTGATCCGGATATTCAGTTGCTCTTAAATTTTCCCAAAGCCATTTATGCTTTAAGATTGGGTGATCCACTACGAATAATGATTCCCATTCCTCTGTACTTTTTCCCATTCTTCGAAGTCCTCTTCCGATTACTTGCGGGCCATAAACAGAAAACTTTTGTCCGCCAACCTCTTTATAGCTAAACTTTCTAAACAGAACCTCAACTGCAATATTTCTTACGTCCCATCCTTCCCGAAGCATTAAAACAGAAATCACAGCATCAAATTCGGGATGTGGATTTTGATTAAGAGTTTTTGCTTGATCGACTAACTCATCATTTTGTTCATTATGAACCAATAAAGTCTTATTGACTTCGTATTTTGGGCCGATCTCCTGCAATGCCCGATCAATATTTTCTGCGTCTGCAATTGATAGAGCAATAACAAAAAGTAATGGCTTGAATCTTGGTTGACCATCCTTTCCTCTTGGCACGGCTAATCTTTGCTTTGCTAAAAGCTCTAACCCTATGGCTAATTGTTGACGCATTGGTTTAGCGCTGGTGATATATCTTCTGGCTGGTATTTTTCTTTTTTCAATTTCTTCCCAAGGCATCTCTTCTTCCGAAATAGTTTTACCAGTTATTAAATCCTCATATGTTAATTTCACTTTCCTAACGTCAGGATGAAAAACTACAATCCTTTTAATGATTTTATCCTTCATTGCTTCGGCAATTCCGTACACAAAGATCATCTCGCTATCTGGATGCAAACCATCCAGTCTATCCGGTGTAGCAGTTGTATCCAAGCGGAAAAATCTTTTTGGTTTCAATTTATTTATTAAATCATTATAGATTTCTGCTTTTGTATTATGAGCTTCGTCATTAAAGATAACTATGGAATCAATATTTTCCATCAAAACTTTCCAGTTATCTCTTTTTTCGTAGATCTGCTGTATGTTTCCAATTAAAATATTATTTGCCCTAACGCCAGCAGAGCTTGCTCCTGCTTCCATAACATGATGGGAAAGTCTATCTTTAAGAGGTAAATACGAGTTGAAGAAGAACGGAAAAATATTGTAAATATAAATATAGGAGTTCGGATCAAACTCATCTACTAACCTTGATCTGACTATTGTATTTGGCGTGAGAACTAAAAATTTATTTTGATCATGCACAATCATCATGTAAGCAATCATTGCGCCAATGACTGTGGTCTTGCCTCCACCTGTAACTATATTTGTTAGAACATCTTTAAGCCCCAATATTTCAAAAGAATAAACGCATCTCTCAATCGCTTCAATTTGCACTTTCTTCCATTGTTTTTCGTTCCAAAGTTCAAGATTTGGTTTAAAGTGTTGAGAATTAAGGTGTTTCAAAAAAGCAATACCAGCATCAGGAATCCCTTCATAGGTTTTTCTCCACTGCTTAAAATTCGCCTCATGTGGCTTAAAAAAATACTGCATATTTACTCAATATTAAGATAGGGTCTAATTTAATTATTACTATTGATATTTCTTAAACTTCATAGATCGTATTTATTTTATCTATTATTGTGTCATAAACATACTCGAAGTTAGCGTGTGTTTTTTTAGATAACTTTTTTAGTATTGCCTTTACTTTTTTTGAAAAATAAAGAGTGGCAATAGTCTTTTCGAATGACGTATTATTTGGAATAGCTAGCTCGCTTCTAATTAATCTAATATCCTGCCCTTCAAAAAGATCCTGAAGTATTGTTTTTTTTCTTGATTTAGAATTAAGTGGTAACAACAGAAATTTTTTTCCCTCTTCATCGCCAAAAAACTTCATTGAATTCTCGAATTCCCTCTGACCTTCAACATCATTATCCCACATAGCCAAGTATTTCAATCTCCATCCTATTGAAATTGATATAAAGTACGAAATACTTTCAGCATTTACTGATGGTAAAAATCCTAAATTTAATGTTTTTGGTTTAAATAATTCAAAACAATAGAAATCATATATTCCCTCAACTATGCATATTGATTCAAAATTAAAGTCTGTTATAAACGGTTTGATTTTGAGAGCATCAATAATTGGTTGAACAGCCAGTCTTTTCTCTTTACTATTGTCTTTATATTCCAAAAGAGAAAGAATGCTTATTGATCCATTACTGCTTTTTTGTGCAACTCTCACGGAATTAAGCGGTATCTGCGATGGATCAAGTAAATAATGAGAATGTGTGCAGTAAATAACGACATTATTGCTAGACAAGTACGAAAGCTTCTCGCATAATTTAGATTGAGCACTGGAATGCAGATACGACCCTGGCTCATCAAGTAAATATATAGTATCCTTATCTTCCATACTTCTAACTTTTGGGTTAAATTCAAGTTTCATAACGAAATTAAAAAACCAGTAAAATCCTTTACTTCGATCACGAATCCCAAAATATCTCTCTTTCCCCTCTATAGTTTCCTTTACAAGAAGCTTTAAGAATGGTCTCTCCTCTTTAAGGCTATAGTCAATTTGTACATCCAATCTTGCTCCTTTTTCTAAAGTAAATTTTTCCCACTCTTTTGCTAAAGTTTGATTTAATACCTTACATGCATCTCCCAAGATACTTTGTCTTGTTAACTCTTCAATCTCCTTTAATTTAAATACTGAATAGTCATTATTTGTTTTTCTGAATAATTGTTCAATAATTTCTAACCATCCCTTAGCTTGATTATTCTCACCTACTATTTCCATTTCTTCTTGGACAGTATCCCTGAAGTCATCGAAATATAAAATATGCGGAGTTTTCCGAAGTATTGTATCTATCAAAAGCGTATTAATATTTGAGTAGTTTTCAAGTTCTTGGTTCTTAATCGAGTACTGTTTATTTATAAGATCTCTCTTGATAAATAAATAGCATGTTTTCTGATCAACCCTAGAAACAAACTCTTTAAATTCTGTTAGTTCTCGTACAGCGTCTTCAGATAATCCTGATACATTTCCTAGTTGTTCGTGTATACTTAGGCATTCTTCTTTGCTTATCTCTATTTTTGCTGTTACTGAAGGCACTCCCTGATCGGTAGTTTTGTATAAATTCCGGACATTTATTAACTGTCGCCCATCGTTTAGGCTATCGTTCGAAAGATCAAAAGCAAAAATTGCCCATAAAATACTAGTTTTCCCGCTTTCATTTATGCCAATTATAGGAAGCAAGCTCCTTTTAGAGATATCTACCTCTAAATTTCCTGAAATAGCTTTATAATCAGATATTGTAAAGCTTAAATACCTCATTTTGTTACCTCCATTTTTTTACTTAAAATTGTCTCTCCTGCTAAATTATCTTGTACTTTGCACGCAACAACATACTCTCTCTCTTTATCAAATTTATGCTTCGCTTTTAACACTGCCTCAAAAATCTCTCCACGCTTTTTACCTGCCCCGTTGCGCAGCTTTACGGGGTCCTTTTTCTTTTCTCGAGATAAAACATAATCTTTATCTGCAGAAAAATGTCCTTCCTGATAATCAAAATCCCATTGAGCATTTACAAGCCAGCCATCTTCATTTGTTGAAATTGCATCCACTGCTTCAAACTCATATTCCAAAAGCCCAATTTTTTTAATCTTAATATCTCCAATTACAGGAGGTTTGGAAAAACGAAGGAATAATTCCGCATCTTCAACATCGGGCATTCTTTGTAAAATCCTTTGCCTAAAGGCTTTGGAATCTAACGGAATTGCTTCCAATTCTATAGGCAGATTATATTTTTGTGAATAATTTTGCAGAGCTTTAACATAAGCCAATACTTGTCTGGAAAATCTCCAAGCAACAATTTTTGCACGGATCATTTGATTTACTTGAACTTTGGCTTTTATTTCATCGAAAAACGTTTTAATATCCTTTACGTCAATTGATTCATTTGGATTGGGATGCCCAATATAAATTGGTTCTTGTTGCGCAGGCGGTCTATAGCCATGAGTAACTCCTGCTCCGGTATTTCGGCTCGCTCCATAAGCAGTTAAAACAAAATTTATAAATTCTTCTTGATTTAAGTTTTTAAACTTCTCAACTGGGTAAACTCCCAAATAGTAAACTTCAATATTGGGAACTTTCTCAAAAGTGCCTTCCGTCTGTAACCCCAACTGAAAGGCTTTATTGTCAGTTGAAATATTACTTTTAACCCCGCTCATTTCCTCCCCAACTTTTACCAACCTATCTAAAGTAACGGAAACAGCCACTCTTGAAGAATCACAGCCAATAAATTTTCTTTTCAATTTCTGAGCTACAGCTAATGTTGTTCCACCTCCCACAAAAAAATCTGCTACTACCTCGCCTTCGTTTGAAGAGGCTTTTATAATTCTTTCTAAGAGAACTTCTGGTTTCTGAGTCGGGTAACCGATTCTTTCTTTGTGAACTGCTGGAATAGTAGGGATATCCCAGACATCCTCGGGATACTTTCCTTCATCTAAATAATATTTATAGTATTTACCCATTTTAGAACTCCATTTTTTTCTAAATCTCCTTCCTTCTTCATCTTTATAGTGAAAGTTTTCCTCTGCAGAAGATTCCTTAAATGGGACTTTTACTCTTTCTATTTCAAATGTATATTTTTTGGATTTGGAGTAAAGAAAAATAATATCATGCTTCTTGCTAAAATCCTTTTTTGATTTTGCTCCCATGTGATACCACCAAATAACTTCATTTACAAAATTTTCATATCCAAAAATCTTATCCATCTCTGTTTTAATATAATGACTAGCATGCCAGTCGCAATGGACGTAAATACTGCCTGTATTTTTTAAAACTCTTCGCATTTCCCAAAGCCTAGCGTTAAGCCAAATCAAATAACTCGTTATTCCACCTTCCCAAATATCCTCAAAAGTTCTTACTTCGTTACTGTCTCCCCAAATAACGTTGTAATTTCTGCCAGAGAAAAAGGGAGGATCAATATAAATTAAGTCTATTGAATTGCTTGGAAGAGTACGTAAGACCTCTAAATTATCCCCAAGATAGAGTTTATTAGCCGGAGATTGTGGGTCATTAAATATTACCGTATCTCCATGATTTTTAGGATGAAGTGCAGGAATATTAATATAAGGAAATACCCTATCAAATGCTTTATGGTCATCATAACCAAGAGGCGGATTTGTCGGGTCTGGTAAATTATGTAAGCGTTTCCTAAGTTTTGAAGAAACAGAAATAACACTCTTTTGATCTGGGCGTTCCTGCCCTTCGGATTCTTTCTGTATTTTCTCTAATTCCTCTTTGTCAATTACTGATTTATTCTGTGTGTGCATGTAGACTAATTTTACCAGAAAACCAAGATTATAAAAAGAAGAGAATTCCTTTTCGTGTGGAGGAAATTTATAATGGATAGGGAAAATTAAACTTTAAAGAATTGAGCAAATCTCAATTTATAAAGATTCTCCAGGAAATCTGTCCCGGCATATCCTGCTAACAAAGATATTTTCCCCCGCATAATCTTGCTTTTCGCCTTTTCACTACTATTCGTAGACGGCTCCCTCCAGAGGCGGGCAGGCAAAGAGCGATTTGAGCGGGGCAGGCAAATCATTGTTGGCAATAATTCCGGACATTATGAAAGTTGCTTAGCCCTTTGTTTCTTAGGTAAGTAATTCTTTTTGGAAACTATTGACCTTCCAAGACGTTTTTCAAGCTTTCTTCTTGCACCGCCGGCAATATCACCACCTGCTTTGGCATCACTTTTAAGTTTAGGCATTCCTTTTGAATCTTCGTTGCGATGAATTTCAGTAGTAGCCCTTTCCCCAAGCATGGTAAAAATTAACTCAAAGTCATCCATGTGATCTCTTAAGTTTTGCCGCTTTAATCCCTTTAACTTTTTGTACTGACTTGGAGTTACACCAAACATTGCTTTGGAGATTTCAGCCGTGAGAATTTCATAATCCCTCTGTATCCTTGCTCCTCTTTTTTGCCATTCATCAGTTAATTCTTCGCGGATAGCAATACCTCTCATCCGTTTCTCTATCCAATCATCAGAATAACCTTTTGCTTTATACAAGGCTCTTGTTCTTTTGGTTGCCAGTTCAGGATCTTCTATTTCTTGGATTCTTTCATATCCAACTCTTGCCAGCCATCTTTTGAAAGGCTCAGCTTTGGGAGAAGGGATAGACTGGATGATACGAAAAACTCCTTCGGTATTGGCACAGCTTATTTTTTGTTTTCCTCCTTTTGTTTCAATTAAAAGGGGGGTGGCAATTTGCCTCCACCCCTTGGAGATCTCGGGGTCACGTCGGCGCATATCTTTGATATACCCTTCGGGTTGAACAGAATCGGTAAGTGCTGCAACTACATCAACAATAACAAACCACCATTCATGGTGATGGATAGTCTTACGGATTTGCTTATTTCTAAAAATAGCAATTTTGGTATCAATCATGAATTTCAGTATAGCATGTCTGAAGAAAGGATGGCCAAAGTGCCTGCCCGTCTCTGGAGGGAGCAGAAGCGACCGACTGTGCCCTGAGCGAAGTCGAAGGGCTACCTTTAAAAGCAGTTCGGACTTTTTCATAAACGTCCACAAAATTCACCCTGTTATTTTAGGCATTCATCATGTCCACAAATTCTTGCTGCTCTGTTTGCTTCAGCAATTCTTTTATCTGTATTAAAACCACAACAGTGATAATATGCGGAGCTATTAGTTGATTTTTTGCAGGTTCTTCTCTTTTGAAATTTTCTCTTTCCATAAAAAAACCCGCCTATTGGCGGGAATTTGCAATCTGTTTTTAACTAACAGAAATTCTCCGCCCTTTACGGGTTAGTAAGGAGAGTCTCGTTAGCTAAAAATTTTACTTGATTCATCTTTAAATTATTTTATCAATTAATTTTTATCTTTGTCAATAACTAAATTAAAACTTTTAATTTATAGGAATTTTTACTTGATGAGTGGGAAACGAACGAGATTGGGTAGGGCAATCTCTATTGATTATCTTATGTTTTCTTCATAGCTTTTAACGCGTCAAGTTTTATTCGCCTAGCAACTTGTTTTTCTCGCTTAGTTTTATTTTTTTCGTTTCGCCATGCTTCGAGCATCTTTCTAAGTGTCGTTGTCAAAGCAAGGTCATCAGAGAACTCTTTGATAGCCCCTTCTACTAATTGAACGTCTTTATTATCATAAATAATGAAAGCGTTTCCTTTTATTTGGTGGATTAAAAACTTACGTTTCAAATCACCTTCAAGCATGCGTAATGTTCTGTTGCCCAGGAAAGAATCCACAAGAATAGGTTCGTTTGTAGTTAATATGAATTCCAATTCTTTTAGGTAAAACTCTTTGCTTACGGGCAATTCTCCTCTATCGTTAGTCATAGATCCAAGTATTACGGCATATGAATAAGCAGTATGGAACCCATTTGGACTAGAGGGATTTTGATTTTTTTCTTCTTCATGAATTATTTCATGCATTTTGTTTGCCGCTTTACGTTTCCACGATTCGTCAACGGAGGTATTGTCGTATAGGTCGCTTAACGGTTTGTATTTATCAATGTCACGAATGTCAAAACCAAACAACATTCTTAACACAGACTCAATATATTCAGAAGATATGGGATGATTATGAATAGTAAAATGCGCGAATAGTTCCTCCGCTTGTTTAGTATCTAAGGCAGTAAGTAAATGAGGGATAAGCATATTATAGGTCTTTAATGACGTAGCGTAACGTCCGATCAGATTAATTATGGCCATACGCTCTTCTTCCGTTGGTGTTCCTTTTTCTTCTATTCCTACTTCTATTGTTTTTACCGCTTTTTCCGTTTCTTTGACGTAGTCTGGAAGTTTAGAAGCAACAAAATTTGCTTGTTCTTTGCTTAGTTTTCCTAACAGTCTCTTTACCCGACCCTCTTTATTTTCATCAGCATCTCTTCCATATGAAATGTACGAAATAAATAAACCGAGATTGCCGTGGCTGTTTTCCGCATCAACGCTTACTAAGAAAGGGAGTTTTGTAATATCGGGTGCAAAAAGCACTTGTAATGCTCTTTGTTGATATTGCGGATCAACATCTTCTCTTAAAAGAGCAACCATATCGTCTTTGGTTCTTTTGACACCCATAAACTGATCCCAAGCGGCTTCTTGAGGACCTTCGGGGAAAAACCTATGAATAGTTTCTTCTAAGAAATTATCAACGCGTGGATCTAGGGGCGGAGTTCTTTCTTGTTTTGATCCTGCCATATGTTATCCGACTTGCGTGGCGACGACGCGTTCGTTAGAAAGACCAAAGGTTGTGCCGTGTTTCTTGAACATTGACCAATATTCTTTTTTAGCTTTCTTGCTTTTGAACATAGATAGCCAAGCTTTGGAATCTTCAACTTTAGCTCGGGCCTGGCGAATAGTAACAAGCATCCATTCAAAAAACGATTGATGATATTTTCCGGGTTTTGCAACTCTTTGCTCTACTGTAATTTCTCTAAATTCCGTTCTTAATTCTTCAGAGCTCTCAACAAGCTTTTTTAACTCAACAATTATTTGCTGAATTTGAGCTTTTGTTTCTTGGTTTTCTTGGGAAACAACCCGTTCTTGAGCATGAACTATCTCTGCCGTATAATTAATCCCCGGTGTAATATCTTTTTTCTTTTCTTGCTCTTCCTTAAGTTTTTTTAAATTAAGTTCTTTCCCTTCCGCAAGATCTCCGCTTAGATTTTGGGCTTCCTCTTTTGCGTATTTATTAATTCCCAGAAACTGTTCCCAGATATCTCCCAGCGCATCTTGAGTATTTTTAGCTATGGATTGGGGAACAGCTGACAGCGTATCTCGTACAGCTTCTACTGGATTTCGATCTACATATTGTCTGGCTTTGGATTTCGTTCTTTTCATACATTCGATAAACTCAGTATGATTCTGAGCGAAGTCGAAGAATCATACTGTCACATTATCACAAGTCTCTCAAAAAATCAAGGGTTTTCTGTTGTCTTAAGATACTGGTCAGAAGATACCGATTGGCTTCTAAGTTCTTACGCTCTTGATCGTCCTTCGCTTTATTGATAGCTTCATCCACTTCTTTCTGATCAACAGTGATATTCTCTTTATCGGCGATTTGCTGAAGAGCGAACTCAAATTTGATATCGTTTTCCGCTTTTTGCTCATAGTCTTTCCTAACAGATTCAGGCGTTTTGCCCGTGGATGCCAGATACTGATCTAAGTTTAACCCGAGCTTTTTTACCTCATCGAGAAGCTGGGAAAGAGATCTATCTACTTCCTGATCAATAAGAATTTTTGGGATCTGACAATTAACACTATCTAAAAGAGCCTTAATGGTCTCTTCGGATTTTGGTTTTTCTGGCTTGCCCTGAGCAACGTCGAAGGGTTCTTTTCCCGGAACTATGATTTTGCTCTTGGCATTTATTTTCTTAACGTTTTCTTTATATGAGCCTAGTTCAATGTTTGGAGCTTCGCAGGTAAGTGCCGTAAACGTCCAACCCTTCGACTCACTTTGTTCGCTCAGGGTCGACAAGTCTTCGAACTTGTCGACATGAATTTTGGGATTAATGATTGGTTTTAATTTATTTTCCGAAACTGCGTCAACATAAAATTTAGGTAAAAGTTTTTTTAAGACTTCTTCTTGAATAGCTGCCTTATCGAGCTTTTCTTCAACGAGTTTTCTTGGAGCCTTGCCTTTGCGAAACCCGGGCAAAGTAGTATTTTGAATCATTCCCTCTACGACTTCGTTTTTGGTTTTTACAACCTCATAGGAAGGAATAGTTATTGTCAGTTTTATTGTTCCGTCTTTTTCTTTAGTTATTGCAGATATCATACATTTAATTACGTGCCCAAGGGGAGACTCGAACTCCCAATCCCGTTTAAAGGGAACTAGGTCCTAAACCTAGCGCGTCTACCAATTTCGCCACCTGGGCAAATTGCCCAGTTTAGTGGCATTATACAAGATTTATAAGGAAAGAGAAAGAGTTTCTCTTGCATTTGCCAGCTCAAATTCCTGTATTCTATTCATAATTGACTCCACTCTTACTGCCCATGTAGGAGAAGATGCGTAGAATTTGCCTATTTCATATACATCTTGAGCCTTCCATTTATTGATATAGTTTTCTCTTAACCCCTTAGACACAGTCTGAATTCCTTCATCCCAAGAAGAAAATCTTATGATATTGTCACCATAAATTCCCCATCCCCAGCCGTTGTAAGAATTGTATGGTATTTGCTGGCCAAAAGTTGATTCAAGGCCTGAAATAGCTGCAACCAATCTCCAATCAAGATCATATTTCGTAGCATTATCTACGAAACTTTCAGCGTATGGAGTTAAAGGAGAGGAATATTTTTCTAAGAATTTTTTTAATATTCTGATATGGCTATTTTCTTCCTTCACTTGCATTAAGGTTGTTAAAGCAGCAGAAGAACCGGATGCATTCTGCATAGCATAAACTTTATAAGGAAATAATTGGTACAAAAATAATGCTGTAAGTATAATGACAAAACGTCTCATAGTATTTGGCAATTAAGCCATAAAAAAATCCTAACGTATACATTTGGAAACGCATACCTTAGGATCTAGGTAGTACTATATCATAAGACTATAGGTTTGTCAAGTCCCTTACTATAAGTCAGGTTTTGAGGATTAGAGGTTGGAAGGAAGCCTTAAGTAGTCCATAAAATGAGATACTGCGAATTCCCATTTGCCATTATCGGTTGGGGTATATTTGCTCACGATTTCTTTAGGAGTCTTAAGTCCTTGATCCTTATATTCATAAGCTAAGGTTTTAGCAACCGCATCTATTGCTTGAGAAAAACCTGGAAACTTTTTGACATTACTGCCATATATTCCATATCCCCAGCAGTTGTATGAATTTGGCGGCATTTTTTTGCAGAGATTTGATTCTTGCATAGCTATAGCAGGAAGCAAACGATAGTCTATGCCATAAGTGTCGGAAGCTTTGATTATCTCGGAAGCAAAAGGCGTAAGAGGAGAATTATAAAGACTAAAGAATTGAGAGACAACATCTATTCGGGCGTCTTTTTGCGAAACAGAGTCAATCCAAAAATTTTCCGTAGACGGCAAAGCGGCGAACGCAACAGAACGGGTACTATTGAATGATATGAATCCCCCATTATGGTTTTGATTGTAAGACAGAAATGACAGGTACAGGATATTAAAGACCAGAAAAATGGGGGTGATTATAAAGAAAGACGTGAGCAGAAAAATCCTTCTCATGTAAAACTATACTGACATACTCTGGATTTTATGTCAAGTTTTTGAAGCTAATTTGAGCGGGCCGCCTTTGGCGAGCCTCGCTCTGAAATCAGATTTGTGAGCGGGAGACGGGAATCGAACCCGCTACCTTCTCCTTGGCAAGGAGACGTTCTACCGATGAACTACTCCCGCTTCCTCACTTCGTTCGTCAGCGCAAGCGCATCACTTGTTATACCATGCGCATTTTTTATTAATGCTAATTTCTTCTTCCTATTCCACCCTTTAATCTCTATTTCCCTTCTTAACGCTTCTGCTTTCGTAGTATATGTTTCCGAATAAACTAATTCAACTGGTAATCTTCCCTTAATCGACTTCGCTCCCCACTTACTAAAATTATGTTCAAATATTCGTCTTTTTATATTCCTAGTGTATCCAGTATAGAGCGAACCATCCTTGCATCTAATTATATAGATATAATAATTCACATTCGTTTCGCTCAGTGCAAGCATAACCTGCGCTAGAATTTTTAAAAATTCTAGCACTGAGGTCGCTCGTTGGCGACCGAAGTGCCGAGAGTCAGAATCGGACTGACATAGCCTGTTCTTCAGACAGGTGCCTTGACCAACTTGGCTATCTCGGCGTGGATATAATAATATCAATTTTCGTAGCCGATGTAAATATGAAAATGTTATAATTGCTCTATGGCAATAAGTAAAAAAGCTTACTCAACTTACACCTTATTGAGCGAATTTCATCACAAGGCGAATGTTGCCCGTGAAGAAGATAAACATCTCGAAGCGTTAAAATTAATGGAAGAAGCGCTAATAGAATACTCAAGGAAAAATGACAATAGCGGAATTGCAATGGCGATAGCCGATCGCGCATTAATATATAAACATTTATTCTTGCTATCTTCTCAAAAAGCATTTGCCCTATTGATGAAGAAAGATGCGCAAGCGTGTTTGGATATCGCCCAAAATTTCAGCCTTAGAGAATTGTATGGGGTGGCTTATTTTAGGCTTGGAGAAGCAGATATGCTTTTTGGAGATTATGAGAAAGCAGCAGGAAATTATCGAAAATCCTTGGAGAATTACTTCGGAACCAATGCGGAAAAAGGAGATTTTAAATATCATTTAGGAGAAGCTGTATATAAAACAGGAAAAAAAGAGGAAGGAATGCGTTTGCTTCTTAAAGGATTAAAAGAAATTCAAGAAAATAAGGATGAAGTTAATGATTTCGTAGCGCATGTTTGGGAATCCGGTTGCTATATGAGATTAGCGGAACTTTTAAAAGAAGATAATCCAAGTCAGGCGAAAATGTATTTGAAAAAAGCGCAAGAAATTGCCGAGTCGGACGAGAAATTAATTATTAGAAGAAGACAAATTTCTGAATTAGGAAAAAGTTTTTAGCTGTGGGCACTAAGGGATTTGAACCCCTGACATCTTCGATGTAAACGAAGCGCTCTACCGCTGAGCTAAGTGCCCTTCGTCATTTCATTCCTCAGGACTAGTTTTTCGCTATGTTCAGAACCAGCCCATTGGGATAATGCGTGTTGAAGTCGAAACTTCAACACCGAGGTCGCGCCTTAGGCGACCGAGGTGGGCTTGAGAGGACTTGAACCTCCACTCCTTTCGGAATACGCACCTCAAGCGTACGCGTATACCAGTTCCGCCACAAGCCCGAACTTAACTATTCTACCACAAAATATGTATCGTAGGCCAGAGTAAGGCACCATTAGAATTTTCCTTATTGCCAGTATTTGAGATTACACCTCGAAGGTGCAAGGCTAAAGGTGCAAAGCTAAATTTTAAAATGTAAATGTACTATACTATAAGCAGATGAAATTTAATAAGCTTACTCCCGAAGAAGAAAAGGTAATTTTGGGGAAGGCTACGGAAGCGCCTTTCTCCGGAGAGTACGATAATTTTTTTAACGAAGGATCTTATGTTTGCAGGAGATGTGGAACTCCTTTATATTCATCAAAAAGCAAATTTGATGCAAGATGCGGATGGCCAAGTTTTGACGAAGAAATAAAAGGCGCGGTAAAAAGAATCCCCGATGCGGATAGAATAAGAACGGAAATTGTTTGCGCCAGTTGCGGAGCACATTTAGGGCATGTTTTTGAAGGAGAAAATTTTACTGCCAAAAATACCCGTCACTGCGTCAACTCAATCTCTCTTAAATTTATCCCCAAAGAATAGCATTCTGCTTTACGGTGCCCGAGGGGAGACTCGAACTCCCAATCCCGTAAGGGAACTGACTCCTGAAGCCAGCGCGTCTACCAATTTCGCCACCCGGGCAAAGCAAACTAATTGTATCAAAGCTTGTAGCTCTTGACAACAAAACACCATTTGCATATTTTAGAAAAATCAGAACTAATAGGCCTTTATAAGAAGAATAAATAAATCTGGTTTTACGAGCCTACTAATATAGACTCAATCTATTTGGTAAAGCGTGTATTTGGAGGCAGGTTCAATATCTCTTTTCCATTAAACACTGTTACTGGTTCTAGCGCGCCCCACACTGTTCTTTCTATTGTTCCTCGTCCCCTTGCGCGAGGAATCTTTACCTTGCCCACCCTTTCGGCACGAATCCCATGTGGATTCTGTATGTATCCTTCGTAACCAGGTATTCTTACGCAAGTTTGAAAAGGGAATCGGCGCATCTTGCTTTTGTCCGGAAGCGGCAACTGCCGCGCAACCGTTTCTTCCATATATAAAATTATAGAGGAAAATTTTTTAAAATGCAAACTATGAGTTGTTAGCTATGGATACTTTCGTGGTTTTAGATGCTAGGTTTATGAGATAGGAGATAAAAAGACTTAGTAGCACTACTGATGTAAGATCGATAATTGCGCCGTGTTGTCCGATAAATTTCCTGCTGCTTACTACGAAATCCAAAACTATATAATGAATAAAATACAGAGAATAAGAGTTCTTGCTGATATAAGTATAAAAGCTAATAATCCCCTTCCGAAGGAAAATTGAAAATTTGCCTATATATAAAATTATTGCTGTTACAGAAATTCCATACGATAAATAATAAAAATTAGGAGGATATTTATTGTCTATAAGGTACATCGGTTTGTGCAATGAAATCCACAAGAATGAAAGTGCCGCAAAAGCTACTCCCCCTGCTATTGCCAAAAATAATAAATGCCGGCTGAAATTTAATTTACTTTTTTCAACATTGTATAAATAAATTGCCAAAAGTGTAATTAAAGACCAAGGGATAAACATGTACCAAAAATAGTGAAGAGGAAAAGGTTTTATGGTGACTAAAAAAGTTATAACAAGAGAGAAAATTAAATAAATATACAGAAGATTTTTTCTTAGCAAGAAAATAAGGAAAGGAAATAAAATTGTCAGCTGGATAAAAAGAAGAGGCAGCCAGCCGATGCTAACCGAGTTTGAAAAAAGAAGCGCCTGAAAAAAATAATTAGAATTTGCTTTTACTCCGAGACCGGAGAAAAAATTAGGAAAAAGAGAAATAAGGGCTATGTGAGCTATTAAATATACGTAATAAGGAATGATTAAGCGCATAAGCCTTTTTTTGTACCATCCAAGCGTTCCCTTAAAGGTTTCAAGCGTATCGGTTTTTCTTAAAAGCACATATCCCGAACAAAGTACAAAACCTGTGACCACGAAATGTAAATAATCCCACATTTCAGTTATTATGTTAACTTTTGAGGTTAGATTGTAATACAGAACGTGAATTGCGATTACTCCGATGATGCTTACTGCGCGCAAAAAATCAATATGCTTAAATCTCATGATTTTTATTTTAAGACGTAAGGAGTATTATGCTTGTAAGCGTTTTTATTGGCGAAATTTATAATTTTTTCCGCATTTGCAAATCCCATATTTTTTATATTTTCCAAAGTCATTTTTTTATCGAAATACAAATACAGTATGGGGTCGGCATCTCTATAGGAAAAACCGAATTCCTTCTCATCCGTTTGCCCTTCCCAAAGGCCTGCGGTTGGATGTTTTGCGATAAACTCCTTGGGGATATCAAGATAAGAAGCAAGTTGATAAAGTTGGGTTTTGTACAAGTGTCTTGTTGGTTCCATATCCGATGCTTCGTCTCCGAAACGGGTGAAATATCCCAAATAATGTTCAGATTTGTTTTCCGTACCGCAAACAAGGGCATTATATTTCTTAGCCAAATCGTAAAGAATAATCATTCTAATTCTTGCTATAACATTACCTATTCTTATTTTGTTATCCCCAATTCTTAGAAGTTCGCAAATTGCATCTACAGGTTTTTTTATTGAAAGATAATGAATATTTTCCGAAGGCAAACCTGCAGCTTTAATAACTTTATCTAAATCATCAAAAGATTTTTCGAAATAATATAAGTGGGCAATAAAAATATTTTCCGGAGGAAGAACGTCTTTCAGAAGATAAAAACTTGTCATTGAGTCTATTCCTCCGGAGAGTCCGATGATGACGTTTTTAATTTTTTGTTTATTCAGAGTGCTTTTTAAAAAGTCTGTAATTTTATTCTTTTCTTTTTTGGGATTGATGTCCAATAAATTTTTATCCATATATTTTATTTATATAGATTGTTAGTTAAAATAAAGTTTTCAATTTCTTCAGGCACCATATAGGTAATAGGTAAATTTTTCTTCACTCTTTCTCTTATAATCGTTGAGGAAATACCTGTAGTAACTAACTTATCTAAACTTATTACGGTAATATTATCAGGTATAGATTTTAAGCTTAAGCATTTTTTTACTTTTTCCTTAAGGCTTGCTTGCGGTCTTCGCGGGAAAATTATCAAATTATATTTTCCTACAATTTCTTGCCAGTTTTTCCATTTCTGGAAACTTTCCAGATCTTCGGAGCTTAAAATCCAATAAAAAATATCGTTTTTGTATTTTTTCGATAAGGCATCAAGAGTGTCAATTGTGTAGCTTATTTTTTTATTTCGAAGTTCAAAATCAGAAACCTTAATATTTTTATTCTCCAAACATTTTGCCATAGCAAATCTATGGTTCACATTGGAGAGTTTTTTGCCGAACGGATGGATAAAGCAGGGCATAAGCCAAACCTGATCTAAATTTAACAATTCTCTGATTTGGAGCGCAGCTAAAGCGTGTCCGATATGGGGCGGATCAAAGCTTCCGCCAAGAATTGCTATTTTCATAAGTATAATTATAGCAGATTGGCTTAGTTTTTCACTCGTTAATGTGGTATAATACATACAATGCATAAGAAGTTTCATGCAAGCGGATTTTTCTACCATCTGTCTACTCAACAAATTCTCTTGCAGCAGCACAAATCATCTGCTCCTCTTTGGGTCTTATTTGGGGGAGAGAACAAGAAGGCCGAAGATCCAATAGATACATTTAATAGGGCTGCTTCTAAAGAATTGAAAATAAAAATTACTCCCAAAGCGATTCATCCTATTTACGATTACTTTGATAAAAAGTTAAATAATAATTGCTTTTTGTTTTACGCATTGGTCAGCAGCAAGAATAAAAAAATGCCTGCAAGAAAAGATTGTATGATGGAGTGGTTTACGATTAAGCAAATCTCCAAACTTCCTATTGATGAGCAGACGAAACAGGATATTATGATAGGTAAACGCGTCATTGATGCGGCTGCTAGAACAAAAGAAGGCGTAAAAAAAGACCCCAGACAGTTTTCTCAAAACAAATCCTAGCAGTAGGCTTTAGCCATTTGGTTCCAAAAATGTTAAAGCAATTCCTTTTTTATCCGCTCGTCCTGTTCTTCCGATCCTATGGACATATACTTCGTATGATTCAGGCATATCGTAATTTATAACATGACTCACATCCGGAATATCCAATCCTCGTGAGGCAACATCGGTTGCAAGAAGTATCTGAATTTCATTGCTTTTAAAAGCATCCAAAACTTTCTGTCTTTGGTTCTGTCTTTTATTTCCATGAATTGCCCCGGCTTTAAAACCCCGTCTAATAAGCTCATCTGTTAATTTTTGCACACCCCATTTAGTTCGTCCGAAAATAAGCACTTTATCAAACCCTTCCTGCCTTAATAAATCATGCAATTTGTCAATTTTGTTATATCCAGGTTCAATCCTAATAGTTTCCTGCTCAATATTTTCCGCAGTTTCCTGTTTTTTAACAGATATCGTAACGGGATTTTTAACAAATTTTTGCAGAATTTCTTTTACCTTGCCCGAAATAGTTGCCGAGAAAAAAAGCGACTGACGAACTTGGGGAAGAAGAGAGATAAAATACTTAATGTCATTAATAAAACCTATGTCCACCATACGGTCAGCCTCATCCAGAACGACGTTATGGAATTGCGAAAGCTGTAGATTTCTTTCCCCAATAAGATCTTTCAATCTTCCAGGAGTACCGATTACGAAATGCGGGTTTTGGCGCAACTGGGAGATCTGTCTTCCCATGCCTACGCCTCCGATACATAAAGCAGAATATATTCCTAATCCTTTGGCGAAAGCGCGCAGTTCTTCCTGAATTTGCAGAACCAATTCGTGGGTTGGGGCAACAATCAATACCCTTTCAGCCTTATTTCTAAAAACTTTATCAACCAACGGAATCAAGAAAGCAGCAGTTTTCCCTGTGCCCGTATTGGCAATGCCGATAGCATCCCTTCCTTCAATGATTGGCGCAATTGCCTGATCTTGAATTGGGGTGGGCGTTGTATAACCCTTTTGTCTAATATTTTCTAAAACAAGCGGTGAAATTTTAAAATCCTCAAATTTATTTTGGGGAATAAATTCAGCTTCAGGCTGTGTTTGCTTTATTTCATTTACAGCCCTACCCGCTTGGATTGCTCCAATAAGTTCGGAATTGGGCATTATCTTCTGGGCAAATCTCTTGCCGAAACCCCTGCCGAAGCTTCTTCTTGGATTAGCGCCTCTGTTGCTAAATCTTCGTTTATCCATAATTTAAAGGAATAAAACTGCCTAAATGAGATGATGTTATGAGTAGGGGAAAAGATACGAATTTAAAAAAATGTGTATTGGTTATTATCTTTAACTTATCTAATCAAAAACTTTTCAAAATTAAGCAGATTTATTACTTTAAACCTGCCAAGATTAACGCTATTATACCACAAAACGTAAATAAAAGCAATAGCGTTACAGAAGATTTTCAAGAGATTGTTTCAGAAGATTAAGGGTTTCGGGATTGTAAATTGATGAGGTGAGGACTTGTTTGCCTTTTTTCTTTAAAACCTTGATATTTTTTTTGATTTGCCCTTCATCCGCAAGATCAATTTTCGTAAGTAATATAATTTCGGGTTTATCAAGTAGGGAAGTGCTGTATTTCGAAAATTCCTCACGGACTGTTTCATATGTTTTTTCCACATTTTCATCCGTAGCGTCTATACAGTGAACCAAAACCTTCGTTTTCTCAATATGCCTCAAGAATGAGACTCCCAGTCCCCGCCCGCTTGACGCACCTTCAATCAGTCCGGGAATATCGGCGATGGGATGCTTCCCTAACATTCCGATATTGGGTTCAAGGGTGGTAAATGCGTAATTGCCGATTTTTGGAGTGGCATTTGTGAGAACAGAAAGAAGACTGCTTTTTCCTGCATTTGGTAGCCCAATCAATCCGACATCGGCGATTAGTCTTAATTCAAGCAGTAATCTTTTTACCTCTCCCAATGTGCCTTTCTCTGCATAGCGCGGAGCTTGATTTGTAGCTGATTTAAATTCGGTATTTCCCCGTCCGCCTTTTCCGCCACGAGCTACAAGAATAGGATTGACAGTATCGGTTATCTCAATTACATTACCAGAGCTTGAGTCGGTTACTCGTGTGCCAACAGGCAAAAGAATAGTTAAGTGAGGCGCATTTTTTCCAAATAATTTTTTGTGTTTTCCTGCAATTCCATCTTCAGCAATAATTTTTTTCTGAAAGCGGAATTGCCGAAGGTCGTTGATGTTGGTTGACCCCAGAAAATAAATATTCCCGCCGTTCCCTCCATTGCCCCCATCCGGTCCGCCTTTGGCAGTAGTACCGTTTCTCAAAAAGGTTGCTGCGCCATTCCCGCCATTGCCTGCCCGAATATATAATCCGATATTGTCTACCAACATACTGAAGCCATTGTACCATTTCTAGGGGGAAACTTATTGCTTCGGCTGCTTCGTAAGGTTTACATGGTTTATCTTGTTTTTGATTACATCCGGCAGTCTTGTTACGCCACTTACATTTTTCACGCAAAGAATGCATTGAGAATTTGATACTTCGGTTCCGTCTCTGATCATACGTTGGCGAAATTGCAAGCGAGCTCCTGCAATTTCAGCGGATGTACATATTTTTATCCTATCTCCTTCAATCACCTCTTTTATAAATTTAGAACTATCGGATTCCATAACTATCCTAAGACCAAGATCTTTCCTAAGCGCTTTGCTATCTATCCCGCAGGTAGCCATAAAAAGATCTCGTTGTCTTTCATAGATCGGAAGATACCGTTTGTAATTAAGATGATTATTGTCATCTATTCCTTCTTTTCCGATAGCTACTTCTCCGACATACTCAAATAAATCGTGCCTAGCTGGAATTTCATTTCTTATAGACATAGGTTTGGAGTATAGCAAAAACCAGTTCCCCTCTCAAGGATACAAACAGCAAGCATTATATATTTAGCTTTGCACCTTCGAGGTGTAGTCTCAAGCTGATGAGACTAAGCAGGAAAGAGCTGTGGGCATTGGACTCTATTGGAACCTGTTTTGTGGAAAATTATTTTAGTACTTTATAATGTAATTGTATTGTATTCTCGTTTAACTTAATGCTCTCCAGAAGCTGAAGATTAAATTCAAAGTCTTCTGGAGCAAAAAGAGACATACCTTTTCCAAAGACTAACGGTTCAACATCAAGATATATCTCGTCAATTAACTTTTCTTTTATAAAACTGCTGTTTATGTGTCCGCCTCCTGCGATAAATGCCTCATTAAATCCTTTTTCTTCCAGCATTTGAAGAATTTGTTTAGGCGATTTATCTGTGACTATAACTTTATCTTTCCATTTGTTTTCAATTGGCTGATGAGTCATAACAACATTTATGCTTTCCGGGAAAGGAAAATAGCCATAGCTAGAAGCTGCATGAAATGTATTTTTTCCCATTACAATATTTCCTGTTTTCTTGCTGTGTTCGTAGAATCCCTTTAAATCCTCATCTGAAGTCCATTCGGAATCCCCATTTTCTTTAGCAATATAGCCATTAATCGTGATTCCCATATAAAGAATTACTTTCATATGCTGATTATATCAAAAATTAGAGTTCTAGGCAGGGTTCTATGCATGAGGATTAACTGGACAGGCTAAGGTTTTTTAAGAAGTTTTGAATCTCCTTTGATTAGCGCTTCTTTTTTCGTTTTTGTCCAAAGATTTTCTTTCTTCTTTCTCCTCCATCCTTTTATTTCACTTTCTCGTCTTCGGGCTTTAAGAAGCGTAGGGAATATTTCTGAATATTTTAAGATTACGGGTCTTCGGATTTTAGTGTAATGAGCGCCCCATTTTGATTCATTATGCTGTTTTAGCCTTTTGACTAAATTATTAGTACAGCCAACATAATAAGTGCTATCGGAACATTGAAGAACATAAACAAAGAAAGACATAGATAGAATATATCATTTCGTCGCTTCGCTCCTCAATGTCTTCCTCACTCTGAAATTGAAGGGTCGAAGACTCTGACGAACGGAGTGAGGAAGAGCTGCGGGACTAGGAATCGGACCTAGATTAGAGGATCCAAAGTCCTCCGTCCTACCATTAAACGATCCCGCAATGTATTCCAATTTTAACACATAATGCTTGGTATTTGTATGCTTGAGAGGAGAATTGATAAAAAATATTTAGAAACAAAAAATATCGTCGGAATTATTACTGGGGGTTTGTTATTTGCAAGATGCCTTCTACTTTCCTTATCCTCTTTTCGTGTAAGCTATAACCGGTATGAATAAGGTCGGAAAGAACCTCGATAGTTTCTTCCTGGCTTTTCGTAATAGCCTTTTCCAACTTTTGCCCCGTTTGATTCAATTGACCGCCTAATTGATCCACTCGTTTATTTACTACCTCAACTTTCATCTCAACCGTATCTAGCTGTTTTTTTATAGGCTTAACTTCTTCTTTTACAATTCCTTTAATCTGCTGTAAATCGTTTTTGGTTAACATAAAATTACTATACTTTCTCTATAAAATTCTGTCAATATGTCAAACAGCTTCTAATTTATTCCTTTTTTATCCAATAATTTAGGCACTACCAAAATCTAATCAAGTTTTGAACTTGATTAGACAGATAATGCCTAAAGATTAAACCAAAAAACTATTTACCGCTGCAAATCTTGCAGTCGTTCTTATGACCAAGCATAAGGATTACCGCGCTGACACCAACTAATACATATACCAATTGTTCAAGTCCGCCTACAGATCCAAGAATCGTATTTACCAAATTAAAGTTAAAAAGTCCAATTAATCCCCAGTTTAATCCTCCAACTACAACAAGAGTAAAGGAGATCATGTGTAAAGCTTTCATTTTATTCACCTCCTTCCGTACCTATAAGTTAGTATAGGCACATTAAAAAAACAATGTCAAGTGACTGTACATTCTAGTATGATAAAATAAAATTTATGGACAAAAATAAGTTTCTTTATGCGCTTTATATGTGCGCGATTGGAGTTGTACTTTTTCTAGGAATTTTGGTGACGCAAGAAAATCTTTTCCCCAAAAATAAAAACGTCACATCTCCTTTGCCGAGTTTTTTGACATTTATTAAAAATAATCAGGTTCTAAGTCTTGATTTATGGCTCCCCTACTGGATATATGATAAAAGCACATATAAAAATGCGGTTGCTCCTGAAATTTCTGCGCGTTCCGCTCTCGTATACGATTTAACTACAGGTAAAGTTCTTTTTGAGAAAAACTCCAAAGAAAGATTGCCTATGGCTTCCATAACCAAAATTATGACGGCAATTATCGGACTTGAGAATCAAAAAAAAGACGATAAGTATTTAGTGACAAAAGATGATTTAGTTGGAGAGGATAGTATGTGGCTTTCCGAGGGCGAGATATTAACGCTCGAAGAACTTCTGTATGGGCTTATGCTTCATTCGGGCAATGATGCGGCAGAAACTATCGCAAGCAATTATTCGGGAGGAAGAGAAAAATTTACAGAAGCAATGAATAATAAAGTAAAAGCCTTAGGTCTTTCAGACACGAATTTTACAAATCCAACAGGACTTGAAGGAGACGGAAAACAATATACAACAGCGTATGATTTACTTGTGATAACCAAATATGCGATGCAATTTACTTTATTTAGAAAAATTGTTTCAACGTTTGATTATCATATCCCTGCTACGGAAACTCATAAGGAATATTTTTTGGAGAACGAGACAAATCTTTTAACAAGCTACCCTGGCGTGTTCGGTGTCAAAACCGGCTATACTCCTGAAGCAGGACTTTGTCTGGTTACGTATCTGCACTACAATAGACACGAAATTATAGGTGTAATTTTGGGAAGTGATAACAGGAGAGAGGAAATGAAAGAACTTTTAGACTATGGCTTAAAAATTCAGGGGATAAAACCACCTGCGCACGGCTAGTTGAAGATTGGGGAGATTTAAGATAGAATGAGAGGAAGCGCCGCGGTGGTGAAATGGTATACACGAAGGCCTTAAGAGCCTTT
>JAUSEW010000007.1 GCA_030651475.1 Candidatus Levyibacteriota bacterium
TATAGACATCACACTCCAAAATCGGACTAGAATGTGGTATAATCAAGGAATGAGAAGTCCTAAGTTAAGCCAAAAACAAACTAATGAATTGCAGGAGTTTATCCACCGCAATAATCGCACGAGCAAAGAAACAAAAAGAGCTCAGGCGATTATCATGGTTGATAAAGAAATTGCCGTTGCCGATATTGCCGCCTTAACCGGTTTAGGCCGTTCGCAGATATTCAATGTCCGAAAAAGATATTTGGCTGATGGCTTGCCAACCATTGAAGATAAGAGCCAAAAGAACCCTAAGGAACTTTTAACCAGAAAACAACGGACTGAAATCATTGAAACGGTTAAGAGCAAAAAACCCTCTGCCTGCGACAAATATTTCAGCAATCACGATTATTGGACCACCGGCGTCTTGGCCGATTTGATCAAGAGGAAATATGCCGTCCAATACAAATCCAAAACCTCGCTCTATTTAATTTTTCGCCAGTCTAAATTTTCTTTCCACAAACCCGGGCGAGTCTATCAAAAAAGAAATGAGGCCGAGGTAAAAAGGTGGCAAAAAATGGCTAAACCAATAGTAGAAAAAGCCTTTTCCGATTCTAACACAATAATCTTGTGCGAGGACGAAATGATTTTATCCACCCAGACTACTTTTCAAAAAATTTGGCTGCCCAAAGGCGAATATCCTAAAATTGAAGTGTCAAACAAGAAAGAAAATAGATCTATTTACGGGTTTCTCAATATTAAGACCGGACAGGAGCATGCCTTTAAAACTGACTGGCAGAATATGTTTATCACGGCGGATATTTTAAAGAACATCAGAAAAATATACCCCAAACAAAAATTGCTGTTATTCTGGGATGGACCGGGCTGGCATCGGGGGAAAGAAGTAGCCAAGTTTATTGAACAGGACAAAAATATGCAAACGGTTCTTTTTCCCAAATATTCTCCGGAAGAAAATCCTCAGGAGCATGTTTGGAAACAAGGACGCTCAAAAGTCACACATAACTTTACCATCAGCGATATTGATGAAACGACAGACAACTTTGTGAATTATTTAAATACAAATAAATTTTCTTATTCCTTGTTCGGATTTAAATATCCGTCCGATTTTGGAGTGTGATGTCTATA
>JAUSEW010000008.1 GCA_030651475.1 Candidatus Levyibacteriota bacterium
ATGCTTGTCCTCCATCTGCCCAAACTCGATAAAAACCGCCAAGCCAAACTTAGAGTCAAGGGGAACTAAATCAGGTCTTTCAAAACAGATTTGGCAAATTTTATGAGTTTTTCTTTTTTAACTTCTTAATCCATGAAAAAATTTTCTTCACCCACTTCAACTTTGCTCAAAGAAATCTGTTTAGTAGGTTCTTGAAGTTCTGCGTTCAAGTTTAAACACTAAAATTATTTCTTCTAAAGCTTTAATTTTATAAAAAATACGATAAGATCCTACCCGTCTTCTCCAAGCATTTTTTTCGCCTTTCATTTTTTGAATATCACCAAAGTATGGATTAGTGGGCAATAGTTTAATGACAACTAAAATAGCCTTGGCATCGCGCTGAGGTATTTTCTTAAGATTTTTAAAAACATCTGAATCAACTTGCAAATCCCAGCTTGTGGACAAGGTCATCGTAAGATAAGGTTTTATTGCTCTTTAAATGTTTCTCGGCCAAGAACAGGGCCTTTTTTTGAGAGGATGTGGGAGAAAATTCTTTTATAGCCTTGAGTGTTTTAAGAAACTCATATTCTTTGCGAGGAATAATCACCAAGCCATCTTTTTGAGCCATTTTTTTAAGTATACTACTTGTATGCATGCCCCAATATTAACAAAATAAAACATTTCGCGCAAACCAAAACTCCCCGAGTTCAACAATCAATTGCAACACTTGTATTAAGATTCAGGTGCTATGCAAAAAACCAAAAAGCGTTGTTGGAATCAGCTAACATTGGAAGACAGGGTAAAAATTGAGATTAAGTACCAAGAAGGCATGAGTTTCCGAGACATAGCAGAATATCTTGGTAACAGCCGGACAGCCAGTTCAATCTGTCGAGAGGTGTCCGGAAAGCCGAGAAGAGGCCTGGGTAAATATCAAGCTCATATAGCACACGGTAAGGCTCTAGATAGACGATTTAGTAAGAAACCAGATCGTCTCAAGAACGAAATCATCCGTGCGTATGTGAAAGAAAAAATGAAGCTCGGCTGGTCACCTGAGCAAATCTCAATTCGCTTGCCGATAGATCTCCCCGGCAACAAGATATCGCACGAGGCTGTCTATCAATTTGTGTATGCTCAGATTAGACGCAGTGGTAATGGAAAGGTCAGGGACGGGTGCGAAGACTTGAGGTCATATCTTCCTCGTAGGCACGGGAGAAGACAGATGAAAGGCTTTAGACAGGCGCAGAAAGCCGAAAGACCCGTATTGCCTTCAATTGAAAACAGACCGGCCATTGTCTCAAAGCGAATACGCATCGGGGACTGGGAAGACTATACGATGGTATCGAGACAAAGCACGGACCGTTTAAAGACAATCAATGAAAGAGTATCAGGGATAGTACTCATAGGGAAAATGCGAGATGGGAGCATCATTGAATCTAACAGAGTGGTCTACGAGAGGCTCGGGGTTATGCCAAAACGTATACGAAAAACACTCACTCGAGATCGGGGTATTGAAAATCTTGGATACCAAGAACTTGAAACAAATTTGCATATCTCTTGCTACTTCGCTCGTGCATACTGTTCTCAAGATCGTGGATCAAATGAAAACGTGAACGGCCTCATACGACGGTTCTTTCCAAAGAAGACAGACTTTTCTAAGGTATCAAAGGAAGAAATTATGAGGACTGAATATCTCTTGAATACGAGACCCCGAAAAAGACATGGCGGGAAAAATCCGCTTGAAGTATTATTAGAGCGTACAGGTGTTGCAATTACTTATTGAATTCAGCCTCTTTGACTTTTCTTGTCTGATGCTCCCAGCAGGAATTGAACCTACATCTCATTCTTGTAACCTGCAAGGCAAGACCTTGTAACCCGCAAAAATGAATTGGTAGAACGAACATAATAAATTAATATGGCATTTTTCAATGCTTATATAGTCTATACATTATATATCCCAATATTAATCCCAAAAAATATTCTAATGCCATGTATGGTATGGTAAATATTTCTACAATGCCCCCATTTATAGACCCTCCTCCTAGAAATATATATCCATATACTAATACTTCTACAAATATAAAAACAAAAAAACTATGTTTTAAAGAGCTTAGGGAAACATCTTTGATAATCTTAGATGCATTTACAACGAGGGACATTTTCCTACCTTTTCGAAAAGCCAGAAATAAAGGAAGTGCTATCGCAAGGATTATGAGAATTAATTGTAAAATTTGTGTCTCAATGGAAGGGTACATAATTTGGGGTTATCTATTAAATATTGTTTTTCTCCGGACACTTTCACACTCTATTATAACATATTGTGCCACTGGTAGGAATCGGACCTACATCCGCGCATTAGGACTGCGCTGTTCTATCCATTGAACTACAGCGGCAAGTGAGGAGTAGCGAGAAAGCTCGCTTACTCATTGTCTCCGAACACTGCCGACGCCGTGTAAGCGACAGGCGGCAAGTGCAAAGAATATAACACGAAATTTGAAAAAAACCGATATTTTGCTATAATTCTTACTTATGAATCC
>JAUSEW010000021.1 GCA_030651475.1 Candidatus Levyibacteriota bacterium
GGTAAAAGGCACAGATGTTGTTGTCAGTAGAAATGAATGGGTTACCGGTCTTCTCGATGGAAAAATGAATATAATAAAGCCTCCGTTATTTAAAAGGGAATATTTTGAGGGAAAAAAAATTAGACAAGCCCTCAGAAATAGAAAATAGATTTGCTTCATTTTAACTTATAAAGTAAAATACAAACAATGTGCCTGTAGCTTAATGGATAGAGCATCAGATTGCGGATCTGACGATTGCGAGTTCAAGTCTCGCCGGGCACACCACGGAGGGTTCGCATAGTGGTCAATTGCACGAGTTTCGAAAACTCGAAGGAGCAATCCTTACACAGGTTCAAATCCTGTACCCTCCGCCCTGAGCGGAGCCGAACGGGTCCTCGTAGTTCAACTGGATAGAGCGTCAGGTTCCGAACCTGAAGATTTGAGGGTTCAAATCCCTCCGAGGACACTTAAAATATTATGAAATTGCAATTTTCAGCAGGTGGAGTTGTGTTTAAGCGACAAGCGACAAGCGACAAGCGAAAAGCTGATACATTTATTCTTGTTGCGAAGCATTCTCAACATCATGGCTGGGTATTTCCGAAAGGCCTAATTGACAATAAGGAAACAAAAGAACAAGCAGCTTTAAGAGAAGTCAAAGAAGAAACAGGAGCAGATGGAAAAATTATAAAAACATTAACCCCTGTTACTTACTGGTTTGTTTTTGAGAGAGAAAAAATAAGAAAAACAGTGTACTACTTCTTGATGGAATTTACCGGCGGAGACATAACAAAACATGATCACGAGATGGAGGCAGTCGAATGGCTGGACATCGAAAAAGTTGAAGAAAGATTAACGTATAAATCAGACCAAAAAGTTTGGCGGGAAGCTCAAAATTTAATATGAGGCTTGCAGATAGAGATCTAGAAATAATAGGAGCTTCAATCTATTTATGTGAAGGAACTAAAGAAAGAGTTGTAAAAAGACCCAATGGGCAAAAACAAAAGATCTTTGCTGTAGAATTTACGAACATAGATCCAAGGGTTATAAGCTTATTTTTAAGATTCCTTAGAAAAATTATTAAAGCGGACGAGAAAAGAATAAAAGCAGAATTATTTATCTACCCAGATCATAATGAAGATAAATTAATTAAATTTTGGGCAAATTCTACAGGAATAGCTATTGATAGATTTAATAAAACTATACAGTTAGAGCAGAAAAATTTTAAATATAAACCTAATCCCTTAGGGACACTAAAAATCAGATATTCTCACAAGAAGCATTTTTTGAAAATTCAGAGTATAATAAAGAAGATTTTTGGCTCTGAAAAAAAATTCAAAATTATTTAAATGGAGGAGTCGGATAGCGGTTCATTCCACATCCTTGGAAAGGATGCGAGCGCAAGCTCACGCAGGTTCGAATCCTGTCTCCTCCGCTCTTACTTTCTATTTCTGAGGGCTTGTCTAATTTTTTTTCCCTCAAAATATTCCCTTTTAAATAACGGAGGCTTTATTATATTCATTTTTCCATCGAGAAGACCGGTAACCCATGGATTTCTACTGACAACAACATCTGCGCCTTCTACCCTTTGCAAAGTTTCTTCAACCCATTTTGGATCATCATACTCGTCTTTACTAACAAAAAAATCAGGCAAATGAATTATCCTACTTCTTGTTTTGATATCCGTATTCGTTTCCAAAGCTTTTTCAAGCATATCTTGTCTTTCCTCAACTGTCCAAGGATTATCTAAACCTTTAACATTGCTGCTTCCAATACCAATAACCAGATTATCTGCGACCTCCAAGGCCATTTTCATAGCAAGAAGATGTCCAAAATGAGGAGGTTGCATGCGTGCTATAAATAGAGCTTTTTTATGTTTTCCTTTATATTTTTCCTTGAACTTATCTAAAAATTTTCTTACTTCATCTTCAGAAATTGTGGGAATAAGAAATTTGCCCAACTCTTCTTGACTAACTTCTATCCGGTATGAACTCTCTCTTTCTGGCAAAGTTTTTTTTTGAATGCTTTCAACCATAATTAGGAGTCGATTATAACATATCTCAAATTCAACTTGACATAAAACGCAAAATAATCCAAACTAAATACAATGAGAAAAACTGCCCTCTTATTTTTTGCTTTCTTTTTATTTCTCACTTTTCATTTCTCATCTCTCATTTCTCCAACATTTGCTCAAACCAAAGCTTCTCCTAGCGCAAATGTTGAAGAAAATGTTCCCAATAATCTTCACAATTGGACGCAAACTGTGATGATTGAGGTAATGAGCGCACTAACCTGCCAGCTTGCGGGTGTTGACCCAATAAATTCCAAACAATCCTGTCTTGGAATTGATCAAGCAAGCGGAAAAATTGGATTTTTACCATCTCCTCAAACGGGAGGAGCAATTGGCTTTATGGGCAATATGATCGCAACACTTTATACACCTCCTCTTCATACCGGTGACTATTTCCGAGATCTTGCTTCAAACTTTGGCATAAACAAAAAGGCATACGCGGAAAGCGCGGGAACGGGATTTCAGGGACTTACTCCTCTTATTGGTATTTGGTCTGCTTTTAGAAATATTGTCTATCTTTTCTTAGTAATAGTTTTTGTGGTTATCGGACTTGCTATCATGCTTAGAGTCAAAATTGATCCGCGGACTGTAATGACGATCCAAAACCAAATTCCCAAAATTATAATAGGAATACTTGTCGTTACTTTCTCCTTCGCCATCGCAGGATTTTTAATTGATTTGATGTGGGTATCTATTTATTTGATATTCGGAATCTTCAGCGGAATTCCAGGTGTAGATGTTGGCAATCTTAATCCTGCTGCTATTCAAGGACAAAACGCCTTACAAGCTGTAGGATTTGATGTTTTTAAAATAACCAGCGATGCATCTGGAGGAATAAAAGACATGATTGGATCTTTTCTTGGAATTCAAGCTGGTCCAGGATTTATCTTCAATCCCCTTGCCATTATTTGGGACATTGGAGACCCAAAACGCACTGGTAATATCATTAACTGGCTTATTGACGGCATCAGTTCTAGCGCTGGTATTGCAGCATTCCTTAATGTAGCTAAGATCCCAATCGTTAACTCTGCAATTCCCGGAATACAAGAAATTTTTGGAATTGGTCAAACTGCAGCAAAAACAGCTGTTGGATCCGCATTCTCTCTAAGCGTATTCTCAGGCACAGAGTTTTTGCTTAGAACTGGACTACCATGGATTCTTGCATTCTTAATAATTTTTATCGCACTTCTGACTGCTTTATTCAGACTTTGGCTTGCACTAATTATGGCTTATGTTCATATTTTGATTGATGTTGTTCTGGCGCCTTTTTGGATTATCGGCGGCATCGTCCCGGGAAGTCCGATTAGTCTTAGCGGATGGATACGGGATCTCGTTGCAAATTTAGCTGCATTTCCTGCAGTAATCGGAATGTTTATGCTGGGAAAAGTGTTTATGGAAGCTTTTGGAAAATGTCCGGCAACAAACCCAAATTGTACAGCAGACAATTTTGTCCCTCCTCTTATAGGAAATCCCGGAGATCCAAGCCTAATTGGATCCCTAATTGGTCTTGGTATTATTCTAATGACTCCAAATGTCGTAAATATGCTGAAAGCCGCTCTCAAAGCACCAAAGATTGACACTGGCGGAATCGGCAAGGCATTTATGCCAGGCTTGGCTGTACCTGGACGGACAGTTGGCGGAATAGCAGGACTCGCATTAGGTACAGCATACGAAAAAGGAGCTCTTGAGAAAGGGTTACCAGCAGGAGAAAGAGCACCTCTTGGAAAATTCCTTAGATCATTTGGATTTATGAGATAAAATAATCTACTTACTGTCTTTAAAGCTGGATTTTCCTATCATGTAAGTCTCTCCAATAGCTGATAACAATAAATAAAGAAGCAATCTAAATCCAAATCTTTTCGCAGTATCCCCGGCATTAACCTCTAAGAGATCTTCTAGATCATTGTAGAATTTATGCGATTTCTTTTCGTCTTTTTCAAGTTCTTCTCCCCACTCTTTAATTTTGTATTTTTTAAAGTCGTCCTCGGATGAATACTTTTTGGCTTCTTCCATATACTCTTCCGACAAGTCACTTTCTAAAAATGCTTTCGTTTTTTCTCGCATGTCTTCCCTTACTTTACTGATACTAGAAGACAGATATCCACGCAGATGATCAAGGTGCCCCCTTAATTCATCCCTGCTCATTGCCTTAGCTTGAGGTCCAAAGATTCTTTGAACATCAGATATCGAAACTCTACCCAAAGAAGTAGTTCCAATTATGTCCCACACCATATCCACTTTTGAAAGATTTAGAAATGTTCCTATTGTATACCTCAAACATTCAGCTTGACCTCTTGCACCAAGCCCATTATAAGATCCCGCAGAAGTAGCAAATTTTATAGCTGCGCCTGTTTTCTTTTCTATATCTTCATCTCTAATAAACTCAAGTAAAGAGTTCCCAGCCGTAGCTGCATTGCCAGTGTCATTCCATGACCTTGCCAAAGTGTCGCCGCCGGCGCCGGCTTCTCCAATCATCTTAGAAAGAGGAACATATCCAAGCTTGGATACTCCAAGCTCATCAACGCTGTCAAATTTTTCATCCTCCAATTTATCCAGCAAAATATCGTCGATTATAATTGACCTTGTATATATATCTGCAAACTCATTATCTACTAACAAATCGTCTACGAGTTTCTTGTTGAAAATATATTCCTGCATTTTTTTAGACAATTTTGCCAACATCTCCCCGCTCCCATTCCCTTTTATGCTATCTACCATTTTTTTCTGCTCAGTAGTCAAATCAGACAAATTAATCTGTGTTGGTGTCTGATTGCCTTTTCCATCTTTAAGATCGAACCCTTCTTGTCTTAACAATCCAATTATTGACCCGTATTTTATTTTGAACTTATCGTAAACCGTAAGATCCCTTCCTCGCCCTCCATCTTCGCTTTCAGGTCTGTTAGCTTCCTTTTCTGTGACTGTGAGATTTAATTCGGGATCTATCCCAACCATTTCATCGTATAGCGCCTTGACCCTGTCTCCTTTCCTTTCCCTAAATAACCTAATTATTTCTTCAGGTCTATAATTCTTAATCTTTCCCCATATTCCTTCTCGGGTTTTCCTTGTTTTATCATTCCCCTTCTCATCTTTTAAGGAAAGTTGATCTTGTCCGGAAAGCCTTAGCCTCATAAATAGAGCGAAATCTTCAGCTCTTTTTTTTGCCAAAAATATTTTCCTTCCCTGATCGGATTTTAATTGCTGATATTCCTTGAGCTCCTCCTTATTTAACAGCTCTTTATAAGGTTTTCCCTGAAAGGTCGAAGCTTCAAATCTTTGCTCCAATGCCTGAATTACTCCCTCTATGCGCCACCCAGAAGAGAAAAAGTCAGGAACAGCAAAGAGGTCTCTAAAAAGTCTTTTTCCCAAATCTATCTTTTGCTGTCTGGTAAGTTCTTTCCCGCTCTCTCCTTGAATCTTCTTTTGCTCTTTTAGATAGGTCTCCGCAATATCCAACTTTATTCTGTCAACAAATTCTTCCTGCTCAGGACTGTACATATCAAATTTCCCAAACAGCAACTCCTCCATATTGTAGACATTCAGCGGCCCTATTGGATCTGAGCGATAGCGACCGCCGTCTTTAAGTAAATATTTTCCCCTTGAAACTATAACGCCCATTCTTTGAGAAGAAACAAAAACATCATAAGCTGTTCTTACTATTCTAGTAATATCTCCATTTACTTTTTTTATCCTTTTTATCCTACCCAATCTTTCTAATTTCTTATTCGCCTCTGCCCTCTCGACATCTGTTAGTTTCCCAGCCAACGCCTCCCCTATTGTCTTTTCATCCCTCTTGATCTTTAAATCCGTCATCTCCTCATCTCGGGTTGCTGATATGAAATCAGCTTGATACTCGGGCTTTTTCGCTATATTGCTTAGGTCATCAAAGCCTCCTTTTCCATTTTTTGCCAACTCCAACTGCTCCTCAATCAATGCTTTTTGTACTTTTAATGCGTCTTCAAGCATGACATGGTGCCTTTTGTTACTCCAAAGCCTAGTTCCTTCCAATAAATCTTGAAATCTGTTAAACATTGCCCCTACTTTACCTTGCTCCAATGCCATTCCCAATAATAGACCGTGTGCTCTAAGTTGCCCTGCCGCTCCCTTAACTTGCTCTAGGTCTTTGTACCCAATCGCCGTTCTCATTTGTAAAAGATGTAGGCGAACAGTCGACTCAGCGATAAAGGACTTTAAGTGCTCCGGATTAGAAGCATTAATAAGATCAATTGCATAAGATATTTTGTTTTGCGTATTTTGAATCAGCGGTGAGCTTAGTTCCTGCCCCTCTTCGGCCAGCGCGTATACATGATCAAACTGCCCATTCAGCCATTCCATTGGCGTTGTCATAAGCGCATCCATCTCCTCTTTCATAAGAGATAAGCCAAATCTGTAGGTTATATCCTGCTTTCCCTGAAATTTCGCCTGCGCCCTTTCCCCAATCTCTTTTTCCTCAATTAGTCTTTTCTTAATTCTAGCTATGGCAATCTGCTTTTCGGCAGGATTAACACCTACGAGCTTACTGATGCTATTCAAAGCATCCAGGAACACATTCAAAGAAGGCTGTACTCCCACGTCAAGCGCATTATTCATTGCTTCCATTTCTGCAACAATTGCAGGATCACTAATTACTGCTTTATCAGCGGCATCTTCTGCTCCGGCAGGTGACACAGGAGGGGCTGGAGATTCTTCTGCACCAGGAGCATCTGCTCCCCCCATAATTGGACCAAGTCCTCTTTTGATCATTTCCCTTTTAACATACTCCTCCTCAAAAGTAGGAGTTTTCCCTTTATTTGCTTCTTCCCAAGCTTTTCTAGCCACAGTTTGTCTTTCCGCAGAAACAGGTTTTTTCATGCCTGATCTTGAAGCTTGAGGGGCTTCGAAATTTGTTGGTTGTGAATTAGGAGGCGTATCGGATTTTCCTTCCATAAAAATCTTTCCATCCTTAGAATACCCTTCTCGTGCTTGTGTTGTCAACTCACGAGTTGATGCTGAGTTTTGTCGAAGCATCAAATCAAATTCTTTCATACGCCCGCAGTTTACCCCTTAAACATCAATAAATCTTGACATTTCAACCTGACATTTACTAGACAGCAGAAATTAAGCAATAGGAGACTGAATTCTAGATGAAGTCAAAGAAATTTTCCGTAGTAATGAGTTTTACCTTTGTGCTATATTGTTTCGTAAAAGAGACCGCTCCCCGGCTGATGCGGCCGTCTGAATATTTAAACTCGTACGCGGCAAGTTTTTGACTTGGAAGGGCTTCTATGTAATCTACCTCTGCCCCGCCGTAACTTCTCCAGAAATATAAAGAAACAGGTTTTGCCTGATTTGCAAACTTTTTCATGCGTTCTATGAAAAGGAAGTTTTCCCATAAAAAACCGACATCTCTGCGAATTGCGACAGGATTAAAATCTCCGATAAGAGCATTTCGTATACCAAGATCGGAAAAATATATTTTATAGTTTCTTCCTATTTCACGTCTTGGATTTTTAGAAAATGGATGCACGCGAACTATAACGAACGCTTTTTCAAGAATATCTAAATACGATACGACTGTTTTTCTGTCAATTTTAAGCCGTGTTGCCAGCTCGTTTTCATTTACTTCCGATCCTACTTGGTAGGCAAGAGCTTTTGCGAGATCCTTTACCGCTTGTGAGTTTCTAATTCTTTGAAACGATAGAATATCTGCAAACAGGTAGCTTTCTACAATTTTCCTAAGCATAAGCTCTTTGTTCTCGGGATGATTCTCTAAATAAATCTCGGGATAAAATCCATACAAAAGGGTTTGCGGCAAGAGAGACTGAGCATATTCTTTCTGTAAAATTTTATTTTGGGAATTCGCTGAATAAGACAAGACTTCACTAAAAGAAAGAGGAAAAAGAGTAAAGTCAATATATCTTCCCGTTAGGGCATCACTCATTTTATTTTTTAACTCAAAACTCGATGAGCCCGTAACGATAATCGTATTGTTTGGAAAATTGTCGTAGAGTATCTTGAGGGTTAGACCCGGATTCTCAAGTCTTTGCGCTTCGTCAATTAGAAGAGCTTGAGTGTTTTTCAAAAGTTTTTCAAGTAAAACTTTGGATGTGGTATTCACAGCGTTTCTCTCCTCATCACTGTCGCAATTAAGATAAAGAGTTTTCTTGCCCGATTCGGCTAATTTCTGCTGTATCTTTTTTATAATGGTTGTTTTGCCTACTTGCCGCGCACCAAGTATAAGAATAATTTTCTTAAGTTCCAGGCTCTTTAAAATAGCTTCTTCCATTAATCTTGGGATCATGTTCCTATTATTAGCACTAATTTAGGAATTTGTCAAGTGCTAGTAAACAAATACCGTATACTTGCAAAAATTCCCAAAACTGTCTACGATTGAAGAGTGAGAAAGGTAATATTTTTATTTTCAAGCCTACTTATTTCCTTCTTATTCTTCGTATCGTGGAATAATAAAGCTTATGCGGAGAATTGCCCTCTAAGTATTGATCGAACAACGCCATTCCCTCTTGATTTTAATGAGGACATAGTAATTAAAGGTAATTGTTTCACTAGCGGAAAAACATACACTATCTTAGGATATCCTTCAAAGATAGACCCTTCTCCTGGAGAGTATTTTAAGTACTCCATAGATACAAGACAATATTCAGATCCAAATAGTATTACCGCACGACTCAATCTGACAAAACCTACCTTTTACCCAATAGGTAGCCTTAATCCTGGACCGTGGATTATAAAAGTCTGCACTCAAGATGTTCTTCCCCAATGTGGAGAAACAGGTAGAATCGTAGGGACTATTAATATTAACGTTTCTGCAGTTTCTGCAGTTTCTGCACCTACTCCAACACCAATTCCATCGAATTTACCAAAAGTTGCTATGTTTCCTTCACGATGTAAGTATCAATCTGATGAATCTTTAGAATTGACGCTCTCTGATCTTTTACCTAAAACTACATATCGTTGGTGGTGGTGGCAACCAGGAATCTTTCAAGGAGGAGATATAGCCGCAAGAGCATTTACTACATATCAACAGAACGGAACAGTGGCAAAAGCAACGATAGAAGGGAAAGAAACGCAACCAACTGGTAGCCGCACGCTTTGTGTTGATGTTGAAGGATTTGGCGTTGCTCGTTGTATTCCTGGTTCACAAAATTCAGCAACGCTACAATTTACGTTTGGTCCGCCGCCAGTTGATGGTTCTGCTTGTGTCACAACAGCAGCAGGAGGACAAGTTCCGCAGAATATACCTACTCCAACGCCCATCATCCCAACACCTATATGCGCGAAGGGTGCCATAACTCCCATAAAAGAATCTGTAAATTCAACAAATGTTATTGGCTATACTTGTTCTGCCGTAGATACTGGACTTGGCATTGATATCAAAACTAATCCCGAAGATTTGGTGAAGAGTGTTTTTGGAATAATTTTAAGCCTTTCCGGCGGAATTGCTTTAATTCTAATTATTATTTCCGGCTATCAACTTATCTTTTCCCAGGGAAATCCCGAACAGGTTAAAGCAGCCCAAGAACAGCTGACTTCCGCAGTTGTCGGGCTTTTGTTTATAATATTCTCATTGGTAATTCTACAAATAATCGGAGCAGACATTTTGAAAATCCCAGGCTTTAAGTGACAACTATAGCGTTTAGTTAGGGAGCGTTTAGCGGATAGTTGGGGAGCTCTTAATGTCTAGTTATGGCGTATATAGCAACTTACAAAGAATTAATTGTATGGAAAAAGGCAATTGAATTAGTAAAAGAAATTTATCTTTTGACAGAAAAATTTCCCAGATCGGAGATTTACGGAATAATTTCCCAAATGCGGCGAGCGGCTGTATCTATCCCTTCAAATATTGCCGAAGGTTACGGGAGAAAATCCCCCAAAGAATATGCGCAATTTTATTCCATAGCCTACGGTTCTGGTCTTGAGCTTGAAACACAACTTATTATTAGCAAAGACCTTAAGTTCGTTAAATTACAAGATTTTACAAAAAGCGATAATCTATTAACAGAGGTCTTAAAAATGTTACGCTCAATGTTGTATACTATGAGAACTAAACGCTAGACGCTTAGAAAACTAAACGCTAATTATGAAGCTTGCACAATTTTCCTTACCAGGTTACCCAGATATAAAAGTTCCGAGCGATATACAAAATTTATCAGGAGGAGCTTATGGCGGCAGTTTAATTACAACAGCCCTGGCTATCCTTTTTGTTTTTGGAATTGTTTTGACAATTATTCTTCTAATCTATTCCGGCATCCAATGGGTCACATCCGAAGGAGACAAACAGAAGATACAGGCCGCACGATCAAGGCTTATTTATACGATAGTTGGATTTTTGATAATTGCCGGTTCACTTGTTATTGTAAGTGTAATCGTAAGATTACTTGGCGGAGATCCTAAATTTTTCTTAAATACCTCAAATACCCCTTGACAAATAAATAGAATCTGCTTATTATAAGGTCAATGAGGAAATCTTTAGGCTTTATTAGCGCTTTATCATTATATGCTAGCTCTGCCTTTTTAGCTATAGCACAAGGAGCAGCACCTAAGGGAGATGTTTCAATACCGATAGTAGTTCCAACTGGCGCCCTTCCCTTAGACCTAGATATCGGTAAATTACCTCAATTTATCATAACCCTTCTTTTTATAGTTGGTGTTATTATTGCTATCGCATTTTTAATTTACGGAGGTATTAAATGGGTTATGTCAGGCGGAGACAAAGCAGGAGTTGAGGCAGCCAGAAATCATATTGTTGCAGCCATTATCGGGTTGGTAATAATTGCAGCAGCCTTCTTTATTATTCAGGTTGTTTTTAGACTTCTTGGAACATCTCTCGACATAAGCACGCTAACCATTCCCACCCTTAAACAATAAGAGCGCATCTTGATTTTAATTGATTTTCGTTTCTTGATTTGCTAAAGTAGTATTTGTGATACCGCTACCTATTATTCCTCCTCCTGGAAGCATTATTAATGCATCTTTGGAGAATATTCCCCAATTTATTATCCAGCTTATTTTTGTAATCGGAATTATTATTGCTATAGTTTTCTTAATTTATGGCGGTATTAAATGGGTACTATCGGGTGGAGATAAAACTGCTGTTGAAGCAGCAAGAAATCATATTGTTGCAGCAATTGTCGGGTTGGTAATAATTTTAGGATCCTTCCTTATCTTCTCTTTGGTTTTCCAGCTTCTCGGAGCGCAAAACCCGATTCTTGGTCGATCTTTGTGCATCCCTACCCTTAAAGATCCATTCTGTTTCCCTGCAGTTGCACCAACCCCTTCGGCAGGCTCAGGGCAAGCCGGAACTTCCTCTGTTAACCCATCTTTAAGCCCTACGCCTGCGAAGTTTCCGACAGTTTCCGGAGGATCGAATAATTCCTCTTCTTCAAAACAAAATCAAACTGACAAAACCAAAGGAGGATTATAATACTTAAGTATGACTCTTAAGGAATGCTTTACTGGCGTTGATAAGGTAGGAACCCTTAACTGCATCCCTTATCTTTTCGAAAATGTTGTTACCGCAGCATTTCTTTTCGCCGGCATAATTGCGCTCATTTTTATCATTCTTTCCGGGATTAAATTTTTAATGTCAGGCGGAGATCCAAAACAGCTCGAAGGAGCCAAAAATACCTTGACTTATGCTATCTTGGGATTTATTTTAATTCTTCTTTCTTTCGCAATCCTAAATTTTATCTCCGGAATTACCGGTGTCCCCTGCATTAAAGAATTCGGTTTTGGCAATTGCTAATACTACTTTGACCTATTTTGATAATCTTGCAATGATATTTTTCACGTTATATGCTAGTCCTATATGGAGAATCATCCTATTCCCCAGGACGTAACTGGATTTCAGTTCAAGCTGATTGGGGATATGACCATCAAACAATTCGCCTATCTTATAACCGGCGTAATTATGGCGTGGATATTTTTCAGTCTGTCGATAACGTACTTTATTAAAATTCCCTTTGCTTTTTTCTTTGGGCTATTTGGAGTTAGTCTGGCGTTTCTACCAATTGAAGGAAGACCAATGGATGTAATGATTGGAAATTTCCTCAAAGCTCTTTCTTCCCCAACCCAATACGTTTATAAAAAAACAGGCGTTCCTGTCTGGTCTCAAATACCTATTTATAGAAAAACTTTGCAGGGTCCAAGTTTGCAAACCGTGAAACCGCAGGCAAGAGTTTTCCTGCAAACATCAATGAACATTCCCAAAAATGATTTAGACAAAAAAGAATTGAGTTTTTTCCAGTCTCTTTTTGGTCAGCAAAACGGTTCTTTCCCGCAAGCTCCTCAAAACACTCAAGCCGGATCTCCGGTTATAATAACTATGCACGATGATTCCAAGAAAGAAGAGCCGAAAAAAGAACCCGTAGTTGCTAATACGCAAACGGAGCCTATCGCAGAAAATGTTCTTCAGGAAAAAGCAGCTCTTTTGGAACGAGAGCTTCAAGCCGCCAAAGAGCAAGAAGCAAATTTACAAAAACAAGCTGTCCCAACCCAAGCTATTCACGAAAAAACCTTGGAATTGGAGAAGCAGCTTGCAGAGGTTCTTACGCAGAAAGAGCAGCTTACCGGCCAATTGATAAACTTACAGCAAAAACTGGATCAGCAAAAAAAGCAATTTTTTACTCCGGGAGTTGTAACTTCTCCAAAGATAGAAACCAAAAATGTAAAAAGTATCCCTGGACCCATGGGCAAAAGCGTTGGTCTTCCCATAACACCAGATGTTCCAAACCTTATAACCGGAATTCTCAAAAATCCGAGAAATATGCCATTGCCTAATATTCTGGTTGAGGTAAAAGACAGCGAGGGAAATCCTGTCCGGGCATTTAAAACCAATTCCTTAGGACAATTTGCATCAGCTACTCCTCTTCTGAACGGCACCTATACAATGGAATTTGAAGATCCCAAAGGAGAAAATAAATTTGACTTTATAGAAATAAAAGCCAATGGTGAAATAATCTTACCAATAGAAGTTATCTCTATTGACACACGGGAAGAATTAAGGAAATCTCTTTTCGGAGAAGTATAGTTTATGAAAAAATCTGCCCAAAAGACACAGGCAACAACGCAAAAATTCATAGAGATACAGGATATTTCGGACAATATCGCCATACTTCCTTACGGCAATGCCTGTCTTATCATTGAAGTTATTGCTACCAATTTCTCTCTTTTTTCCAAAGAAGAGCAGAATGCTAAAATTTTTGCCTATTCAACTTTACTCAATTCACTTTCGTTTCCTATCCAAATATTTATTTTAAGTAAAAGAGTTGACATATCGTCATATATTAAACTGTTGGACTGGGAAGAGAAGAAAACACAAAATGAGAAATTAGCCCATCAAATAGGCCTTTATAAAGAATTTGTCCGGGAGCTGGTTAAGGTAAACACTGTTTTGGATAAAAAGTTTTACATAGTTATTCCCTACTCATATCTTGAAAAAGGCCCAATTCAGCAAGGATCTTTTGCCGCTCAAGCCAAAACAGCTCTTCTAAGCAAAGCCCAAGTATTGCATTCCCAGCTCGCAACACTTAATCTTCGCGCCAGAACTCTTGCCAAAGAAGAATTAATAAATCTTTATTACGAAATTTATAATGCGGACTTGGGCACATCTTCAAATCCGCAAGAAAATGTAAGTACCGTATTTGTTAAAGGAGCAAAAACAATATGACACCTGTGAATAACCTTAACCCAAGAAATCTTTCTTTGGAATCTTTGGAAAAAGGGATAAATTCTTTGGCTGATATTATCGCTCCTTCTTCCGTTGAAATAGATTTTAATTTCATCAGAGTGGGAGAAAGGTTTTATAAAACCTTTTTTGTTGTCGGGTATCCCCGATTTGTTTCTTCAAACTGGCTTTCTCCGGTTATCGATTTTGATCATTCTTTAAATATTTCGATGTTCATTTATCCGACATCTTCTTCTGATGTTTTAAACGATCTTCGGCGGAAAATCGCAGAAATGGAAGCATCTATTTCTTCCGAGGTTGAGTCGGGACGATCTCCTGATCCCAAAATAGAAGCAGCCTTAGAAGATGCACTTGGACTTCAACAGGAACTTGCAAGAGGAGTTGAAAGGTTTTTTCAATTTAGTTTATACATTACTATTTCTGCCGATAGCTTAAAAGATTTGGACGAAGCAGGGAAAAAACTTAGCTCAACACTTTCTTCTCTTCTTATAGTTCCAAAAATCGCAACTCTTCAAATGGAAGACGGGTTCAAATCTTCTGTCCCGCTTGGCATAGATAAGCTTTATATAACCAGAAATATGGACACAACCTCTTTGGCCTCAACTTTTCCCTTTACTTCTGCCATGCTAACTCAAGACAAAGGAGTTTTGTATGGCATAAATCAGCAAAATGGATCTTTGATTATTTTTGACAGATTCTCTTTGGAAAATGCCAATGAGGTTGTGCTGGGAAAATCCGGATCGGGAAAATCTTTCTTGATAAAACTGGAGGCAATGCGGCAATTTATGTTTGGGACAGAAATAATAATAATCGATCCCGAAGGAGAATACGAAAGCCTGACAAAAACTCTTGGCGGAGAATATGTCGCCTTTACAACATCTTCTCCCATTAAGATAAACCCGTTTGATCTTTCCGGATTATATGAAGAGGGAGAAAATGAACTCGGACTTAAAATACTATCGCTTCGCGGGCTTTTGAAAATTGCCCTTGGGGAAATGAATGCCGCGCAAGATGCGATACTGGACAGAGCTCTGGTTGAAACATACAAAAATAAAGGCATAACTACAGATCCTGCAACGCAAAAAAAAGAGCCTCCCCTTATGGAAGATCTCTACAAAACGCTTTCCCAAATAAAAGATGACAGCTCCCATGACTTAACACTCCGTTTGGAAAAATTTATTAAGGGAAGCTTAAGCGGAATATTTAATCAGCAATCCAACTTTAATATCCAAAATCCTCTGACAATTTTCTCTCTTAAAGGGCTTGAAGGAGAACTAATGCCTATTGCCATGCACATAGTTTTGGATTTTGTCTGGACAAGGGTCAGAAAAGATCTCAAAAAAAGACTGCTTATTTTGGATGAGGCTTGGTACATAATGAAATATCAAGATTCCGCGTCTTTTGTGTACGGGGTTGCAAAAAGGGCCAGAAAATATTATCTTGCTCTTACCACAATAACGCAGGATGTTCAGGATTTCCTTACAACCGATTACGGAAAGGCAATTTTGTCTAACTCGTCTATTCAAATTCTTCTTAAACAAAGTCCTACCGAAATCGATTCTATCGCAAAAGTTTTCTATTTTTCCTTAAGAGAAAAGGAATATTTACTTGCGTCAGGCGTTGGGGAAGGATTGTTTTTCGCAGGTCTTGCCCATGTTGGGCTAAAAGTTGTTGCGGCACCATTTGAAAAAGAAATAGTCACGTCAAATCCCGAAGATCTCAAGAAAATGCAGGAAGAAATATCGCAAAAAACAACCGAGCCACCAATTGTTAATCAAACAAAGAGCGTCTAATTTATTTAATAAAAGATATGCCCGAACAAGAAGAAAAAAAACGAGGACATACTGGATTTATCAACGGAATCTTTAATACCCCAGGTACAGTAAAAACTGTATCGAGGTTAGGAAAAGTTATATTTAGTGCAGGTCCCGAAGTATGGATTGTTGTTGGGACTATTGTCGGAGTAGCCTTGCTCACGCTTCTAGTTTTATTTACTGTTACAGCATCCGTACCCATTCCCCAAACCCCTCCTACCCCCACAATCACTCTTCCCACACCAACCCCCTAAGCTTGAACCCTGATTGGCATTATTAGGTGAAGGAATGAATTGTCATTTTCAATTTTAAAAACCCCGGGATTAAGAGGGCCTGTCATTTCAAAAGCAATTCCTTCTTCTTCTACGTTAGACAAAATATCCAAAAGATAACGGGCGTTAAAGGCAATTTCATTTTCCTCCCCTTGCGTTTTTGCTTCTACCTCAATTGTGTTTTCCCCAACGGATGGTGTATTTGCGGAAACCACAACTTTATTCTTCAAAACGGAAATCTTAACTATACCCGCTGTTTCCTTGGAAAAAACATAACATGCTCTAACCGCCCGCAACATTTCCTCGCGGTTAAAAGAGGCCTTGGTTGAAAAATCTTGAGGAATTATCTTTTTATAATCAGGAAATTCCGCCTCGATAAGTCTTCCCACTAGCGTTATTTCCTCTTGGCAGAACATAATTTGGTTTTTCTCTTTTGAAACATAAACTTCCACATCTTCTCCATCTTTGCTAATCGAAATAATCTCCCTCACTACTCTTGCAGGAACAAGCATCGATACGCCTTCCTTAATCTTTTTAGTTTTTTCTTCTTTGGCGATATTCTTTTTTAGAGAAAGTCTATATCCATCTGTTGCAACGAATAAAAATCCCAAACCGTCTTCTCCTACAGCGCTCTCCACCAGAACCCCTGATAGGGCTGTTCTTGATTGATCTTGACCCGCCGCAAAAACCACTTTCCCAAAATCATTAACTATATCCTCTTTTTTTATCATCATTACCTTTTCCCCTTTTTCTTCATATATTTTCGGGAACTCTTCCGAGGGAATAGTTTGAAAAAGTGTTTTTATTTTTTCTCCCTTTAGTTCCAATCCTTCTTTTGTTGTGTTTAATGAAATTTTTCCTGAAGGTATGTTGTTCAAAAGCTCCAGGAAGGTTTTTGCGGGAACGGTTATCGATCCCTCCTCTTCTATTTTCGCCTGGATTTGTACTTCTATTCCTATTTCAAGGTCAGTAGCGCTAATATATAGTTTCCCCTCCTTAGCTTTTATTAAAAAATTGGAAAGTATCGGTAACTGCGATCTTGTTGACGTAGCATGGCTTACCAGTCCTAATTTATTTTGCAAGTTTTCAGAAAGCAGTTGAACGATCATATTGAATTAAGATTTATTTATTTGTAGTTGTAGTAGTCTATATGGAAAAGTGGAAAAAAGCAAGAGGGGGAAGCTAAATAACATGTGGATAACCTGTTGAAAAGAATGGGGGTAAAAGATTAAAAAAATAAAACTCAAGACCGGTGTTGATAATAATCTTTTAGAGATGATGTTATCCCCATCATTTCCTCCGAGAATTTCTTATCCTCAAGAAGTTTTTCTATTTTTCCTACACCGTGCATAATTGTAGTGTGGTCTCTCCCTCCCAGAAAGTTTCCTATCTCTACGAGACTTAAGGAAAGCTCCTTTTTTAAGAGATACATGGCAATATGGCGGGCTTTTACAAGCCTGGCGTCACGTTTTTGTCCTTTTATTTGGGTGGACTTGATGTCATAAAAGTCACAGATGTTTTCTATGATGTCGTCGGGATGAGGCTGGGATTTGTCTTTTTCTCCGTTTTTTCCCAAAACTTCCAAAATAAGGGATGGTGTGATTTCTAGCCCTCTTACTTGTGCTTCGGTAACAATTCTCAAAAGGCTTCCTTCCAATCCTCTTGCGTCCTGTTCCTTTTCCGCAATTTTCTTAGCAACATCCATTGAAAGATCCAACCCATACTTTTTTGCCTTAATAAGTACAATGGCTGTTCTTAATTCAAAATCTTGCGGTTCAATATCAACGATAAGCCCTCCGGAGAAACGCGAGGAAAGTCTTTTCTCAATTTTTTTTATTTCAAACGGCGGTCTGTCTGAAGAAAGAACTACTTGGGCTCCTGCATCAACAAGAATATTAAAAGTGTGGAAAAGTTCCTCCTGTACTTTTTCTTTTCCTGCGAAAAACTGAACGTCGTCAATGATAAGAAGGTCAATATTTCTGAATTTTCTCTTCATTCTCGCCGTATCATTTGTTCTAATTGCTTCAACTATCTCATTAGTAAACTCTTCGCTGGTGATATAGATAATTTTTTTATTTGGATCTCTTTGGTAAAGATCATTGGCAATTGCTTGCATCAGATGAGTCTTTCCTACTCCAACAGGTCCGTAGATAAAAAGAGGATTGTAGGATCCCCCCATTTTTTTAGCTACAGTAGTTGCGCTAACGAAAGCTAATTGATTACTAGGAGATACTGCCATGGTTTGGAATGTATATTCAGGTCGAACTCTTGGTAAATGTCCAACTGTAATTTCTTTTTTTGCCACATTTCCGATATTTTCAAAAAGAGGAGCATCATACTTGCGGTTTACGTTTTGATCAATGATCTTTGGGACGAAAACAATTTTCGTGTTCGCGCTCGTATGCTTATCAACGGTTTTCTTTAAAATAGCGTAAAAACGTTTTTGTATAAGGTCAATTATCATCGTTGAAGATGCGGCTATGGTCGCTACTCCGTTTTCAAATGATAAGAGTCCTGTGGTTTTAAAAAGAGTTAGGAAATTTGCTCTTGATACTTCTGTCTCTATGTCCCCTAAAACTTTTTTCCACAATTTATTGTTTTCTTCGTTCATAAAGTATTAATAAAAGGTAACAAGGAGTGTAGCTATGTGGATAACTTTTTGTCAAGAGGAGGAACTGGATACAACCATATCTTTTTTGCCTCTTTAAACGAAATTAGAATTCTGTTATACTTTTATTCCATTATGGAAAAGTTTATCAAGCTTAAAAAAGTAAAAAGGAAAAGAAAGCATGGATTTTTAAGCAGGATGCAGGAACACGGCGGAAGAAAAGTTCTCTCAAGAAGAAGGCAAAAAGGGCGAACGCGGCTAGCTGTTTAAATGCTTAAGAAAAAATATAGACTTCCCGGAACTGTAAATTTAAGAAACGCTAATTTACTCCGTTTGCCGTTTTTTTTGATAAAAATCAACAAAAACAAGCTTTTAAATAACAGGATGGGAATTGTTGCGTCATTAAAGGTTTCGAAAAGAGCAGTTGACAGAAATAGGGCTAAACGGCTGATAAGATCTATTATGGAAGAGTTCTGGAACAAAATGATTCCCGGATATGATATACTCTTCATACTAAAAAAAGAAGCCGTAGGCAAAAAGAGAATAGATTTTTATTCGTCCATAAAAAATATATTGGCAAAAGAAGGATTAATTAGATGAAGCATTTTTTACTTTTATTAATTTTAATTTATCAGAAAATATTTTCCACAGTTTTAAAAAACATTCTTGGAATTAATAAGTTTTGCAGATTTTCCCCTACTTGCTCTCAATATGCGAAAGAATCTATTCTAAAATACGGAGCGCTAAGAGGAGGATATCTTTCTGTAACTAGGATTATTAACTGCCGTTAAATATTATGACAGATCCATCATTTTTTAATGTTATTTTGGTTTGGCCGATATTAAATATCTTGGTTGGGGTCTATAAGATCCTTTTGCTTATTCATATTCCATACGCCCTTGGGTTTTCTATAATTGTCTTAACCGTAATAATCCGGTTTATACTTTACCCCTTAATATCGTCACAGCTTAGGGCATCTAGGAAGATGCAGGAAGCCGCTCCCCATATATCTAAACTTAAGGAAATTCATAAAGGCGATGCGAAAAGACTTCAAGCGGAAACAATGAAGCTTTATAAAGAAAGAGGAATAAATCCTCTTGCAGGATGCTTGCCTGTAATTGTTCAGCTGCCTATCATATGGGCTTTGTATTATGTGCTTCAGCAGATAGTAGATTTAAAGCAGGATATGGTTGTTTCTCAAATTAACAAAATCGTTTACTTTAGCTGGCTAAAGCTAACTGACGGATGGAGCACTTCTTTTTTCGGTCTTCCTCTAGGCGCATCACCATCAAACCTTTTTACTACAATAGGACCGTTAGTAATAATAGTCCCGGTTCTAACCGGATTTCTTCAATTTCTGCTATCAAAAATGCTTGTAAATCCGCAGCCTCAAGAAAAAAATAAAGAAAAAGATAAGGAGAAAAAAGATGATTTCGGAAGCGCTTTTCAGGCGCAATCGATGTACATATTTCCAATAATGATTGGGTTTTTCTCGTATACTTTCTCAATAGGATTATCTTTATACTGGAATACTTTTACGATTTTTGGTATTATCCAGCAGTATAAAATTCTAGGTCTTGGCGGTTTGGCGCCTTGGAAAAACAAAATATTTGGTCAAAATAAGATATAAAAAATGACAGCAAAAGAGAAAAAAATCATACAATCTACGTTAAAAGAGATTCTTGAACTCCTAGAAGTTAAAAGTGAATTTGAGATAGAAGAGAAAGACGATTTAATAGACATAAAATTAACTACGGAAGAAAGCGGTATTATCATTGGATATCATGGTGACACTTTAGACGCATTGCAGTTAATATTATCTTTGGCAGTTGCTAAAAAACTGGATAAGTTTCTGCGTATATCAATAGATGTTGGAGATTACAAGAAAAATAGAGAGGATTGGCTGAAGAATCTAGCATTGGAGACTAAGGATCGTGTACTCGTTGAAGGCAAAGAGATAGTCTTGCCGCAGCTTAAATCTTGGGAGCGCCGGATTATTCATCTATTACTTCAGAATGATGACAAAGTCATCTCGCAGTCTCAAGGAGAAGGCAGGGACAGGGTTCTGGTGGTCAGCCCAAAACCTTGAGAGATTAATTTTTTATCTTTTAATCCTGTTTTTACCCACGCAGTTAGGTAAACATTTTTGGTCTGATTTTTCTATAGTTTCCGGAATACGAGTAGATTATCTCTCCCCCACAATCTACGTAACTGACATATTTATTTTGTTGTTGTTTGTTTTTTCTGTTTCCTCAATAAGAATATCAAAAATAAAATATCAAATCTCAAAAATGGTATTTGCTTATTGGAGATTGATAGTATTGGTAATATTTCTAGCAATTGGAATTTGGTTTTCCAAAAATACAATTGCGGGAGGGTATGGTCTATTAAAGTTTTTGGAATTTTTATTCCTCGGATTTTACGTTGCAACTAATTTCAAAAAATTCGGATTGAGAAATATTGTGTTGCTATTTTCAGTAGGCATTATCTTGGAATCTTTATTGGCAATCGCTCAATATTTTCAGCAGGCATCATTAGGAAGCATATTTTATTTTTTCGGAGAAAGAACATTTAGCTTAACAACTCCAGGAATCGCAAACGCATCCCTAAATGGCTTTTTAATTCTGCGTCCATACGGGACATTTTCCCACCCCAATGTTCTTGCTGGCTATTTAGTTATCGCTATGACATTAATAATTTTCAATTTCAAAAAACCTATTTTCATGGCGGCTTTAATTATTGGAACGCTTGCGCTTTTTTTAACCCTAAGCCGCGTTGCAATCCTTTTGTGGCTAATAGTTTTTGGTTCATGGTTAATAGCCCGCGGTATTAAAAAAATAAAACTCCAAGCTTCTACCTTCTACGTTCTATTTTCTATCTTCTCGTTACTGTTAGTAGGTTTTATATTTGCAAACTCTGCTTTTCGTTACAGGTTTACCAATATTAACTTGTCCGATGAAGCAATAGTTCAGCGAGAAAGCCTTATTAACAGTTCAATATCAATGACTAAAGAGCATCCGATTTTTGGAGCTGGCCTTAATAATTTCTTAGTCAATCTCCCTTCGTATCAAACATCGCGCACTCCCCTTTTCTATCTTCAGCCGGTTCATAATATTTTTATTTTGGTCGCAGCAGAAACAGGAATAATTGGATTGGCGTTTTTCCTTTGGTTTATTATTGTTACATATAAAAGAGTACTAAACAAAAATCAATTCTTAATTCATAATTCATTATTCATTGTTCTTTCTTCGATTTTAATTTTAGGAATGTTTGATCATTACTTTCTTACTCTTCAGCAGGGGCAAATTCTTCTAGCGTTGGTATTTGGATTATGTTGGTCAAAGGAATATGAAGTTTGATTTTATTATTACTCTGCCCCTATTTTCATATGATCTATCCTATAAGTTTGAGCTGAAATATAAGAAAAATTTCCGAAAGAGCTAGTTTTTTTTGGCAAATAAGATTTTTTCTGTTAGAATTTTATTAGAGGAGGAAATTGAAATATGGAAGAGATTAATATTTTTACCGACGGCGGATCAAGAGGTAATCCCGGGCCCGCGGGAATTGGCGTTTATATAACTGACAAAAATAGCAAAAAAATTGCTTCAGTCGGAAAGAGAATTGGCAATGCGACCAATAATGTTGCAGAATATAAGGCAGTTTTGGAAGCGTTATCATGGATTTTAGCAAATAAAGAAACTTTAGACAGTAATCCAAAAATTAATTTTTTCCTTGACTCCAAGCTTGTTTATTCTCAAATCGCAGGTTTATTTAAAATAAAAAATCCATTTCTAAGAACACTTCTGTATGAAGTAAGAGAAAAAGAAATTCAAGTCAAATCACAAATTTTTTATAATCATATCCCAAGAGAAAAAAATACTAAGGCAGACGAAATGGTGAATAAAGCGCTAGACAACCTAATCTAATTCTCCTAAACTAGATTTAATGATCCTTCGATGCACTCAGGATCATATTGAGTGAAATCGAAATATGAAGAAATCTGCCTTAACCATTGAAGAACAAAAACAAAGTCTCCCAATCCTTATTCTGGATAGAATAGGAATAATAGGCGAGTTATTGTGTGAAGAAATTGCTAAATACTCTCAAGTTGTTTTTGTAAGTTTAAAAGAACCGCAAATTTTAACCGAAAGCAGAGCCAGCGTAATTCATATCCCCTACTCTAAAAAATTTCCAATAATTCCGGATGAAAAATATTCGCATTTAATAGTTGTTGATGATAAGAGCGATACGACAAAAGAGCTGCTTCCTAAATTTTTAGAAAAGTCGGATAAAGATAATGCGGAATTTATTTTTTTGGCTAAAAAAAGCGAAGGGAAAAGCAACAATTTCTTAAAAATTTTGGATTCCTACAAAATTGGAAAGATTATAATATATGGTGATCTTTTCGGACAAAAGGTATCTTTCTCTAGCCATCTTACATCTTTCATAAATGATTTTTTTTATCAGGTAAAGACAACAGGCAAAATAAAAATTCCTGGAGATGGCTTGCTAAAGACTTACCCTGTTTTTATAAATGATTTCATAGCAAAAACTATAGAAATTATTTTTGGCAAACCAACTTCTAATATTTTTTATCTTTTTCCCAAATCACCCATAACCCTTATTTCTCTTGTACATATAATACAAAAAGCAGATCCGGAAATCTCCATAGATTTTGGTGAGCACAAAAATAATATAGAAACAGAAAGCTTTGAAAGTTTACAAGGAAAATTTTTGTTAGAAGACTATTCTTTAGACGAAAGAGTCAAAAGCTTTTTCAAAGAGTATATGGCTATGCCTTTCCCCAAAGGAGAAGAAATAACAAAAGATTATGAAAAGAAAGATAAAAAATATTTCCCATTCCTAGTTTCCTTATTCTACATTCTTGTTGTCTTGGTTATTCCTTTTTTTACAACTCTATTCTTTTCGTTGTTGGGATTTTCCGCTCTTAGTTTCTCTAAAAATGCAATTGACAGAGGCAGTCTTGGGGTTGCTCAAAGTGCTGCCAGTTTATCTAAATCATTTTTTACCGTTGCCAAACAAACATCAATTCCCCTAGCTTTGGAGGGTAAGATTTTGGGAGTTGGAAATAATTTTGCTTTTTCTAATTACATTAACTTCGGGCAGAATATTTCTTCGGCAACGCTGTATACGCTAGAAGCTTCGAATAAAATGCTTAATGTTTTCGGAAACAAAAGCACAAATCCCAAGGATGATTTCCTAAAAGGAACTAATCTTTTCAAAAACGCAGTAGTTTTACTTGAAGAGACAAAATCCATGGAAGGACTGCCAAAAGACGCATATAAAGAAATCGATAAAGTTTCTGGTATATCAAAATTGGTTTCAGGAACTATAGATGTTTTGCCAACCATCTTCGGGCTAGAGGGACAGAAAAATTATTTAGTTCTTTTCCAAAATAATATGGAGCTAAGGCCTGGAGGCGGATTTATTGGTTCCTATGGACTTTTAACATTGGATAAGGGGAGAATTGCCGATTTCTCAATTAATGATGTTTACGATGCAGACGGTCAGTTGAAAGGACACGTAGAGCCGCCTTTTCCAATTAGGCGTTATCTTCCTTCGGTACATTGGTACTTAAGAGACAGTAATTTTGATGTTGATTTCGTAAGGGGAGCGTCTGTATCAGCATTTTTACTAAACGCAGAAACAGGGAAAATAGTAGATGGCGTAATTGGGATAGATTTAACTTTCGTAAAGAACATTTTAAGCGTCATAGGGCCTGTATATGTTTCTGATTATAAAGAAACTGTTGGCGAGAATAATCTATTTCAGCTTGCAGAGTCACACGCAGAAAAGAATTTCTTTCCGGGATCAACGCAAAAAAAAGATTTCTTAAGAGCTTTATTTTTGGCAATACAACTGGAGTTTAGTTCAAGAAAAACTTTTTCCTATTTAAACCTATCGGAAGTTCTTGCAGATTCTATCTTGGAAAAACATGCAGTATTTGCTTTTAATGATCCAAATCTCCAAAATATATTTTCCATAAACAACCTATCATCAGCCTTAGCAGATGCAAGAAAACCCGAAGAAAACTCTATAAATGATTTTTTGGGAATTAACGAGGCAAATTTGGGAGTCAATAAGGTAAATTATTTTATTCAAAGGCTGGTTTCTTACGAAATAATTATAGACGAAAATGGCCAAATATCAGAACAGCTTAATATTAAATATGCAAATATAAATAAAAATGGGGTTTGGCCGGGGGGAGATTATAAAAATTATTTAAGATTAATCCTGCCGGCAGATGCAAAATTATCTTCAATATCAATTGATGGGAAAGAACAAAAAATACTTACTGCCATAACAAACCCTGCTATATATGAAGCGAAAAATTTTACTAAACAAGAAGGACTAGAAGTTGATAAAGAAGAAAAGCAGGAGAAAACAATATATGGATTTCTTATAACAGTTCCTACGGATACAATTAAAACAATAACTGTAAAATACACTCTCTCTCAAAAGATATCTTTGAATAGTCCTCTTTTTTCTTATAATCTTAGAATTTTTAAACAACCAGGTATTGATAGTTACCCTTTTAATTTTAAACTTTCGTATCCGTCTTTGTTTAGAGTGGTTAATAAGCCTGGAAATATTAAAGACGAGAATAATGTTTTAAGTTTTAAAGATTCTATTTTGACGGACAAAGACATAAGTATAAATTTTGGAAAAAAATAAAAACAGTTGTTGCTAATAGGCTACGTAATCAATTAAAATAACCTGTATGGAAAATGGAATTATAGAGGCAGCTTACCCGATAGATTTTAGAAAAAAAGATGCTGTAATTTTGGGACAGCTCTTGAAAGATCGTAACTCCGTTGTCTTAATAGGAATGAAAAGGGTAGGGATAAGCAATTTTCTTCGTTTTTTTCTCTATCACAAAGATGTCGTAAAAAATTACATAACGGATGGAAATTTACATTTATTTATTAAAGTTGATTTAAATGATTTGGTGGAAAGAGAAGTTTTTCCTTTTTGGATATTAACCCTAAAAAGAATTTCCGATGCGGTAGGAAAATCATCGTTAAATAAACCCATTAAAAAATATATAGAAACTTTGTTTTTGGATTGTATTCAGTCAAAAGATACTTTTTTAACAATAGAGAGCATCAGAAAAAGCCTTAGTAAAATTGTGGAGCAGAATGTTATGCCCACCATATTTTTTATTCGTTTTGATAGGCTTAAGGATATTGTAACTACGGATTTATTCGGAAATCTTCAAGGATTAAAAGACGCGACGAATAATAAGCTAGCTTATGTATTTACGAGTTTCCGCGGGCTTTCATATCTTGCGCCTAGTGTTTTTAAAAAACCTTCCCTTTCTCTTTTTACGAAAGATTTATATATCAAACCGGCTGAAAAAACAGATGCAAATATTATCTTCAAAACATATACCGATCACTATAAACTTTCTATTTCCTCATCATTGGAGGGATGGCTTTTTGCAATAGTTGATGGATACGTGCAATATCTGCAGCTGGCTTTGATTTTTCTGCACGAAACCAAAAAGGTTATTCAATCAAAGGATGAAATTTTCAATCTGCTTTCTTGCGATGAAAGAATTGGCTTGCAATCCGAAGAGCTTTGGGAAAGTTTGGGAGATTTTGAAAAAGCAACCCTTCTCAAAATAATAAGAAAAGAACCGATAGGAGAAAAAGAAAAGATGAAAGCGAAATATCTTTGGGATACGGGTTTAATAAATCAAGAAGGCAAAAGCTTTAAGCTTTTCAGTCCACTTTTGGACTATTTTGTTAGACAAAAAGATATAAGCTCCCAACTTTCAGTTGCAGATTTTACGAAAAAGGAGAACCTGCTTTTTAATTTCTTAAAAGAAAATCTAGGACAGATTTGTGAGAGAGAAAAAATAATCGAAGCGGTTTGGCCGGAAGTAGAGGAGCTGGGAGTTTCCGATTGGGCGATAGATAGGTTAGTTGCAAGAGTTAGGAGTAAATTGCTTTTGCAAAAAGCAGGTTTTGAAATTCAGACAATTAAAACAAGAGGGTATAAGCTAATTACCGTCTAGCCTCAATTTTAGTCAATTGTCGGGAATACATCGTTAATTCTTCGGGAATTAATTTTGCTTATGTTTATTGAAGGAATATTTAGCCCGTGCTAGAATACATTGATGGATAAGGTTTATAATCACAAAGAAGTTGAGGGAGATATTTATCAAAAATGGGAAGAGCAAGGGTATTTTAAACCGGAAATTAATCCCAAAGGCAAACCTTATACGATAATTTTGCCTCCTCCAAATGCGAACGCGCCGCTTCATTTTGGCCATGCAATGTACGTAATTGAAGATATCTTAATCCGCTATCACCGGATGAAGGGGGAAGCAGCTCTTTGGCTTCCGGGAGCAGATCATGCAGGATTTGAAACGCAATTTGTGTTTGAGAAAAAATTGCAAAAAGAAGGAAAGTCGCGTTTTGATTTTGACCGCGATGAACTTTACAAAATGATTTGGGATTATGTGCAGAAAAATAGAGAGGGGACAGAGAACCAATTAAGAAAACTCGGATTTTCGCTAGATTGGACAAGAAAAAAATTCACCCTAGATTCTGACATTATAAAAATTGTTTATAAAACCTTTAAAAAATTATTTGACGATGGGTTACTTTATAGGGGAGATAGGCTGGTTAATTATTGCACGAAATGCGGAACAAGCTTTTCAGACTTGGAAGTAAATCACAAAGAACAAAAAGATTCCTTATATTACCTAAAATACGGGCCGTTTATTTTGGCAACAGTTCGGCCGGAAACTGTATTTGGTGATACTGCGGTTGCTGTTAACACAAAAGACGAAAAACACAAGAATTGGGTTGGTAAAGAAATTGAGGTGCAGGGCGTGCTCGGGAAATTTAAAGTAAAAGTTATTGCAGATGATGTAATTGATCCAAATTTTGGCACAGGTGTTGCGAAAGTAACCCCTGCTCACGACATGAAGGATTTTGAAATGGGGAAAAGACATAATCTTAATGTAGTTAGAATTATAGACTTTGATGGGAAATTAAATGAAAAGGCAGGGAAGTATAAAGGATTGTATGTGAAACAAGCAAGGAAAATTGTGGCAGAAGATATGCAAAAAATGGGACTTATAGAAAAAATAGATGAAAATTACACGCACACAATTGAAGTTTGTTATAAATGCGGGACAACTATCGAGCCAATGCTTTTGCCGCAATGGTTTATAAGAATGGAAAGCTTAGCGAAACCCGCAATTGACGCAGTTAAGAAAGGCGAAATTAAGATTTATCCTCAAAGATTTGAGAAAACTTATCTAGACTTTTTGGAAAATATCAGAGATTGGAATATTTCCAGACAAATTGTTTGGGGAATTAGAATTCCCGCATGGCAATGCCAGGATTGTAGCAAATGGGTGGTTACAGCAGGAGAAGCTCCAAACAATTGTAGTAAATGTAAGTCTAAAAATTTAGAACAAGATGGGGACACTTTTGATACTTGGTTTTCTTCTGCTCAATGGCCGTTTGCAACTTTGCAGGCAACAAAGTCTGAAAATTTTTACCCGACATCTGTTATGGAAACAGGATATGATATTTTACGTTGGTGGGTGGCAAGAATGGTAATGGTTGGGATTTATGTAACAGGGAAAGTACCATTTAAAAATATTGTTCTCCACGGTTTGGTAAATGATCCGTTGGGAAAGAAAATGAGTAAATCCAAAGGAAATGTTATCGACCCATTAGAATTAGTTGAGCAATATGGCGCTGACGCAGTACGTTTCGCTCTGGTGTATGGTACGGCTTTTGGTAATGATCAATCCCTTTCTTACCCCAAACTGGAAGCGGCGAGAAAATTTACCAATAAACTTTGGAATATGGCGCGGTTCATAGAAATGAAGAAAATAAGGATTAATGATGAAGGATTAATGATGAAGGATTTGGAAAATATGGCGAAAAACGAGAATGATAAGGAGATGGTTAAGAAAACCAAACAATTAAGCAAGGAACTAACTAACAACATAGATTCCTACCAGTTCAATTACGCTGCGGAAGCTTTGTATGAATTTGTGTGGCACGAATTTGCAGACAAATACATAGAAGACGTAAAAAACAGAATCAATCAAAATTCATCTTTAATTCTTAATTCATTATTCATAATTCTTCTCAAGCTTTTGCATCCGTTTATGCCATTTATTACGGAAGAAATTTACAAAAGATTAACCAACAGCAACAGATCGATTATGATTGAATCCTGGCCGCAATAAGATATGTTTAAATTCCCGAAGATTTACCTAAGAATCCCCGATAAAATAAAATACATTTTCGCAGGAGGACTGTGTTTGGTATTGTTTTTAACAGCTATTACAGCAGGATTAAGCCTTTTTAGTCATTTGCAGCAAAAGGAAGATTTGAACAATAAAAAGTCCACGATATTATCCCAAATACAAGTTTGGCAGGAAATTGTTGGGAAATACAAAGATTACAGGGATGGATACTTGACTCTTTCCATATTGGAATACAGGCTAGGGGATAATGACAAAGCAAGATTTTATTTACAAAAGACTTTATCTATTGATCCGAATTTTGAAAAGGCAAGAGATTTAGAAAAAATTCTTCGTTTCTATTAAGCTGCTTTTGGAGCTTCTTTAGCTTTCTCTTGAGGCTTTGGTTCTGTTTTACCTGTTTCTGCTGTTGCAGGAGTTTCAGTTGTTGGCGCGCCTTCTTCTGCTGTTCCTGTTTCCGCTGTCGTGGCTGCTTTCGCTGCTTCCGATGCTGCTTGTTCGGCTGCTGCTTGGGCTTGAGCTTCTTTACTAACCAGCTCTCCAATTTTTACTACCACTTGAGATGGATCAGTAACCATGGTAACGCCTTTTGGAGCTTTTATTTCGCCAATTGTTATTTGCTGTCCTACTTCTGCCAAAGCTTCGACATTAACTTCAATTTTTTCCGGTAAGTCTTCAGGCAATGCTTCTACTTCAATTTGAGATAATGGCTGGAGCAAAAGTCCCAATTTATCTACAACCGCTTTTGCTTGCCCAACGATAAACAAAGGTACCATGGTTTTTACTTTTTGGGTAAGGTCTACTTTATAGAAGTCAGCGTGAATATAAAATTTCTGAACAGGATCTTTTTGGACATTGTGGATAAGAACAGGAATTATCTTACCTTTCAAATCGATATCAACAAGACCTGTTTCTCCTGCCTCGTTATAGGCTTTTTCGAAATCTTTATCTTTGACCTGAACAGAAATGGATTTTATATTTTTGCCATAGACATTTGCCGGCAAAATACCCTCTCTTCTTAATTTTTTAACTTTTTTTCCGGTAATTTTTCTCTCTTCAACAGCTAGCTTAACTCTTTTCATTATTTGGATATTGTACATTAAATAGTTAAATATTACAATACGATTGATTTATGAGAATACTTGGGATTGATCCGGGAATTGCAAGGTGCGGGTGGTCAATAGTTCAAAGTGAAAAGTTCAAAGTGAAAAGCTTAAACTACGGGTGCGTGGAGACGAAGAATGGTTTGCCGATTGAATTAAGATTAAAAACAGTTTACGAGCAAATTACAGAAATTATTGAAAAAGAAAAACCCGACGTTTTGGCAATAGAGGAGTTGTTTTTTAATACCAATGCGAAAACAGCTTTTATGGTAGGACAGGCAAGGGGAGTGGTTCTTTTAACAGCTGCTCAAAATAAAATTCCCGTTGCAATTTATACTCCTTTGCAAGTTAAAGTAGCGGTAACAGGATATGGAAAAGCGGAAAAAATTCAGGTTGGGAAGATGGTAAAAGCTTTATTAAAGCTTAAGGAAATTCCCAAGCCCGATGACGTGACAGATGCATTGGCAATCGCCCTCACCCACGCCTTCTCAAGTAAATTCAATTCTATAAAACAACCTTCTTTTTGATATAATGACGTCGTGAAAGAGAGAGGCAATACAATTCTAATCGTGGATGGAGGAGGAAGGGGAACTGCGCTTGTTGATAAATATTCTCAAAGTCCGCATGTAGATAAAATACTAGCAGTTCCGGGAAATGACTGGATGTCAAGGGTATCAAGAAAGCCTGTTCAAATTTTTCCAGAAATAAAAACTTCGGATGTTGTAAGAATAGCAGCGCTCGCTAATAAATTTGGAGTTAATTTGGTGGACATAGCACAAGAAGATGCAGTTAAAGAGGGCCTTGTTGATATGCTAAGACGTTTTAAAGTACCTGCAGTAGGACCAACACAATCTGCAGGCAGGCTTGAGTGGGATAAAAATTATGCTAGGTCTTTTGGGCAATTTTGGAAATTACCTCAGCCCAGATATGATGCGCTTAATAGGGAAGACCAAGTAGGAAAATTTCTTGACTCTCAAGAAAATACCAGATGGTTTGTGAAAGCTTCAGGACTAGCAGAAGGAAAAGGGGCAATTCCCGCAACATCAAAACAGGAAGTTTTAGATGCAATAAAATGGCTTAAAAAAGAATATCCGGAAGCAACAAAAGTATTTTTAATTGAGCAATGGCTTGAAGGAGAAGAATTTTCTGCCTTCGCAATTTCTGATAGCAGAAACTTTAGAATTTTGGGATATGCTCAAGATCATAAAAGAGAATACGATGGGGATAAAGGTGACAACACAGGAGGGATGGGAGCGGTAAGTCATCCTCTGCTTACGAATGATTTAGAGCTTCAAAGAGAAGTTGAAAACATCTTCACGAAAACTATTAAGGCAAAGCCTGGCGGAGGATATAGGGGAATATTATACTTAGGAGGAATGGCAGTTAAAGCAAATGGCAAGCTTGATCCCTACGTTATAGAATTTAACGCTAGATGGGGAGATCCGGAAGCTCAAGCTATAGTTCCAGGACTCAAAGTTGATTTATTTGAAATGGGAATGGAAGCAGCAAAAGGCACATTGAGAAGGATAAAGGTTTCAGATGATGGAAAGGTAAGAGTTGCTGTTGCCGGAGTTGCGAAAGGATATCCTCGATCGTCGGAATATTCACAAGCAAAAGGAAAACAGATATTTGGATTAGACGATGCTGAAAAATTAGATAACGTGATAGTTTATGGAGCAGGAGTCGCGGTGCAAGATGGAAAACACTATGTAAACGGAGGTAGACTTTTCTATATTGTTGGGACAGGAAAAGATGTTCTTCAAGCCAGAGATAAGGCTTATGAGGCAATGGAAAAAGTGAGAATCGAGGGGAATAATTTACATTTTCGAACAGATATTGGGCTGAGAGATGCTGCCAGATTAAGAAAATAGATTTTAGGAGGCGAGGATTTTTTTAAGGTTTTCTACCATATCAACCGGCGTTGGGTCTTGTCCATATTCAAGTGCCAGATAATATGAAGTCCAGTCTGCAAGATTAATACTGGAAAACATTTTATAAAAAACATCCGTTCCTTCCAGATCTAAAATTTCAGTTTCTATTCCTTTTTCTCTTAACAAACGTGCCGTAGGTTCATATCTGCGTTTGTTTCTCTCATGATCTTCCGGGTTTTTGAGCATGATGATAAAAAACTTGGCCTGCGGATTTGTAAACCCGACCATTTCGTTGTGATTTGCTTCCGATAAGAAATTCCAAAACGCCGGAGTTTTGGCATTTTCATTTATTTTAATTTTCCAAACCATTGCAACCGCTTTGTATTTGGAAGAAGCATATATCACAGGAGTTTTTCCTTTTAATTTTCGAGCCAATTCCATGCCTTTTCTTTCAGAGTTTACCATTTGGCTATTTAATTTTTTGGCAAGGGAAAGGATTTCACTTGTAGTATCAGGTACAAGATTTTGATTAACAAGCAATTGAAACATTGCCCCAAAGAAATATCCCGTACCCATTCTTGGCTGAAAATTAGGATAGGGAACAGGAAGTTTGATATGCGGAACTTTATATTTTTTACATAATTCTTCCACTTTCCCACCACTTGATAAGCCTAAAAAAGGAAGATTAGCATGATATGCTTCTTCAAGCGAACTGATGGTTTCTTCGGTAGTTCCCGAATATGAAGAGATAATGTTTAGAGAATTTGCACTATAACTTTGCCGGGGCAGAGAATAAGATCTGTTAATGTAAATCTCAAATGGTTTATATTTGGGATAACTTTTCAATAGGCTGTCGCAGTAGATCTTTAAAAGATTTGTTGGCAAAGCTGATCCGCCCATTCCGGAAACAATAATATTTTGAAAATCCCCTTTAATTTTTATTTTCTTGGCCAAAGACATTCCTACTTCAAACTGCGATGGAGAATCTGCGATAAATTGCCTGAAGTTAGATTTATCCAATTTTTTCAGTTCTAAATTCATTACTCTATTGTAACCTAAGTTTCAAGGCTTGACAAACCATAGGGCGATACCCTACACTTCTAATTATGGCAAACCATAAGGTATCAGGAGTGGATGATTTATTAAAAAGATTGACAGAAAAGAAGAAGAAATTAGACGGTTTTAGACCGTTATCTTCAGCATTGGCTATTAACCTTGGAGAATGGTTTAAGGTAGAGCTGACCTACACATCTAATGCAATAGAAGGTAACACTTTAACGAGAAAAGAGACGGCGCTTGTGGTTGAGGAAGGTATAACAGTAAGAGGTAAGACGCTTAAAGAACACTTGGAAGCGATAAATCACGCAGAAGCATTGGATTTTATAAAAGAGCTTGTTAGTAAAAAACGAAAAGATTTAACAAGACGAGAGGTTTTAGATATTCACGCTCTAATACTTAAAAAAATTGACGATGATAATGCGGGACGATACAGAAGCATAGAAGTACGAATTAGCGGGTCAAATATTATATTGCCTGACCCTATAAAAGTGCCAGAGCTTATGGAAGGTTTTTTTAAATGGCTTCATTCAAAAAACATAGACCATCCTGCAAAAATAGCGGCTGATGCGCATTTTAAGTTGGTTTCGGTACATCCTTTTTCTGACGGTAACGGTAGAACTGCACGGCTTCTTTTGAACTTACTTTTGATGCAAAAGGGCTATCCGCCAGCTCTTGTAAGAAAAGAGGACAGAGATTTATATATAAATAGCATTGAAAAAGCACAACTTAGTGGAGATTTTGACGATTATTACATAGTTATCTACAGAGCCATTGACCGCTCGTTTGATATTTATCTGGAGGCAGTAAAGAGAAAAACGCTTAAGACCTCTTCTGTCGTGCAAAAAAGATTGCTTAGGATAGGGGAACTGGCAAAAGAGACAGGAGCGACATTAAATGCGATACGGCATTGGACTGAAAAAGGGTTAATTGAAGTAGCGGAGCATACATCGGCGGGCTATCAGTTATTCGACCGTTCTATGGCTGAGAGAATAAAAGAGATAAGACGATTGCAAAAAGAAGAGCGGCTGACTATAGCTGAGATTAAAAGAAAATTGGACAGTGTGCTATAATTGGCCTCGAAAAGTATGATTGGGTTTTTGAAAGGGGAAGTTTTTTTAAGAGAAGGTAATTCTATTATTCTTGATGTAAAAGGAGTTGGGTACAAAGTGCTGGCGGCAAGTGATGTTTTGGCGAGAGCAAATAAAGGCGTTTCTTTAGAACTTTTTATTTACACTCATGTTAGGGAAGACAATATTTCCCTCTTCGGTTTTTTGGAATCCTTAGATCTAAAACTTTTTGAAAATCTAATTGGGATTTCCGGAATTGGACCTAAAACCGCAATGGCTATATTTTCTACAGGTACGAGAAATACGATTACTAATGCGATTATAAAAGGAGATGTTGATTTTTTCACTTCTGTTCCCAGGCTTGGTCACAAAAATGCCCAAAAAATTATCATTGAACTGAAAAACAAGTTTGGCGGAGATGGAGAAATAGATTTATTGGGATACGACTCGAAAGACAATAAGGAAATAATTAGCGGCCTGGAGTCTTTCGGTTTTTCCAAAAAAGAAGCGATAAATGCGATAAGAGAGATAGATAAGAAGGACGGCAGTGTTGAGGAAAAAATAAGATTAGCCCTAAAGTTTTTAGGACGGTAGAGATTTTGAGGATATGACAGATAAATTAGTAAAAACCAAAATTAAAAAAGAGAAAGAAGTTGAAAATCCCGAAGAGGAAATTCTTTTTACTTCTCTTCGTTCTAAGTCCTGGGTAGAGTTCTATGGGCAAAAGCAAATCAAAGAGTCTTTGCGAATTACCATAGAAGCTGCGAAAAAAAGAAAAGAGGCAATTGAGCATATACTTCTGTACGGGCCTCCGGGACTTGGCAAGACAACCCTTTCTTATTTAATTGCCAAAGGCATGGGAAGTAATATTAGGGTTACATCCGGTCCTGCGATTGAGAGGGCAGGGGATCTGGCGTCAATTCTTACCAATCTGGAAAAAGGAGATATACTTTTTATTGACGAAATTCATAGGCTTAACAAAGTCGTTGAGGAAACGCTTTATCCAGCGATGGAAGAATATGCCTTGGATATGATTTTGGGAAAAGGCCCATCTGCCAGAACGCTTCGGCTGGAACTGGCGCCTTTTACGATTATCGGTGCTACGACCAGAATAGGTCTTTTGTCAGCGCCATTGCGAGATAGATTTGGAGTAGTCCATAGATTAAGTTTTTATAATCCCAAAGATTTGGAGGGAATTGTTGCTTCCGCTGCCAAAAAACTCAACGTCCCAATTGACGAAGAAAGCATCAAAGAAATAGCCAAAAGAGCCAGAGGGACACCTAGAATTGCTTTAAAACTTCTGAAAAGAACCAGAGATTTTGCGCAAGTGGAAGGAAAAGGAAAAATCACCAAAGAAATAACCAAAGAAGCTTTGGATATGCTGGAAGTTGACATTCTGGGGCTTGATGGAGTAGACAGGCGTTTTATAAAAGCAATTATTGAAAAGCATAGCGGAGGACCGGTTGGCATAGAAACAATTGCGGCAAGTATCTCGGAAGATATTGGAACAATAGAGGAAGTAATCGAACCGTTTCTGCTCCAAATTGGTTTTCTGAAAAGAACCAATCGGGGGAGAGTGGTTACCAAAATAGCCTACGATCACTTCGGAAAAAAGTTTAAGGAAGATAAAAAACAGCAAAAATTGTTATAATAAGGCTCATGAACATTTTTCTTACATTGCTTGGTTTTTTTTAGTTTATTGTGGTGTTTGTGCAATAAAGTTTCGCAGAATATACGGAATATTTCGATTTGAAAATGGAATGCTTTATAAGGGTAAATGGGCTATTTTTGAAGGAATATTTCTATTGATTTTTGGACTATTTATCTTGTGGCTCATTTATCTCAGGCAATAAAAAACGAGGAATCTTATTTGTGTTTAAATTAAAAGCCGAGGTGGAAGATGGTTTGGAAGAAGGGGGTAAAGGTTATTACAGCCTGAATAACTAAAGTTATAGCAACTCCTATTATAAGAAATTTATTAACTTTAAACATTAATTTTCCCCGAATCAAGAAAGCAAGAATCATATGGGAAACAACAAGGAGATTGAATACAATTGTTCTGGCTAGGGTTTCAGAAAAAATTCCCAAAAACAATTTAAAAACAGCCAGTAAAATAAAGGCTAAAGAAAGTCCTGTAATTAAAATAAAGGCAAGGCGGTGGTTGCTTAAGATTGGCGCATTTGGATTTCTGGGCTTAAGCCTTAATACTTCATGATCTTTATTGTCGTTGGCAAGGGCCATGGCCGGTAAGCCATCCGTGACTAGGTTTATCCAAAGAATTTGCGTTGGGAGAAGCGGGTTTGGCATGCCAAAAAGCACAGCAAAAAATATGAGCGCAATCTCTGAAAGATTGCCTGTGATAAGATAGGTTGTAGCTTTGGCAATGTTATTGTAAATTGTTCTTCCTTCCTCAATAGCTCCAACCAGTGTTGAGAAATTGTCATCGGTTAAAACAATATCGCTTGCTTCTTTGGCAACATCAGTGCCTTTTTCGCCCATTGCTATACCAACATCGGCTTTTTTAAGCGCTAATGCATCATTTACTCCGTCTCCCGTAACTCCCACCACATAGCCCAGTTTTTTTAGAACCGTTACTAAACGAAGCTTGTCTTCGGGTTTATTTCTGGCGAAAATACGGGTTTTTAAAATGATTTTTTCCAGTTCTTCGTCCGAAAGTTTTTCAACCTCATCTCCTGTTATAACATCTTCGTCTTTGTCAACCAAACCAACTTCTTTTGCCACCGCAAGAGCGGTTAATTCATTATCTCCGGTTATCATGATGGTTTTAATTCCCGCCAGTTTTGCTTTCTCAACTGCTATTTTTGCTTCCGGACGCGGCGGATCATACATACCGATAAAGCCCAGAAATTTAAGATTTTTTTCTAAGTGCTCTCTTTTTGGATTACTATGGCTTTCTGTTTTTGTGCCAAATCCGATAATGCGCAATCCCTGTTTCGCATAGTCTTCAAAAAGATTGGTGATGCGTTTTTTTTCATCTTCCGTAAGCTTGCTTTCCGCAAGGATAATTTCCGGAGCGCCCCTCACAAACACATATTTTTTGTAGTTTTGTTCAAAAACCGTAGTTACTGTTTTTCTGTCCGGATCAAAAGAGAATTCATCAATTACTTTCCCTTCATTTTTTATTTTTTCAATATCTCCCAGCTTTTCTTTCGCAAAAAGAAGCAATGCTCCGTCTGTTTTTCCTCCCACTACGTCAAAGGAGTTTTTATCAGCCTTTTGGATTAAGGATGCAGTATTTCCCAAAATACACGTCTTAAGAAGAGAAGGCAATGATTCCTTATCTTTTAACCAGATTTTTTTTACTCTTTGATTATTTTGCGTTAGAGTTCCTGTTTTATCAACTAGAAGTATCTGTATGGCTCCTAGTGTTTCAACAGAGGCCATTTTCCTAACAATTGCGCGCTTTTTTGCCATTCTTACCATTCCAATAGCCAGAGCGATAATTACAACTATAGGAAGACTCGTCGGAACTGCAGCAATACCAATGCTGATTGCTAGAATTGTCATCGAGAATAATTCTTTTCTTTGCAAAAGACCGATTGTAATAATAGAAATGGAAATGGCAATTACTATAAAGGTTAGTGTTTTTCCTAAGCCATCAAGACGTTTTTGAAGAGGAGTTTTTTCTGATGTCAGAGTGGATAATGTTTGTGCAATTTTTCCAAAACGGGTCTGCATGCCTGTATTTTCAACAAGCATGCGCCCGCGGCCGCTTATAAGAAGAGTTCCTAAAAAAACCTCTTCATTTTTATTCTTAACAACAGGGATAGATTCTCCGGTTAAAACAGATTCGTCGATTTCAATCGAGCTGCCTAAAATAATCTTGCCATCGGCTGGAATACGGATACCTGGGGAAAGACGTACCACGTCTCCCGGAACTAAGTCTGTCGTTTGAACTTCGATATCCTTATCGTTTCTGATAACGCGAGCTAATGGTTTTATATAGTCTTTTAGCTTCTGTAATGATTTTTCCGCCTTATATTCCTGCACAAAGCTAACAACAGAGTTCATTATAATAACAGTCATTATGAATACGCTGTCAATGTAATTGCCTATGGCAAAAGAGAGAATAGAAGCCCCTGTGAGGATTGCGTTAAAAAGGGTTGGGAATTGGGAGAAAAAAAGAGAGATGGGCGCGAGCCTTTCCTCTTTTGAAATCTCATTCTTGCCAAAGGTATTGAGTCTTCTTTGTGCTTCTTGTGATGTTAAACCTTTTTCCATATTTTTAAATATTATCAGCCCTTGGCCTGTATTGCAAAGCTTCGGCAACATGATTTGGCGCTATATTTTTACACTCTTCCAAATCGGCAATAGTTCTGGCAAGTTTTACAGTTCTGTAATAAGATCTTGCCGATAAACTCATTCTGACAACCGCCAGACGCAGAAGTTCCCGGCATTCATTGGAAAGTTCCAAAAGTTCTTTCACGTCCTTACTGATCATTTCGGAATTTGAGGCTATTTTTCTTCCTTTGAAGCGTTTGGTTTGGATATCTCTGGCTTTCTGTACTCTTTTTCTAATCTGCAAAGAATTTTCCGCAAGTCTTCCCTTATCATCTTCGGTTAATTTATCAAGTTTTACCGCAGGAACATCCAAGTGAATATCAATTCTGTCAATCACAGGGCCGGAAACACGTTTTTGATAACGCAGTATTTGTCCGGGCATGCATTTACATTCGTGAGTCGGATCGCCGAAGTAGCCGCAGGGACAGGGATTTTGCGCAGCGACAAGCATAAATTTGGCAGGAAACATCACCCGTCCTTGGGCTCTGGAAATAGTGACAAATCCATCTTCCATGGGCTGACGTAAAACTTCCAAAACGTGCCTTGGAAATTCTGCAAATTCATCCAAAAACAAAACTCCTCGATGCGCCAAAGATATTTCCCCTGGTTTTGGCACTGTTCCTCCGCCGATAATTCCGATATGGGAAGTTGTATGATGAGGAGCCCTAAATGGCCTTTGAGTGATGATAGATTCTCTGTCCAAAAGTCCGGAAATGCTGTAAATTTTGGTTACTTCCAAGGCTTCGTCGAAAGTTAGTTTTGGCAAAATTGAAGGAAGAGTTCTGGCAAGCAAAGTTTTTCCTGCTCCCGGCGGGCCTTTGAGAAGTATATTGTGGTTTCCTGCTGCTGCAATTTCCATAGCTCTTTTGGCTTTTTCCTGACCTTTAATATCTTCCATATCGAAATCAAATTTTTCGGTTTTGGCGTATTCCGCAAGCGGAATATGCTTTTGAGGTTTTATTTCCTTAACTTTTGTTAAATGCTGAAAAAGTTCCAATAATGTTGAAGTAGGATAGATTTTAATTCCTTGTAATACTGCCGCTTCTTTGGCATTAACCAAAGGCAGAAAAATTCTTTTTAATTTTTCTTCTTTTGCGAGAATTGCTTGCGGCAAAACGCCGTTGGTATAGCGCAGTCTTCCATCCAAAGACAGCTCTCCCATAAAAAGCGCATCATCAATGTCTTCTTTTAATTGTCCGGAGGCGATAAGAATTCCCAGGGCAATCGGCAGATCATAGGAAGGTCCTTCTTTGGGCAAGTCCGCAGGAGCCAAATTTACCGTAATTCTTTTGGACGGAAAATCGCTTCCTGTATTTTTAATAGCACTTCTGACTCTTTCTTTTGATTCTTCCACTGCCTTATCCGGAAGACCGACAATGGTAAAAGAGGGAAGGCCTTGAGAAGCAATATCAATTTCCACTTCAACAGGAACCGCATTAAGACCAACAACAGCTGAAGAATTCACTTTCGCCAACATTAATTAATAATAGCATTATTATAAAATTAAAACTGCGCAACAAAACCGGCACTTGACCCATTCGGCTTGGCTCAGGCCGTTCGAGGCTCTGAGGAGCCCTCAGGCTCTGAACGAGGTCTTGACAAATCGTCTCAAAATGATACGATTAGTATATATGAATGATTCGATTCTAACCCCAAGACAAAAATATATTCTGAATTTAATTAGCCAATCAGAGGGGCTGTTGCGTGAGCAAATCCAAAATGAAATTCAAGAAATCTACCCTTCTTCAAAACCAACCTTGGTGAGGGACCTAAACATTCTTTTAAAATACGGTTTTATTAAATTCGAAGGTAAGGCAAGAGCGACAAAATATTTGCCTAAAGTATTAAACCGACTTCTTCGTAAGTTTGACACTGAAAGATATTTTGCCGATGATCCGGATAAACGTATAGGAGCAAGAAAAACTTTCGACTTTAAAATACTTGAAGACTTGCATGATCTTTTTTTGCAAGACGAAATGGAAGTTCTCAAGAAAATATGTCGCAGTTTTAAACAGCAAACATCTAAGTTAAATCCGGATCTTTTAAAACGGGAGCTTGAAAGATTTGCGATTGAATTGTCATGGAAATCTTCAAAAATTGAAGGTAATACATACACTCTTTTAGAGACAGAATCTTTAATTAAAGAGCAAAAGGAGGCTGTTGGAAAAACCAAAGAAGAAGCAATAATGATATTAAATCATAAAATTGCTTTTGAAGAAATATTGAAAAATAAAGATGATTTTAGTGTTATTTCTATTACGCAAATTAACCAATTGCATAATATTTTAATTAAAGACTTAAATGTTACAAGCGGCATTAGGAAGCAGGCGGTTGGGATTACGGGCACAGCATATCAGCCGTTAGATAATGAACACCAAATAAGAGAAGTTTTTGAAAAAACAATAAGTATTATAAATAGAACTAAAAACCCATTTGAAAAAGCGTTAATCGCTCAATTTATGATTGCGTACATTCAGCCATATTCTGATGGTAACAAGAGAACAGCAAGAATGTTTACAAATGCAATTTTATTAGCCCATGACCTATACCCTTTATCTTATCGGAGCGTAGATGAAGATAGTTTTAAAAAAGGTTTAATTCTATTCTACGAGCAAAGCAGCATCTGTGAAATAAAACAGTTATTTATTGAACAAGTCATATTTGCCAATGAAACATATTTTAGATAACTGCAGGGAACTGCATTAAGACCAACAACAGCTGAAGAATTCACTTTCGCCAACATTAATCTATGATATCATTTTTTCTCTAATGAAAATATTTTGTAATTTGTAATTCCTGATTTTATTTCTTATAATCCTTCTATATGCAACAAGCGCTACAGGTAAAAATTAGATTTTATAAAAACAGCGATTATGATAAGGTGAAAAAGCTGTATATAGAGGGCGGAATATATTACGAAGGTACGGATTCCTACGGAAATATCAAAAGAAAAATTTCAAGAGATCCAAAATCCATTTTCGTGGCAATTGAAGGAAAGGAAATTGCCGGAACAGTTTCGATAACTGAAGATGGGAGAATGACGCTTATCTCAAGGCTTGCGGTTTCTTGGAAATTTAGAGATAGGGGAATTGGTAAAGCTTTGATGAAGAAAGCCGAAGAAGAATTGTCTGCCAGAGGATGTGATAAATTCAATATTTTAGTCAGAGAGGAAAATAAAAATTTGCAAAAATATTATGAGAAGCAAAGCTATGAAAAAGGCAATATCTATAGATGGATGGAAAAAAAAGAAAAAATAGCCTCTAGAATAGAAATTAATGAAGCTGTACGGTAAGCTTATAACCCATTACAGAGGCTATTCTATCTAGAAACTCTAGCGTATGGTTTGTCATACCGCCTTCAAGCCTTGCGATGGCGGATTGTTTTGTGCCCACTTTTTGCGCAAGCTCTTTTTGCGTAATCCCTTTCTTGAGACGAGCGGCAATAAGTTGCGAAATTACTGCGTAACGAGGAGCGAGTTTTTCATACTCTCGTCTAGTTGCGCCATCTCTTAATAAATCTTTTTTTACTTTTTCCCAATTTCTCATAGTATATTCCTAACATCTGATCAATTTTAATATAACTGCCCATTCCATAATAGTTATTATATCAAAAGGCAATTTCTAGCCTCAAATTTCGCTTTCTGATATAATTATCTCATGACAACGGAAGAATTTAATAATATTATTTCCTACATAGTTGAAAATTGTGCAGAGTTGAAAAATAAGTATATTAATGAGAATTTAGAAATTGATTACATATGTATTTTTTCTCATACCCAACAAGAATATAATGAACTTCTTAAACAAGCTGGGAAAATAGGGAAAATAGCCGATGAAACACCGACAGGCCCTGTTTTTGAATTCAATTCTCCGCCAAAAACAATCATAGGGAACCCTAAGTTACTAAAAATTAGAAAGCCTGATGAAACTAGGCCTCAAAGAGGAAATGTAGACTTTAATTCGGATTATGAAAACTTCAAAAAGAAGCACCTTGATGGCAGGAGATTTACTTTAATAAAAAGAGAGAACTTCGAGATGCTTGAATTGAGAGATGATGCATTTGATGTTCTTGTCTATTTCTCCAGCAGTCCTCTAAGCAAACAGTTGGGAGTAACAGAATAAATTCTTGCATTTTTATTTTGCGAATCATCTATTTTTAACCCATCTTTTTCTTTCTGATATACTAAAGACATGAGTAAATCCCTTATTGTTAAGAACTCAACGATTTTCAATGGCGTTAATTCCTCTTTATTAAAAAACACAGATATTCTTTTGGAAAAGAACAAAATACAGAAAATAGGAAAGAATATCGTATCGGATGGAACAACAAAAGTTATCGATGGATCAAAATTTACAGTTATTCCCGGTCTCATTGATTGTCATACCCATTTTGGTTCTTGGATGCCTCCATTATTTTTTCAATTTGGCGTAACAACTATTCGAGATGTTGGCAGCGATCCCGATTGGATTATTGCCTTGCGAGAAAAAGAAAAAAATGGAGACAATTCACTTCCTCGTATTGTTTGTTATGGTCCGCTTTTGGATGGCGTTCCGGCATTTTGGGGAACTTCCAAAGGTTCAATTGAGTTAGATTCTCTTGCAGCAACGCGAAAAGTTACAGCTTCTCTTATAAAAAAAGGGGTAGATGGTTTGAAAACATACATGGGTTTATCGAAAGAATTGATGGAAGAAGTTGTAAAAATTGCCCATAAAGCAAACATTCCTGTAGCATCAGATCTATGGAGTGTTTCAGCTTGGGATGCAGCAGAAATGGGAATTTCTTCTATCGAGCATGCCAACGGCATTCTTTTTCCCATACCACCCGAAAAATTATCATGGTGTATAAATCTATTGCTAAAGCACAATGTTTATATTGACCCAACTTTTATGGTTAATGAGATAGGCGCATATATTGAAACTGTTGGCAATGAAAAGTATCCTAATCTTAATTTAGTTCCCGAAAAAGATAAAAGATGGTGGTTAAACTGGAGAACAGAAACTTGGCATAAGGGTATAAAGAAATCTCGTTACAAGAAAATGCAGAAAAATGAATTGGATAGAGCAAAATTTGTTGTTGCTTTTCATAAAGCAGGAGGAAAAATAGTTGCAGGATCTGACACGCCCAATCCATTTATTATTCCGGGTTTTAGTCTTCATCAGGAAATAAAAAAAATGGTAGAAATTGGATTAACACCGATAGAAGCCTTGAGAGCTGCCACAAGTACTGCGGCGCAACTATTAAGAAGAAAAGATATTGGAGTAATTAAGGAAGGAAACCTTGCCGATCTTGTTTTGATTGAAGGATATCCAACAGATGATATCTCTCAATTAAGCAATATAAGCATTGTTATTAAAAATGGTTCGATAGTTTATAAAACCAATTAATATAATCATTTTGTGAAAAGAAAAGTAGTTTGGGAAGGATTATCAAAAAAAGGCAATAAAATTGTTATTTGCTATCCAGCAAAAGATGATGCGCAGATATTTTGTGATTATATTAATGCGCTTTCAAAAGAAAAAACTTTTGTCCGTTTTCAGGGGGAAGAAGTAGGTCTTGAAAATGAAACAAAATACCTTAACAGCCAACTTGAAAGGGTAGCTAAAAAACAATCAGTTGAGCTTCTGGTTTTCTGCAATAACAAGCTTATTGGTATTTCCGGAATTGACATGAAGGATAAAACCGAAAGTCATGAAGGCGTATTTGGCATATCTATTGCTAAAGAATATAGAGGAGAAGGAATAGGTAGAAAATTTATGCAAATGGTTTTAGAGGAAGCAGAGAAAAATATGCCGCAACTTCGTATCGTTACTCTCGGGATTTTTAGCAATAACACGCTGGCTAAAAGGATGTATGAAAGATTTGGATTTAGGGAATATGGAAGACTGCCTTTAGGCAGTCTTCATAACGGGAGATATGTAGACCATATTTATATGTATAAGAATGTTAGAGGATAATTTGTAGTTTTTTATCATAATTTGGATTATGGGGTTGGGGAGGAGATTACGCTAGGAGGAACATAAATGCAGTTGACGGAATTTTCTGTGCCTTTAAGAAAATATTCAATTCTGCCAATGCAGGGTTTTGCGATAACATCATAAGGCATTGCAAATTTTTCATCTTTAGAATTTATTAAAAGACTTATCATAATTCTATTCCAAATCGGAGCAGCTCCTGTAATTCCGGAAGCTAAAGTTGGGCTCATCGGACTATTATCATTATTCCCAACCCAAACCGCCACAACATAATTTGGCGTATAGCCAATAGTCCAGTTATCTCTTTTGTCATCAGAAGTTCCTGTTTTAACCGAAACCGTGTGATTGGGTATCAAAAGCGGAGAATTTATGCCAAATTCTTCTGACCTGGCAGTATTATCAGCCAAAATATCAGAAATAATAAAAGCAATTCCGGGATCTACAACTTGCGTTTCCTTAAGTTTACTTTTTTCTTCAAGAATATTTCCCATAGGATCTGTAATCTTCAAAATAGGATTAATATCAACTCTTTTTCCTTCATTTGCCAAAACTCCATAAACACTAACCATATCAATCATTTTTATATCTGCTCCGCCAAGAGTAATTGAAAGACCGTAATTACCTGGATCATTCCAGGTAGTAATACCCATTTTTTTACCAAGATCAATCATTGCTGGAATTCCTATTTTATTAAGAGTTTTTACAGCGGGAATATTAAAAGAATTTGCAAAAGCTTTTCTTAAAGATACGGAACCGTGAAATCTGCCGTCATAGTTAACAGGCGTATAACTTTCCGATCCTGGACTATTAAAAGTTATAGGTGAATCATTTAGGAAAGTTGCTGGAGTAAACCCATTAGCTAATGCCGCAGCATAAGTCACAACTTTTATAGACGATCCGGGCTGTCTTAAGGCTAAAGTTGTATTTACATTTCCCCCATTTTGATCTGCATAATCCCAGCCCCCAACCATTGCCAGAATATCTCCGTTTTTAGGATTAGTGATAAGAGCGGCTCCATTGGTAAGATTAAGATAACTGTTGTTTCGCACTTCTTCTTTAACTATATCTTGTGTTTGTTCCTGCAATTGCAGATCAAGACTTGTTTTTACATTTAATCCTCCTTTTTCAACCGCTGCCAAACCATACCTTTTTACCAACAAATCCTTAATATACATCACGAAATGGGGCGCATAAAGCGGTATTTGCGGAGGGTTGAAATTCAGCTCTTCTTTTTCGGCATCCTCTTTGCCGGCTTTACTGATAAAACCCAAAGTTACCATTTGAGCTAAAACCTCTTTTTGTCTCTGCTTCCAAAGATTTGGAGTTTCTCCATAGGGAGAATAGACTGACGGAGCTTGCGGTAAACCTGCCAAAAAAGCACTCTCTGCCAAATCCAAATCCGATGCCTTTTTGCCGAAATAAACTTGAGAGGCAGCCTCAACTCCCCAAGAAGTTCCTCCGTATGGAACTTGATTAAGATACATCTCCAAAACCTCACCCTTTTTGTATATACTATTAGCCCAGACAGATAAGATAATCTCTTTAATTTTTCTCTGTACTGTCGGTTCTGGAGTTAAAAGGGTTGATTTTATAAGCTGTTGGGTAATTGTTGATCCTCCCTGAAAAGATTTACCTGATAAATCTGCGACTGCCGCTCTTACAATTGCCACTAAATCAAATCCGGAGTTAGAATAGAAATTTTTGTCTTCTATAGCGATAGTTGCGTTTCTTAGGGATTGAGGGATGGATGAAAGAGGAATAGCAGTTCTATTTTCCGTTGCATATATTTGATAAAGAAGCTTGTTGTTCCGGTCGTATATTTTTGTTGCCTGCGGATATTGTCCGAAGCGAAGCAAATTTGGATTGGGAAGTTCCGAAAGGAAAATGACAAATAATAGCGGCAAGAAAACAAAAACCAAAGAAAAAACAACTCCTAGAGAAAAATATTTAAACTTTAAAGAAAAGGGAGGAGGAAAAATTTTTATAGCTTTTTTCATAGTACTCTTTGTGGGGATTATACTCTGGGAGCCTTATTTTTGGAATAGGGAACTTTAGGGAGCAGGCGTTTCTATGGGATGAGGACAGGTTAGGCAGTAACTGTCGCCCATTGGATCAGTAACGATTATTTCTCCTCTTTGCTCGACATTATCTGTTTGTCCTTTGGCTGCCAGATCATTTGTTGTTTTGTCGATTGAAACCAATTGTGTCCCGGGATCAATCCGATTTGGCTCGGTTCCTGTTATGAAATATTCAAGTCTTGTTGGGCACCTGTTCGGAGTGCCTTGCGGGGGAGGAATAAGGCCTGAAGTTGAGCAAATTTGCTTTTGGATAATATTTGGAGGCCGTTGTAAAGAATGGGGGGGCTTATCATCGATAAGATGAGCCATAATGTTATGCCAAATTGGAGCAGCTCCTGTAATTCCGGAAACAAGACCGCTCATTTGGGAATTATCATTATTTCCCACCCAAACTGCCACTACATAAGAAGGTGTATATCCGATAGTCCAATTGTCTCTGAAATCATTAGTTGTACCTGTTTTGACAGCAACAGGAAAATCTTTTATTCGAAGCGGAGAATTTTCCCCAAACGCCATAATTCTTGCGCCATTATCGGATAATATATTGGTAATAATATATGCGACTCCTTCTGGTAAAACTTTTTTTCCAAAAATAGGAGAGGGTAAAAGCTTAAAAGATTTTATTTCTTTTCCATTCTTATCTATGACTTTAAGGATTGGATTTAAATTAACTCTGTATCCGCCATTTGCAAAAACTCCATAAGCAGTTGCCATATCAAGCATGGTGACTTCTCCGGACCCAAGAGCCAAAGACAAACCATAGTCACTGGTATTATTAAAAGTTGTTATTCCCATAGCTTCGGCAGTTGTTATCATTGCTGAAACCCCGTTAACTTTTAGCATTTTAACAGCAGGTATATTGACGGAGTTTGCCAGAGCAAAGCGCATTTGCACAATCCCATGCCATTTTTCGTCATAATTTATAGGGCAATATGGAGGTTTGCCTCCCGGATTCGGAAAACAGATTTTTTGATCTGCGAATGGTGTTGCCGCGGTATATCCATTCATCAGTCCCAAAGCATAATTAATAGGTTTTATTGAAGAACCTGGCTGTCTAAGAGCCAGAGTAACATTTACGTTTCCATCATTTTTTTCATCAAAATAATCCCAACTTCCGACCATTGCCAAAATTTCTCCGGTTCCCGGATTTGTGACAAGGGAAGCTCCATTGGAAACATTGTAGGATTTAAGTTTGGCCACTTCCGTAGCAACTGCATCTTGAGTAAATTGCTGAATCGAATAATCAAGACTTGTTATTACTTTTAATCCTCCCTGTTCTACTATTTCAGTTCCGTAGAGTTTGGATAAAAGGTCTTTTACGTAGAAGACAAAATGCGGAGCTTTTATTCCAGTTAATGCATTTTGGTATTTTAAAGGTTCGCTTAAGGCTTTATCGGCTTCATTTTTCTTGATGTAATTTTGGTCAAGCATTGCTTTTATGACAAAAGACTGCCGTTTTTTCGCAAGTTCCGGATGCGATCCAAACGGAGAAAGAGTGGTTGGCGATTCAGGCAAACCTGCAAGCAGTGCGCTTTCCGCCAAATCCAAATCCTTGGCGTGTTTGCCAAAATACGTTTGAGCAGCAGCTTCTATGCCATAAGCTGTTCCCCCATATGGGATTTGATTAAGATACATTTCCAAGATTCTACTTTTTGGATATAAAAGTTCTGTTGCGAAAGAAAGCATACCTTCCTTAACTTTTCTGGTAATAGTTCTTTCCGGAGTAAGCAGGCTGTTTTTAACTAATTGCTGCGTAATTGTTGATCCGCCTTGCAGTTCGCGGTGAAAAATAATTGAAACAAGAGAACGCGCAATGCCTCTTAAATCTATTGGGCCATGGATGTAGAAATCTTTATCTTCAATTGCAATCGTTGCCTCCTGAACAGTTTTGGGAATAGAAGACAAAGGGATAAATGTTTGATTTTTCTGCGTGTATATGGTGTAGAGAAGTACGCCGTTTCTATCGAGTATTTGAGTTGATTGGGGAAGACTGCTGCTTGTTAATTTCGTAGGAGAAGGAAGATCCTTAAGTATATATAAAAAACCGGTCAAAAGAATTAAAATTAAACCGATAATACTAAACAATTTCCAGCGTTTTATCTTTTTTATTCTCTTGCGGATAGTTTTTAGGAAATGATGCACAGGCTTTATGATATCATTTAAATATTACTTATGGCAAACTTAAATTTTCTGACCGGATTTAATTGGGTAGACGGAATAATTCTTGTTGTAGTTCTAGTTTATATTATTCAAGGATTATCTTTGGGTTTTCTGCAATCAATAATAGATTTTTCTGGCTTTGTTTTTTCATTCATTGCCGGACTTAAGTTCTATGGATTAATTTCTGCTCTTTTAACCAAATTTATTGCCATGCCTTCGGGTTTTAGCAAGGCTTTAGGTTTTTTAATCGCAGCCATCATTAGTGAAATAATTATAAGTTTTATTTTAAAAACAATAATTAATGTAGCGTTTAGTAATCCTTCCAAAGTGCCGGAATTTATAAAGAAAACAAACAGCGTTTTGGGAATAATTCCCTCAGTTGCATCGGTACTTGTGCTTTTGTCTTTTATTCTCTCCTTGATCATATCTTTTCCCTTCTCGCCATTTCTTAAAAATTCCGTTTCCTCTTCAAAAATAGGCAGTGTTCTTGTGCAAAAAACCCAAGGATTTGAAAGCGATATTCAAAAGGTTTTTGGCGGCGCATTGAACGAGACGCTGAATTTCTTAACTGTTGAACCGCAAGATAATTCAATTGTTAAGCTTCAATTCCAAACAAATAATTTGAAAACAGACGAAGTTTCGGAGCGCAAAATGATTGCAATGGTAAATCAAGAAAGAGTTTCAAGAGGGCTGCCTTCTTTGGATTTGGATACAAATCTTAGAGATGCTGGACGAAATCATTGTACGGATATGTTCCAACGAGGATATTTTTCTCACTATACGCCTGAAGGATTATCTCCGTTTGACAGAATGGCGAAATTTGACATCTCTTTTACTTATGCAGGAGAAAATTTAGCTTTTTCCCCAAGCGTAGAGCTGGCAATGCAGGGACTGATGCAAAGCCCCGGACACAAAGCTAATATTCTTTCTCCGAATTTTGGTAAGATTGGAATTGGAGTAATCGACGGCGGAATTTACGGCGAAATGTTCTGTCAGGAGTTTACGGATTAAATCTGCTTATAATCAATTTTCGTAATTAGGGAGTTTTGTTTTTGCAATTTTGAGTTTCTAATTTTTTCTCTATAATGTTTGCCCACAGTAATTTTTTTGTAATCCGTGACTTTCTCCATAAATTCAATCCCCATTAGGTGATCATATTCATGCTGAATAACTCTGGCTAAAATTCCATCACATCTTAATTTGAATTTAATTCCGTTTTCATCAATTGCCTCTACTTCAATTTCTTTGGGCCTAGATACCGGGCCAAATAAATCTCCGTTAACAACACTTCCGCATCCTTCATAAATTAGGTTTTTTTGCCGCGATTTATACGTTATTTTTGGATTGATATAAACTCTTAATTTATCTGTTTTGCCCAGTTTTCTTGCTTTTGTATTTCTTGGGTAAGTTACGAAAATCAGATAGTTTTCGGCTATTTGAGGCGCTGCTATGCCAATTAAACCTGTTTTGTGCATCGTGTCTATTAAGTCTTTACGCAATTTTTTAAATTTAGGAGAATTTACATTTTCAATTTCTTTATTTTGCTTTTTTAATTTAAGATGACCTGCTTGAATAACTATTTTTACTGCCATAGCGAGGGGAATTATATCATAAGGATACGCATTTTGTGTATAATAAAAATATGCAGCTGCCAAATTTAAAAGACGCAAAAATTGAAGGGAAGAGGGTTTTGTTGCGGTTGGATTTGGATGTTCCTGTCCAAAATGGCGTGATTAAAGACGATTCAAGATTGAAAGCTGGATTGCCGACTTTGGAATTTCTTTTGAAAAGTGGGGCAAAGGTAATTATCGCCGGACATTTGGGAAGACCAACTCCGTTGAATAATGAATCAAGAATCAAGAATCCCTTCGACTTCGTTCAGGGCAGGCAAGAATTAAGTTTAAAACCGGTAGCGCTGTGGTTTGCAAAAAAAATTAGTAACGTCCATAATTCATCATTCATAATTCATAATTCTAACCTCGGCGGGTTTGATGGGCGGAAATTAACGAAAAATCTTTTTCTTCTGGAAAATTTAAGATTTTATAAAGGCGAAGAGGAAAATCCTTCGACAAATTCAGGACAAGTTTTTGCAAAAAAGTTAGCGGCTCTTGCGGATATTTATGTTAATGACGCATTCGCAGTTTCCCATAGAAATAATGCGTCAATCGTTGGGGTGACCAAATTTTTGCCTCATTTTGCCGGCTTTCAATTGCAAAAAGAAGTAGAAGTTTTGTCAGGAATTTTAGAAAATCCGAAGCGTCCGCTGGTAGTTATTATTGGAGGTGCAAAATTGGAAACAAAACTTCCTTTAGTTGAAAAAATGCACCATATCGCAGATTACGTTTTAGTTGGCGGAAAATTAGCCGGAGATGTAAAAACATTGCTTAAGGTTCAACATGAGAAAATTAAAGGCAGAAAATCAGTATTGCTGGTTGCGGATTTAAATGAAGAGGGTATAGATATTACGCCAAAAAGTGCAGAAAATTTTTTGCAAATCATAAGTCTGGCTAAAACAGCGGTATGGAACGGGCCAATGGGAAAAATTTCAGACAGCAAATCAGAAATAATCAAAAGCGAAGAGGGGAGCAAGAAGTTGGCAGAAGGATTAATAAAAAGCAGTGCTTATACAGTTGTTGGCGGAGGAGATACGGTAGGATTTTTGGATAAAATTTGCCTGTTGGATAATTTTGCCTGTATGCCCAAAAACAGATGTTTCCTTTCAACAGGCGGAGGAGCCATGCTGGCATTTTTATCCGGTGAAACCCTCCCCGGCATAGAGGCGTTATTAAAAGTTACAGTGCGCTGACATTTCTGCGTCTGAAGGACGAGAAGATGGCAGATGTTGAGCCATAGGATGTTGAAGGGCTTGTTGAAAAGCGATGGTCCACTTGTCTGCATTTTCTATAGTTACAACATCTTTAAATGTTGTTTTTGCACCCTCTATCATAAGTACTTTTTCAGAAGAATAGGATACCATTACAGTTTTCAGTGGTATCATATACTCTTCCCTATATAATCCAAATGAAGTAGTATCATTGTTTATCCAAATCCTTAAAGTTGGGTCCAAAGATCCATCCTCTCTTTGTCTAGGGTTGAATATTCCTCCTTGCCATTTTTGGTTAAGCGTTCCAAACCACAGCCTATTTACCTTTTCCTGATCCATATATGTCGTAATTCCTGGTTTTGATTGTTTTGGTGTTTCTCTGCTTACTTGTGGTTTTTTAGGCATTTCAATGGGCAGAATTTTATCTGGTTCAATCATTTTATCAATCATATCGATTACTCCGATTGCCCTAAGATCTTCGAATAATCCTTGCTGTATCTTAAGCGCAGCGGGAAGTTCTTGTATATACAATTGTTCGCGAGCTAGTGTTGTTGGATCTTGTGGTGGTCGTTCTCCCTCAATTTTTTTCATACGTCGATTATACAGCGCTGTTTCTTCTTGTCAAGCAACAAAATCAAATTAAAAATTTCCCCTTGATGAATTTTAGTTCAATGGTATACTAATAGTATGATAAGGGTTGCGATTAATGGCTACGGAAGAATAGGAAGAGTGGCCCATAGGGTTATTTTGGAAAAATATGCATCCGAAATTGAAGTAGTTGCGATAAACGCCGGTTCCTCAACAGATGCAAAAGGCTGGAGCTATCTTCTCAAATACGATACGGTGTACGGTCATTTGGATTCAAAATTCAAAGTTGCCAGTTCAGAGGCGGCAATCATCATCAACGGCAAACAGATTCCGCTTTTTTCCCAGAAAGATCCTACTCTTTTGCCATGGCGCGATTTAAATGTTGATGTTGTTATTGAATCAACAGGACATTTTACCACTGAAGAAAAATTAAAAGCCCATTTAACAGCCGGTGCCAAGAAGGTAGTTTTATCAGCGCCAATTAAGGAGGGAGATGTTGCAACCTACGTTTTATCAGTCAACGACAAGGACTATAAAGGCGAAAATCTTATCAACAATGCTTCCTGCACGACAAATTGTATAACTCCGGTTGCCAAAATTATGCTGGATAATTTTGGCATTGAAAAAGCAATGATGACAACAATTCACGGATATACTTCTGATCAAAGGCTTCAGGACGGAGGACATAAAGATTACAGGCGCGCCAGAGCTGCGGGACAAAATATAGTTCCGACCTCAACCGGCGCAACTATTGCCGCCGGAAAAGCCTTGCCAAAACTTGAAGGAATATTCAGCGGTTTGGCAATTAGAGTTCCGGTTGCTATTGGATCTTTGTCGGACTTTACCTTCCTTCTTTCCAAAAACACCACGAAAGAAGAGATAAATGAAGTTTTCAAAAAAGAAGCGGAAAATCCAATATACAAAGGTATTGTTGAAATAACAGAAGATCCGATTGTGTCAAGCGATATTATTGGCAATTCCCATTCGGCAATAGTTGATTTGTCTTTAACTCAAGTTGTCTCTGGAAATTTGGTAAAAGTAATTGCTTGGTATGACAATGAATATGGTTATGCCAATAGATTAGTTGAGGAAGTAATAATGGTTGGTTCTGCAAAGCAGAATTAAGTCATTTAAGATTATGGAAAAACAGGCAGAGCTTACGAATATCAAAAATATTACTGTTTCAGGGAAAATTGGTGCGGGCGCAACATCTTTGGCCAAGGGTTTATCTAAAGTTTTGGGTTGGGATTTTTTGGAAGGCGGAGATTTATTTGAAAAGATTCATAAGGAACTAAAACTTAGTCAGGCAATGGTTAATAGCAGGCCGGACCATTTCGATCTTGAATATGAAAAAAAAGTTAAAAGCATGCTTAAAAATGAGAACAAGCATATTATCCAAAGCCATCTCGCAGGATTTGATGCCCAAGGTATAGATGGAGTATTTAAAATACTGGTTATATGTGAGGATAGCCACGGAAACGATAAAGAAGATATTCGCATAGACCGCTTAATTAATAGGGATAAAATTTCGATTGAAGAGGCGAAAGAAGAGGTTTTGGAAAGAGAAAAGCAACATTTGGAAAAATTCAGAAGACTTTATGTAAACAATGATCAGAACTGGGTTTATTGGGATAAAAAATATTATGATTTAGTAGTCAATACTTACGATCATAATCAAGACGAAACCCTAAAACTCGCCCTGGAGACAATAGGATATAAGTAGTTTTACTAGGAGCTCTTTCCGGATTGTTCTAAAAGAGCCTGTACTTCTTCGGGGTGAAGATCTGCCACTGCCAATTTTGCTTTCTTTATTTCATTCTCTCTTTTTCCCTCAATAAAATACTTAATTATCTCATCTCTTATTTCAGGAGTGGCTGACGCTATAAAAAATTGTACGTCTTCCTTATTTTTGTTGCGGGTTGGATCAAAGTTATACTCCTCATATGCTCCGGTTTCGGGATCTACACTAACTATTGTACATCCTGCTGTTTTTGCGAGAGCAAGTCCTGGATCTATTTCCGTACGAGGTTCTTTAAGCATAATATAGGCATCTATTTTCCCTGCTGCAAGAAGAGCATAAATAAACGCTCCTCCTTCTGGGTAAATCATTGTTTTCCTTTGGAGAGATTCGATCAGTTTAGGGAAACTGCGGAAAAAAGGCAGATTATATTCGTTCTCTCCTAAGAAAGTTGCTAACGTTGCGTTTGGGTCACTTAAAGTTTTTCGTTGAGAGCGAGTGATTTCCTCTGTTTTTACAGTCTTTGCTATTAGTCTTTTTTCCTGAGTTTTTTCATCTGTTTCTTCAACGATTTCATAAGTAACGAGAGTATTTTTTCCTTCAAGGCTCATATATGCTTTTTTTGCTTTTATATCAATTACGACTCCTCCTATCGGTTTCCCATCTTCGTGATAAGCACTGAGTACGCTAAAAACAGAAGTGGGTAAATCTCTCTTATGTTGAGAAGTGTTGTCAAAAGGATCATGTGCAAATATTACTTTGTTTTTATGACCATTTGCGACATGAGTCTCGTTATGTTCGCCTAAGATAATAGCGGGTAATTCATTTTCTCTTATGGTATTCGTAAGTCTTTCTTGGCCAACAGCATCGATAAGAAGTTGTTGTTCTCCAGGTCTACCTGGGACAGGACCCAATTCTTGCTTTCCTCCTCGATCCAGTACCATTTGATGAAGAATTGGAAGAACCTTTTCGACATATTGAGTCAAAACAAGAGTTGCTTTTTTTGCAAGCTCTAATTCGGATAACTCTTTTGGTATATTTATTCCTAATTCGCCTTGTGATGGGCGAGGGCCTTCATTAAGATTAGTCATAATACTTTATCTTTCTATACTTATACTAATTATAGTATACGGGTATTTTGGCAAAATACTATAACATATTGCTTGATATTTAGCAAGTTTGGTGGTAAAGTAAAGGCGATTACATGTCTTTAAAAAATACTTTAAATTATCTTCAATTCTTCAAGGAGGTTGGAAAGTCAAAAAGACTACCTCGTAGCGGATGGGTTAGGGAGAGAATCAAAGATCCGGAAAGTGTTGCGGAGCATTCATTTAGGATTGGAGCTTTGGTAATGGTTTTATCCGATAAATTCGGATACAAACTTGACAAAGAAAAATTATTAAAAATGGCTCTTCTTGTTGCTTTAGGAGAACTTGCGACTGGAGACGTTGTTACAGGGCGTGGAGAGTATATTGATATCAAAAAAAGAGATGAAATGGAACGGCAAGAAAGAGGAGGTATAAAGGAGATGTTCGATAAGATAGGAGATAGCGAAGAATATAGTGCTATTTATGATGAAATGATAGGTAGAGTTACACCAGAGGCAAAAGCATTTTGGCAATTAGATAGAATCGAAATGGCTTTACAAGCCCTTGAATATGAAGAAGAGCAGGGAAAAAAATTGGAAGAGTTTTTTATAAACACAAGTTTATACTTAAAAGAACCTTTATTGAAAGAAATCCTTGGAAAAATTATGAGAAGCAGAAAAAAAGAATATCAAAAAAGTTTGCGAGAAAAGTTGGAGGGTAAAATATGAAAGTAGCTGATGTAATGGCGCGACACGTTGAATTTGTATCTGTAGATACGAAAGTTAAAGATGTGGTAACGCTTATTTTTGGACGCGGTATCAACGGACTTCCTGTTTGCAAAGACAGAAAAGTTGTAGGTTTTATCACAGAACGCGATATTCTTGCTCAATTTTATCCCTCAATGCAGGATTACGTAGAAGATCCATTTCGATCAGCTGATTTTGAAAATATGGAGAAAAAAGTTGATGAGATCTTCGAGATGACTGCAGAAAAGATAATGAGTAAAAATGTTACGACTGTAACAGAAGATACGCCTCTTTTGAGAGCCCAGTCGTTGATGTTTATAGAAAAAGTTGGAAGACTTCCTGTAGTAAATGACAAAGGCAAATTGATCGGTATTATTTCTAAAGGAGATATCTTTAAAGCAGTAGTTGGAGACAGGATATTTTTTACAGAAGATAAAGATTATAACGATTGGCTTTCAAAAACCTATTATCGGGCAGTTGATACTAAAGATAGACTAGAGCACGAGATGCCGGATCTTTTGAAGATTTTTTCTCAAAACCACGTAGCAAAAATCCTGGATATTGGTTGTGGGACAGGAGATCATGCAATAGAACTTGCCAAGAAGGGATTTACGGTAATAGGTACTGATAGGAGTTTGGAAATGGTAAAAGAAGCAAACAGAAGAAAGCAAGTTCTTTCGGAAGAAACAAGAGCAAGAGTCAAATTTTTTTATGGAGAAACAGAAGCGATCCTGGAAAAATTAAACATCAATTTCGATGTAGTACTTTTTATGGGCAATACAATTTCTCATAATCCATACAACATTAAGGATTTAATAAAACACGTTTCAAGTTATCTTACGCAAAGAGGAATAATGATACTTCAGATTACAAATTTCGAAAAAGTAATCAAAGTTCATGAAAGACTTCTAAGCTTTAAATTTGCGAAGTTAGAAGATGGCATAGAACACGAATACGCTTTCTTGGAATTCTATGATCCGCCAAATATGCAAGAAAAAACCATACTTAAAACATTTGGGATATTAAGATCTGATGTTAAAAGGTGGAAATGGTTGGGAATTAGAAATAGCATTTTGGCTTATACGGATGAAGAAATTATGACAAATATTCTAAAGAAAAACGATTTCAAAAAAATAAGTTTTTACGGAGGAGTTTTTGATGGAAGAAAATGGGATTATCTTTTCAGAAAGCCATTTAAGCCTTTGGAAAGCGATTGGCTAAATGTGGTAGCGGTAAAATAAAATATACAATATGAAATTAAGAATCTTTATTGCTATAATCATAATTTTTATATTTTTTCCTCAAGTTGTTTTTGCGGAAACAATGTCTCTTAAGGAAATTCCATTATCTCCAAGTCCTAAGCAAGCTATCGGTTATGAGCTCGCATATCCTGGTCTTTTGCCGGACAGTCCTTTATATTTCCTAAAAGTTGCTCGCGATAAGGCAATTAGTTTATTAACATCAGATCCTCTTAAAAAAGCGGAATTTGATTTATTAACTTCTGATAAGCGATTGAACTCCGCAGTCTATCTCTTCAAAAAAGGAGCAAATAAGTATGTTTTGGCAGAACAAACTATTTCAAAAGGGGAGAACTATTTTGAGGACGCAATAAAACAAGTAGAGCTTGCCAAAACACAAGGATTGTCGGTTTCGGATACCTTGTCAAATCTTTATTTAGCGTCGCAAAAACATGAGGAAGTAATAAAATCTTTGGTAAACCAAACATCAGGGGGAATTAAAGACAATCTAATTATAGATGAAAAAAGAGTACAGGGTTTGCAGCAAAAGGTTAATGCGTTAATGTCTAAATAATAAGAGAAACTCCTTTGTTTGAGAATATTTTTTCTTCTTAAGTTTTAAGCAGACCCATTTCACAAAAACCATTTTAGGTATTATCTATTTTTGAGGTCGAAAGAATAATGAAACGAGGCTAACGAAAAAGATGACTGTTTTTGATATAGAAATTGATAGTTGACACGATAGATTTAGCGTTCTAATATTGCTTTAGCACTATCAGTAGCGCTGGGAACCTTTAAAACGAAGCTTATGAAATGTCCTTATTGCGGGTCAAAAGACTCGGAAGTGGTTGAAACCAGAGACAGCGAAGACTTAGATACTATAAGAAGAAGAAGGGAATGTCTGAAGTGCGAAAAACGATTTACCACATACGAAAGAGTAGAAAATGCCAATTTAATAGTAATAAAAAAAGACGGAAAACGAGAGCAATTTAATAGAGATAAATTAAAAAACGGAATAATCAGATCATGCGAAAAGACAACGGTTTCTTTAGAGACAATAGATAAACTGGTTACGGATATAGAAAGAGAATTGCGCGGTGAAGATTCAGTAGAAATCGAAAGTAAAAAAATCGGACAAATGGTAGCGGCAAGACTAAAAAAGCTTGACAAGGTTGCATATATTAGATTTTCAAGTGTATTTAAAAGATTTGTTGACATAGAAGATTTTGAAGAAGAAGTTAAAAAATTACTAAAATAAATTATGAAACTTGATGGAATAAGAGAAAAAGTTTTTTTAGATAGATATGCCCTAAAAGGCGTAAAGGGAGAGCTTTTGGAGCATACTCCGGAGGAAATGTGGAAAAGAGTTGCGTGGGGTATTGCCAAAAACGAAAAGCCAAGGAATAGAAAAATTTGGGAAAAAAGATTTTACGGCGCTATGGAAGACTTTAAGTTTGTTCCAGGCGGCCGCATACTTTCAGGTGCGGGTACAAATTATCAAGTAACCTACTTTAACTGTTTCGTTATTCCGTCCCCGAAAGATTCAAGGGAAGGAATTTTGGATTCTTTAAAGCAATTAGTTGAAATTCAGTCAAGATCCGGAGGAGTAGGGTTGAATCTTTCATCTCTAAGACCAAGAGGCGCCAGAGTTAAGAAAGTTAACGGCACATCATCAGGTCCAATTACTTGGGCAGGACTTTTTTCTTACGCCACGCATGACGTGGTTCAGCAGGGAGGAACCAGACGCGGCGCAACAATGCTGATGCTTTGGGACTGGCATCCTGACATAGAGGAATTTATCACAGTTAAACAGGATCTTTCCAAAATTAACGGCGCTAATCTTTCGGTTTGTATCTCCGATGCTTTCATGGAAGCTGTTAAAAAAGATAAAGATTGGAATCTTATTTTCCCGGATTTGGATGATCCAAAATACGACACCAAATGGAACGGGGAAATAGATGATTGGAAGAAAATTGGCGGGAAAACAAAAGTTCACAAAACTATCAAAGCGCGGTATCTTTGGAATTTAATTTGTGAAGCCGCCTGGCGTTCTGCCGAACCGGGATTACACTTTTTGGACAGAAGCAATAAAAGAAGCAACACCTGGTATTTTGAAAAATTAATAGCGACAAATCCCTGCGGAGAACAGCCTCTTGGGGCCTGGGCAGTCTGTAATCTTGGGGCAATGAATTTGGCAGCTTATGTTAAAAATGGAAAATTTGACTACGAAAGTTTTGGAAAAGACGTCAGGGTAGCAATGAGATTTATGGATAATGTTATCGATCAAACCTATTATTTCTACAAAGAAAATGAAAAAGTTGCAAAAGATATACGCCGCACCGGTCTTGGCATTATGGGTTTGGGAGACGCTCTTATCAAAATGAAAGTTCGTTACGGATCAAAAGAGGGAATGCCAATTGTTGATAAAATTTTCAAAACCTTAAGGGATAATGCGTATGAAGCATCAGCTGATATCGCGAAAGAGAAGGGTGCATTTCCTAAATTTAACAAAGCAAAATATTTGGAAGGGTATCATATTAAAAGACTGCCAAAAGATTTGCAGAAAAAAATTGCCAAACAAGGGATAAGGAATGCAGTCCTTCTTACAATCGCTCCTACAGGAACAACTTCATTGGTTGTAGGAGTTACTTCGGGCATAGAACCTGTTTATGAATTCACTTTTATAAGAAAAGATAGAACAGGTGAGCATATAATGTACCATCCTCTTTTTGAACAATGGAAAAAGGAGAATCCCAAGGCAGAAAAGCCGGAATATTATGTCAGCGCCAATGATCTAACTCCTCTCGAACATGCGAACGTCCAGGCAGTTGCCCAGGAATATATAGATGCCTCAATTTCAAAGACTGTTAATGCGCCAAATTCCCACACAATTGAAGACGTAAAAACGCTTTATATGGCAGCATACGATTTGGGTCTTAAGGGAGTTACCTACATGAGGGAAGGTTCCAGGGAAGGAGTTTTATCCAGAATAGAAGAAAAGCCAAAAGAGGTAATAAAACCGAAAGAAGTGGTATTTAAAGAACCTGTAACACCTCGCCCAATGCAGCTTGAAGGAGTAACTTATCAGGTTGAAAGCCCGGTTGGTAAGACTTATATTACAATTAACCGAAATCAAAACGGAGAACCATTTGAGGTGTTTTTGACTATTGGAAAAAGCGGTTCTGATGTTGCAGCTATGGCTGATGCTCTTGGCAGAATGATCTCTCTAAATCTTAGGCTTTCCGGCGGCTTATCCCCGAGAGAGAAGATGAAGCAGGTTGTTGCACAGCTTGTAGGGATTGGCGGAGCAAGAAGCATTGGTTTTGGCAAAGATAAAGTGCGTTCTCTTCCGGATGCGGTTGCGAAAGTTTTGGCAATGCATTACGGATTTGCTGTAAATGGAAATGTGGTAGATAAAGTAGTTTTGAGCAATGGAAACGGACACACTTTGGGTAATGGTAATGGAACAAACGGCAGCGGTAGGAAAATAGAACAAACTGAAGAATATATAGATGTTGTAAAACTGCAGCAACTAGCGCTGGTCGGAGGAGCAACTGGCGTAATGAATGATCCTGTAACTGGGCTTTATGATATTTGTCCTGATTGCGGAAGCGGAAGTTTGGCATATGAAGAAGGCTGCAGGAAATGCTATAGCTGCGGCTACTCCGAATGCTAGTTCAAAGTTCAAAGTGCAAAGTTAAAAGTTAGTTAAAATTTTTCACTTTTCACTTTTAATTTTTAATTTATTGAGATCTGTATGTAGGTAAACATCGTGAAAGTCGATGGAAGAGCCGCTACTGTAATATCCAGAAAACTACATACACGAAGGTTTCCCGAGCTGGAGTTTTTTTGTTATCCTCTGGAGACCTTCAGTATTTTTATTTAATAATATGCCGATTTATACGCGGACAGGGGATAAAGGATATACCTCTTTTTTTAATGGCCAGAGGATTTCAAAATCAGATTCAAGAGTGGATGTTTATGGGACGATTGATGAGCTTAATTCGGCAATTGGTATGGCGATTGCTGAATTAATAAGGATTAAGGATAAAGGATTAAGTATTAAAAGTGAATTGGAACGGATTCAGAATGATTTGCTGGATATTGGATCTGCGTTAGCAAATCCAGCCTCAAAACCTTTAAATTATTTGGAAAAGAGAGTGAAGGAATTCGAGGATTTTATAGACCAAATGACCAAGCAAATGCCGATTTTGAAAAATTTCATCTTACCCGGCGGAGGGAAAACCGGCGCCTTACTTCATTTCGCCAGAACGGTTTGTAGGAGAGCGGAAAGAAATTTGGTCAAACTATCGGAAAACGGAAAAATAGATAACAATATAATCATTTATATAAATAGACTTTCGGACTTGCTTTTTACCATGGCTCGCTTTGCAAATTTTAAAGAAAAGAAAAAAGAAATAATTTGGTTCAAAAAATAATTGTTTGGGTGAATCTAGTGTAATTCTAGAACTGTGCCGCAACTGTATTTCAGCTCAAAGCTGAAGAGTCAGAGCCCCCTTAAAAGCCTTCCGAGCTAGAAGCAATTTTTTTGTTTCTCCTCGGAATGAGGAGTTTTTTTATGCCCGTTCAGCAGGCTTAGGGCATACTAAAGAATTTAAAGTATGGTTGAACGACAATCCTTGGCATTTAGACACGAATTTTACGAAGAGGCAAAAGAACACCAAATAAGAGACGATCTTGTTTCTTATCTTGGAGAGTATAGGTTTGAGGTATCGGAATTCAATTATAGGCTAGGTATCTCTAACGGGATTTTGGTAGATCCAAATACAGGTGAATCAATGAGTCTGAAAGCAAAAAGGGCAATAGAATTCAAAAGAAGACGCGGTTTAAATACCTCAAGAGAAGAAGCAGAATTTGAGGGATTTATTAATCTTGAGCAAGGCCTTTCTAAAAAACCTTTTGGTGTTGCTGTTTGGCTTAGTCCGCCTGGTCAAAAAGCAGAAGGTTGTGGTGATTATGGTTTCGCATTCGTTGGCAAAAGAAATGGTAACGAATTAGAGATGACGGCAATAAGGCTCGAAAATCCAACAATTAACGATTTTAATAAGGCTGCAAATGCTTTGTGGGGCGAAAAAGGGTACGAAAAAGTAGAGGATTTGTTAAGACAGCCAATGGTAATAGATATCTCTTTGGACAAAGTTAAAGAATTTATTCACGGAAATTTTGAGATAAAAGATGAGCAAAGCAAAACAATTTTTGGAAAAGCCTTGGATAAATTGAGCGGAATAATCGATGAGGTAGCTCTAATTATTAAAACCGGAACTTCGGAACAAAAACAAAAAGCATTTCATACACTAGAAAATTTAGCGATTGAGCTTAAAGAAAGATTAGGGGCTCTTTTTAAAGAAAATGTTATTTTTATGTCGGATTATAGAATATCCAAGCTTGCTACTTTTATGGGAATAGATAGATATACAAACAAGCCTAAGCTAGTTGCGGGAAGCTGCGGAAGCACATCAGACAGAAACTCATTGAATAGTAGCAATGTCTTTTCTAAATATTCTTCTTTAAATGGTTTATTGTCATTATCAGAAGATAATGAATGGTTTACTTGTCCGAAGTGTAATTATAAAGCAACCGGTCCTGTTGGAGATGAATGCCCTAAGTGTCACATTACTAAAGAAGAATTTGCAGAATCAGGCGCAGAAGTTTGTGATTGATACCTCTATTTTTAAATGTGCTATCATTATGTTGTATGGTAGACAATACAAATTCTGCGCAAAAAACAACTGTAAGTTCGGATCAGACAAATTATAGTCCTGCTTCAGGTTCAATGGTGAAAGAAGCGGAGCCTGCAATAATTTCGGCTCCGGAAGCTAAAGCACAGCCGGAAATTCCACCAAGTCTTGAAGCAGAACTTGAGAAAGCAAAAGAAAGTGTTTCCGCGCAACCACCAGCAAATCAGCAGGGAGTTATAAAAACATCTAGAGATGAAATTTTGCCTCAACAAGAATCTTCTGAAATTGAAGAATCAAGGAGAAGATTACAGCAAATTGAGAGTACTAAGAAAACAAGCAGTACCAGCGATTCAGTATATTGGCTGCACAAACTATTGAAAAAATTTTTTGAACAGCTTGGTTTAAAAGACAAATAATTAATATATGCAAACATCTTCTTTTGGTAATTTAGGCAGTCTTTTGACCTCTTTGGTGCTTGGAATTATAGGTGCGGTAGTTCTTGTGATAGGTATTTATTGGGGATTTTATCTATTATTCCTTTGGATTAAGCACCGAAACCGCGAAAAAGAATCTCTGAATTCAGTTCTTTTGCAAGTTGCAGTGCCACGAGACAATGAGATTAAAATTGATGCGGCAGAGCAACTTTTCTCCGCTTTAGCATCAATAAGAAAAGGAGGAAGATTTTCTTCTTTAAGTCCCCAACCTCAATTATCATTTGAAATAGTAGGTCTTCCGGGAAGTATCCGTTTTTTTGTCCATACGCCAAAAAATCTTCAGGATTTGATTGAAAAACAAATAAACGGCGTTTATCCGGATGCAGAAATAAAAATTATCGAGGATAAAGATTTTGGGCAAAAGCAATTTCTGGTAGGCAATGAATATAATATTTTCTCCGAAAATGGAAGAGTTGCCTTCGCGTCTTTGAAACTAAAGTCCTTAGATTATCAGCCGATAAAAGTTTTCAAAGATTTGCCGGTTGATCCGCTTTCCTCAATTACTTCCATACTTGCCAAAATGATAGAAGGGGAAGGAGCGGCGATACAAATAATGGTGAGTCCTGCAGATGATCAGTGGAAAAAGGCAGGACGCGCGCATATTACTAAAGTCAAAAAAGCCGAAGCTAATCCGGAAACTGCCAAATATTCCGCTGACCCCAAAGAATTGGAGGCAATAGAGAATAAAATTTCCAAGCCCGGTTTTAATGTTGTTGTCAGAATGGTTGTTTCCTCAAGTACGATTGAATCTGCGAAAGCCCACCTTAGCAATATCAAAAGCGCATTTAGCCAATTTAACGGCATAAATTCATTTACCAGCAATAAGCATATCTTTAAAGGCGCGTTCGCCAATGACTTTATCTATCGATATATGCCAATGCGGGGCCAAACTTCGATTTTGACAAGCGAAGAGCTAGCGACGATTTTCCATTTTCCCAACAAAGCGATTACAACTCCGCATATACTTTGGATTACTTCCAAAAGAGCGCCGGCTCCTATGCAGACTCCAACCAGCGGACTTTATTTGGGTAAAAGTACATATCGGGGACTGGCGAAGCCTGTGTATATGAGTTTGGATGATCGAAGAAGACATATGTATATCATTGGGAAAACAGGTACCGGGAAAAGCGAGTTTCTAAAAGCGATGATTATGCAGGATATTAAAAACGGAGAAGGGTTGGCTGTTATCGACCCTCATGGAGATTTAATCGAAGATATGCTGCCGCTTATTCCTCCAAGCCGGGCAGAAGATGTCATACTTTTTGATCCATCGGACACCGCCAGACCAATGGGTTTAAATATGCTTGAAGCCCAAACAGAAGAACAAAAGCACTATGTTGTTTCTTCGATTATAGGGCTTATGTACAAGCTTTTTGATCCGAATAAAACAGGTATCATCGGTCCTCGTTTTGAGCATGCGATAAGAAATGCTATGTTAACGGTTATGTATGAAGAGGGAAGTACTTTCGTTGAGGTAGTAAGAATTTTAACGGATGCAAATTTCGTACAAGAACTTCTGCCAAAAGTTTTAGATCCGATTGTGAGACGTTACTGGACAGATCAAATTGCCCAAACATCTGATTTTCATAAGTCCGAAGTCCTGGATTACATCGTTTCCAAGTTTGGCAGATTTGTTACGAATAAAATGATTAGGAATATCATTGGACAATCTTTAAGCTCTTTTAACTTCAGGAAAGTTATGGATGAAAAGAAAATATTGCTGATTAATTTATCGAAAGGAAAAATTGGAGAAGAGAACTCAAACTTCTTAGGACTTGTAATTGTTCCGAAGATTTTAGTTGCGGCAATGTCAAGGCAGGATATGCCAATGGCGAGCCGGCGTGATTTCTTTCTTTATGTTGATGAGTTCCAGAATTTCGCGACTCCTGATTTCGCCCAGATTCTTTCAGAAGCCCGTAAATACAGACTTAATTTAATTGTTGCGAATCAGTTTATAGGGCAAATGGAAGAGGAAGTAAAAAATGCCATTTTTGGCAATATCGGAACTCTGGCTTCCTTTAGAGTCGGAGTAACGGATGCAAATTATCTACAGCATGAATTTCAGCCTGTATTTGCGGAAGCGGATTTAATAAATGTTGAAAGATACAATACATATGTAAAAACAATTGTTAACGGCGAGCCGGTTACGCCATTTTCTATGGATTTGACTCGGGATATGAGTAAGGAAAAGGCCCTAGCAAATCCTCGAGTTGCGGAATTAGTTCGGGAATTATCGCGCCTTAAATATGGAAAAGATGCAGCCGCAGTTGAAGCAGTAATCTCTCAACGCGCGAGGCTCTAAAAAAAACGAAAAATCTTAATTATCAGTGGGGGAAAGTCTAAGAAATTAATTTAAAATAAAAGAGTTCTAGTTTGTTCTAACTTCTTAACTACCGATTTGCCTTAATACCATTCTATTTCCCCGCTGGTTGATCTAGCTGGAGTCTTAGCATATAACTCACCAAGAAACTTATCCATACGTCCTGGTATCTTTAATTCTTGCGTTTTAAGTTTGGTTGCATGAGAAGGATAATCTTTAGGATAATCTTGGTAAGAAAACATACGGGTCGACATACCGCCTATTTCTTCAGGATTGGAACAACCCAGTATAATAACGTTACTTATGCCATGATAATCATATCTAGGTTTTTTAAAAGGCGTACCTTTAGTTCCCACAGTCCAAAAATTATATCTAAATATTAAGAAAGCTGTAGGCAAAACCCTATTTCTGTCTTCTATATAAGAATTCTTTTCTATCTCTCCTATTGCAATTTCCTTAATGGGATTTTCCCGATCTGTTTTAACAAGCGTTTTAGCAGCTGCAACATTCGCAACAATCAAGGTTTTATCTAATCTAATTTTATTCTCTGACCCCTGTCGTAGAATAGGATTTGCTAAAATAGATTGTCTAAGCTGTTCAAACAATTGTACCGCTCCACTTGCAACCAGTGTCCCCATAAGTTCCTTGCCCTTCTCCCATTCTGTTGGATCAGGACGCTCATTATTATTCTTTGATATAAATTCAGTCAATCCCATATGGTGGTATTATACATCTTATAGTCAATGAATTACAAGTTAATATATTTTATTGGACCAGTTTTTAAATGACTTAATTTTTTGAGGTTTTAAGGATGAATCTTGATTCCAATTTCCTCCGCTTTTTCATGTTCTTTAACTGCTCCAGGGGCTTTCCGCCAACCTTCCATCATAAAAATATCTGTTATTCCACTTTCTAATATTTTATCGAATAAATTTATCATTAATGGTTTTCTTTCTTCTTCAGTGAGTTTTGTTTCTTCTAAGGCTTTCCATACTGTATCAAATATATCTGTTGATGCAAAAATAGGATAATCATGTTTTTCACGTAATCCTATTGTATATTCTCTCATTCGTTTCATAGCTTCATCTCTCAATTTCTTTCTTATGTCAGTATCAGGGTGATTTTCGCCCCCGGGTCCTGAAACGAAACCTACCTTGATTCCTTTTTGCCTTTTATCCCTTATTGCCTGTCCTATGGCGGTTTGTATTTCGCCATAATTTTTTACTCCCTTTAAGATAGTAGGGAAATCAATTTGTATATTCTGTATCTGTCCTGTTTCTTGTTCGGCCATAAGATGATTATACTAAATAGTTTAAATTTTTGCCTTAATTCCTAGATAATGTTAACTCTTGCTAGATGGATATGCGGGAATGCTCAAGAAATTTCTTGTGTAGGCCCAGGGGGAATCGAACCCGCATCAGGTGTGTATAAGACACCCGCTTTACCATTAAGCTATGGGCCTGCAAACATCAATTTTAACAGAAGGTAGAAAAAGAGACAAGCTTCGGATGATTTTTGGTATAATCCAATCAATGAAGAATCGTGTTATTTTAGCTATTGGAGCGCATCCGGATGACACGGATTTTGGCGCGTCAGGAACAATTGCCAAATGGGTGGAAGAAGGAGCAACAGCCTATTATCTTATTTGTACAGACGGAAGCAGAGGTTCTAAAGATCCCAAAATGACACATCAAAAACTAGCTCTTATCAGAAGAAAAGAGCAGGAAGAGGCAGCAGAAGTTTTGGGAATTAAAAAAGTATTTTTCCTAGATCATGCGGATACGCAATTAGTTGTCGATAATGTACTCAAAGAGCAGATAGTTAGAATAATTAGAAAAGTCCGTCCAAATACCGTAATTACAATGGATCCGACATTTTATTATTCGCAAAAATTTGGATTTATTAATCATACTGATCACAGAGCAGCTGGACTTGCGACACTTGATGCCTGTTTTCCTCTTTCCAGGGATAGGCTGACTTTTCCGCAGCATGAAAAAGAAGGCTTAAAACCGCACAAAGTTGAAGAATTATTGCTGGTTAATCTCGAAAAAGCGGATTTCTTGGTTGATATAACAACAACTATCGACAAAAAGATTAAGGCATTAGCTTGCCATAAAAGCCAGTTTGATGATTTTAAAAAAATAGAGAAAATGATTAGAACAAGATCAAAAATGCAAGGTAAGAAGGTGGGGTATAAATTTGCCGAAAGCTTCCTCCGTCTCAACCTCCCCTAGAGTTCGGTTAAGATTCCTGTTTCTTTGGCGCGGTCAGTTACATATTGAAGATATCGTTCAGTTGTGGAAAGTCTTTTGTGTCCCAAAACCTTAGAGATTATAGTCAGAGAAACCCCTCTTTTTAGATGGTGAGCAACGAAAGTATGCCTAAGGTCATTTACTTTGGCATTTTTTATTTCTGCCAAGCGGAAATATCTTTCAACAGATGTTCGGATATTTCTGATTAAGAATTGTTTGCCTGATTTGGTTATAAAAACATGGTCGTCTTTGGCTTTCGGTCTGACTTCAAGATATCTATTTAGGGCTTCAAGAGAGCTTTTGTTAAGGGGAACCATGCGCGCTTCATGTTTTTCAATTGGGCTGATATGCAAAGAATTTTTTTGGATGTCCGAAATCCTTAAGGCGGCGAGTTCGCCGATTCTGATTCCTGTTTGAAGCAGTACTTCTATAACTGCAAACATCCTGGGATCATTTCTTGCAGCATCACGAAACGCCCTGTATTCGGTAGGAGTAAGAATTCTAGGAGCTGCCAATTGATATTTTGGGTGGGAGACTAAAAGCGACGGATCATCCGTAATATATTCGTTAATTTTCAAAAACCTATAGAAAGTTCTGGCGGAATTAAGTTTTCTGGAAACAGATTTTGGAGTATAACCTTCTTTGCTTAATTTTGCCAAAAAGGCTTCAATGTCCTCTTTTTTGACATCATGAGCCTGTGGTTTTGCCAGTTCTTCAAGAAATTTAACGAGCTGCTCTATATCTTTTGCGTATGCTACAATAGTAGAGTTTGAACGTTTATTTTCTTTAAGAAAATTTCTAAACTGTTCGTGGGCATCGCGAAGTTTAATTGTTTTCATAGTTCGATTTCAAAATCTAATGTCCTATAATAGCAATAAATATCTAGATAGTCAAGCATGAATTTTAATTTATGAAAAAGGTATTAGCAATTTTCGTTGCGATAGCTTGCCTTTTGATTATTAATAACCTTATCCATTCAATTTATAATCTTTGGCAGAAAAGAGATTTGGTAACTTCCGCGCAGGAAGAATTAAATAAAGCAAAGGAACAGAATAAGGCTTTAAAATCCAAACTTTCCCAAGTCGACAGCCCGCAGTTTATAGAAGAAGAGGCAAGAAACAAGCTTTTTCTGGTAAAACCCGGAGAAGAAATACTGATTACGAAAGATTTGCTGAATTCCAGTCCATCCGCTAAGTTGAATGAAAATGAAAAGCCCAATTGGCAGAAATGGTGGGAATTATTTTTCTAAAAAATCTTTTAGCATTGTACGTAGGGTAGCTTTGCCTTTTGTAGTTTTGAAATATCCCTCTCTTCTTTCAGCATCTTTTTTGCTTCGATACGCCTCATAAAATATTAAATCAAGCGGAGCATAGGCTTTCGTTGAAATCTCTTCGCGATTATTGTGTTCGAAAAATCTCTTTTTAAGGTTGTGAGTAAAACCGACATAAATAAAATCTTTTACTTTACTTTGGAGGACATATACGTAGAAGAATAGCATAAATATAAAAAGGGGACGTACTATTCGTGAAGAACCTATACTTCACTCAAGTACATTCCTGCCTCACCACTCGCTGCGTAGCCATGAACTCGAGCACAGCGAGTAGTTCGTTGTTGCGGGGTCGGGAGTTGCGCCCGACCTGTGAGATTATGCATCTGTTGCTCCGATTACTCAGAGTGTCGGACTATATCTTCATCCCGATAATCGGGAGCTCAGCGTGTAGTCTCTACGGGGTCATCCGCCAACTGGCGGAGACTTCCCTCGGTATTGCCCTTTAATCTGTTAGGGTTTCACCGATATAGCTGAGTTCATTTTTAATGTTACCATCAAAACGGCCCATTTAGAGCCTCACGTGCACTGTACACTACCCCGCGCGTAGAATTATCTTACCAAAACGTAGAAGATTAGTCAATCGTTTGCGCTAAATACAAACTTAATAATTTCTTGTTGACATTGAGCAATTTAATAATCATAATTAGTTTATGGTTCATGCAAAAGCCGTTAAGGATAGAGTGCGTAAGCTTCGTGAAAAAGGCTTCAGCCTAAATCAAATTTTTCAAGAAGCTAAGGTACCCAAAACCACTATTCGCACATGGATTACAGATATTGTTCTTTCTAAAGAACACAGAGATGTTTTAAGAACCCGAACGCAAAATGCTTTACAGAAAGGTAGGATTAAGTTTCAGAGAAGCAAAAAAGAGGAAAGACTTACGAAGGAAAGAGTTTTTTTTGAAACTAGTAGATTAGAAGTTGGCAAATTGAGCAAGCGAGAATTATTTCTGAGCGGAATCGCCCTATATTGGGCTGAAGGATTTAAAAATAAGCATGAACACCGTTTGGGTTTTTGCAACTCTGATCCGAGCATGATCAGATTCTATATACATTGGTTGCAACAGTGCATTGGTCTTAAGAAGAATCAGCTAGTCGTTCGTTTAACGCTTAATCAACTTTACGAGAGCAAAACAAATGAAATACAGAGTTATTGGTCGAAAACACTTGGAATTCCATCTAGTCAGTTTACGAAGCCATTTTATCAAAATTCAAAATGGAAAAAACAATATAATATAGACAATTATCATGGAGTCTTGAGAGTTCATGTTAAAGAAAGCTTGGATTATTTACTGAAGATGAAAGGATGGATTGAAGGATTAAGGCTAAACGTGATAAAATAAGCAGCATGCCAGGGTAGCTCAATGGTGGAGCACAGCATTCATAACGCTGCGGTTGTGGGTCCGATCCCCACCCCTGGTACTTTATGTCTAATCAGCCTATTGGTATTTTAGATTCAGGAATTGGAGGATTATCTATTTGGAAAGAGATAGTAACGCAACTTCCAGATGAATCAACAATCTACATAGCGGATTCAAAAAACTGTCCCTATGGAACCAGAACCCAAGAAGAAGTTTATGGATTAGCAAAGCTTATGGTTAATTTTTTGGTAGGAAAGGGTGCTAAAATTATTGTTTTGGCATGCAATACAGTAACTGTCTCCTGCCTTGATAAATTAAGAGAAGATTTTCTCAAACTTCCAATAGTCGGGACAGTTCCTGTAGTCAAAACCGCAACAGAAAAGACCTTTAATGGGAAAATAGGAATTCTATCTACGCCGTCAACTGCAAGCAGTGCGTATCAAAGACACCTCATAGAGCAATTTGCCAAAAACTGTGAAGTAATTAACTTAGGTACTAAAAATTTAGTGCCGTTTGTTGAAAAAGGCGAGACAAATACAAAAAAAGTTAAAGATGTTCTTAGGAAAGAATTGGATAAATTTATAGTCAATAAAGTTGATACGATAGCTCTTGGTTGCTCGCATTTTCCATTCTTGAGGAAGGCCATGGAGACAATAATGGGAAAGAAAGTTATGATTTTAGATTCAACAGGAGCAATTGCAAGGCAAACAAAAAGAGTTTTAGCAAACAGTAATAAGCTATCCTCGCAACCCAGCCCTTTATATGAGTTTTATACAACGAACGGTTCTAAAGAATTTATAAATGTTGCAAGAAAATTGGTTGGTAACGAAATGGCAAAAAAAATAGAATCGGTCGAAAACGTTTCCCTATCGTAAAAATGATGTCAATATCTTCTTTGCAGTATAAAAAAGTAGCGATAATAGGGTTTGGGGTAGAGGGCTTGTCTAGTGCCAAATTCTTTGTTAAGCATAAAGCATATGTAACAGTTTTTGATAAGAAAGAAGAAAAGGATTTCGATGAGGAAGCAATTAAAGCTCTTAGAAAGCTTGGAGTAAAATTTGTTTTTGGCGAGAACTGTCTTGATAATCCAGAAAAATTTGATTTGGTATTGCGAAGCCCAGGAATTAGAAGAGACGCAAAAGAATTAAAAGGTTTGGAGGCAAAAGGTGCTTCCATAACATCACAAACTAAAATTTTTTTTGACCTTTGCCCAGGTAAAATTATCGGAATTACGGGAACAAAAGGGAAGGGAACTACTTCAACATTAATTTACCAAATGCTCTTGAAACAAAGACTAGAGGTATATTTAGGTGGAAATATCGGTAAACCTCCCTTAGACTTTCTGGACACATTAAATGATCAATCGTGGACAGTTCTTGAATTGTCAAGCTTCCAGCTCCAAGATATGACATCTAGTCCTCATATTGCGATAATGCTTATGACAACCTCTGAACATCTTGATTACCATAAGGATGTGTATGAGTATATAGATGCAAAGAGAAACATTTTACGGTTTCAAAAAAAAGACGATCTCGCAATTATAAATAGAGATTATCCGGTGAGTCATGAGTCAGATATCTATACAAATGCAAAGCTTTTTCAAGTAAGTAGAGAAAGAGAGTGTCGGAATGGGTGTTTTGTCCAAAATGATTCAATCTGGGTGGAAAGGGAAGGAGAAAAACAAAAGATTATAGATACGAAAGACATACGGCTTTTGGGAAAACATAATTTAGAAAATGTTTGCGCAGCAGTAATGGCGGCAAGCATAGTGGGTGTTTCTAAAGCAAACATAGCAAAGACTGTAAAGGCATTTAAAGGATTAGAGCATAGATTGCAATTCGTGGGAGAAATCGACAAGGCTAGATACTATGATGACTCTTTTTCTACAATTCCGGAAACTACAATTGTAGCAATTGAGGCTTTCAATAAACCCAAAGTTTTAATTTTGGGAGGATCGGGAAAGAATAGCGATTTTACGCAACTTATTAATTTCATTAATAAGGCACAAGATATTAGAGGAATAATCGGTATAGGTTTAGAATGGAAAAATATCAAAAGTAAAATTAAAAATAAGAAATTAAGAATTGTTGAGGGATGTAAGGATATGAAGGAAATTGTGCGAGCTGCCTCTTCCCTTGCTAAACCTGGCGATGTAGTTCTTCTTTCTCCCGCATGCGCAAGTTTTGACATGTTTAAAAACTATAAGGATCGCGGGGAACAATTTAAAAAAGAAGTAAATCAATTAATTTCTAATTCCTAATTGCTAATTTCTAAATAAATCCCAATGATCAAAATGCAAAATTCTAAATTTAACTTTAAAATTATTGAAAAAGACAACAAGACAATGGCGAGAGCGGGGAGAATTACTACTTTCCATGGAATTGTTAATACTCCTGCATTTACTCCGGTTGGCACAAAAGCAACGGTCAAAGGGATGACACCCCTTGATTTAAAAGAAATAGGAGCAGAAATTCTTTTCGGCAATACTTATCATTTGCATCTTCGCCCAGGAGAAGATACCGTGAGAAGCTTTGGAGGGCTAGGAAAATTTATGGGATGGGATGGTCAGACAATTACAGACAGCGGTGGGTTTCAAGTTTTTTCTTTGGGACAAAAGAAAATCAAAATTACAGAAGATGAAGAAGAAACAGAAGCCAAACTTGTAAATATAAAAGAAGATGGGGTGGAGTTTAGATCTCATATTGATGGCTCGCTTCATACTTTTACTCCTGAAAAATCTATAGAAATTCAGAAAAAATTGGGAGCGGACATAATGCTTGCTTTTGACGAATGCGCTCCTTATCCTTCAGCCAAAGAGTACGCCAGAGCGGCAATGGAGAGAACCCATAATTGGGCGGTTCGAAGTTTGAAAGCCTTTAAAAGTAAAGATTATTATTCTTGGCAGCAGGCGTTATATGGTATCGTCCAAGGCGGAATTTATAAAGATTTAAGGGTCGAATCTGCCAAGTTTATTTCAAATTTACCTTTTGACGGTATTGCTATTGGCGGAGTATCGGTTGGAGAAAGTAAAAAGGAAATGCGAGATGTTTTGGATTGGGTTTCTCCATTTTTGCCCGAGAATAAACCTCGTCATCTTTTGGGTATCGGTGAGGTAGATGATATTTTTGAGGCTATAGAAAGAGGAATTGATACTTTTGATTGCGTAATCCCAACCCGTTTTGGCAGATATGGAATGGTTTTTATTTCAGCTCCCGAAGGAAATCTAAAGAATAAATTTAGAATTGACATCAAAAAGTCGGTTTTCGCCAAAGACAAAGGACCGTTGGACAAAAACTGCAATTGCTATGCTTGTCAAAATTTTACCCGCGGGTACATTAACCATCTTTTCAGATCTTCAGAGCTTCTAGCATATCGTCTCGCCAGCTATCACAATTTATATTTCATAGTAAATCTGGTTAAGAAAATAAGAGAGGCGATTTTGGAAGGAAGATTTTTAGAGATGAAGAAGAAGTGGATAGGGTAATCTTTTTGCTCTGCTTTTTACCGCTTGACAAGAAGGTTTAGTATCAGTATACTAGTATGATGAAGTTGAGATATCTATTTGGAGAAAGAGATAATATGAATAAAAATCTTGAGGAATTTATAAATGTACTTTTGAAAGTGCGGGAAAAAGGAAAGATGTACGATTTCCTGCAGGGAATTCTGACACCTAAAGAACTATTAGAGCTGTCTAATAGATTGCAAATTGTCAAAATGCTAAAGCGTGGTGTTTCTCATCATGATATTGCAGGGAAATTACATGTTGGAGTAGCAACAGTAACGAGGGGATCCCGTGAAATTCAGAAAGGCAGCTTTCAATATGTATAATATTAAAAATAGCGAATCAGTAAATAGTTCATGGGTAAAACCTTTTATCTAGGAGGTTTGTTTTCGTGTCAATGCAACAACCTCCGAAAGGAGGTTTTTTATTGGAAAAAATAAAAAAGGGTGTAAATATGAGTAAAGAATTGGATTTCATAAGATCAGCGCATGAGTTGATAGTTGCACAACAGCCTTTTGTGGAGAATGGAGTAGGGCACAAAACAATTATTGGTTTTAACAGAAAAGGAGATGGTTCAGAAAGAGGAGTATATACGTATCATGAGATAACAGATAGTGAAGGAACAAAGCAAATTTTAGTTCAAGACACTATGCTGCCCTGTCCCGTAAGAGGTGTAATAATCAAAGACGGAAAAATTATTGATTCGGTTGGTTTTGATGGCCTACCGCCAGAAAAACTAATGGAAGGAGCAAGAGCGCTATTTAGCGCATTTGGCGGTTGTGATAAATATGGGAGCGTAAATAAAATATGAAAAATATTATTATTGATACTGATGCGGGGCACGATGATGCGTTGGCTATTCTTTTACTGATTAAATCGAGAGCTTTTAATATAAAAGCAATTACTACGGTTGCGGGTAATTCGACGTTGGAAAATGTTACGAGGAATGCATTTTTCATTAGGGATTTTGCGGCTAGGACTGATATTCCTATTTATTCGGGTTATGAAAAGCCATTAAAGAGAGAACTTGTTTTGGCGGTGGTGCACGGAGCAAGTGGTTTGGATGGAATGAATTTAGCAAACATACAATATAAGCTAACCCATGATGCAGATAAACAACTCATACGTTTAATAAAGGAAAATCCAAACAAAATATCTTTGTTGACAATAGGACCGCTAACTAATATAGCGAGAGCGTTTCTTAAAGAGCCAAAACTTCCCGGTCTATTAAAGCAAATTGTGATTATGGGAGGAGCAATTGATTGTTGCGGCAATAAAAATAGAGTTGCTGAATTTAATATATTTGTTGATCCTGAAGCAGCAGATATTGTGTTTAGAGCAAAGGTTCCTAAAGTCCTAATTCCAATAGATGTCTGTAGTGATATGCCGTTATTTCTTTCTGATTTTGAAAAGCTTCATGGATCGGAATTATACGCTCTAATTATGAAAATGATGAGGGAATTCATAAAAGGAATAGAAGCGTATGAAGGGACAAAAGGAGCTTTGGTATATGATGCGATTGCCGCATATTATCTTTTAAATCCAAAAGCATTTGTTCTTAAGCCAATGGATATCGTAATAGAGACAAAAGGAGAATATACGCGGGGAATGACCGTTGTGGAAAAGAGAATTGCTGCAAAAAAGATGCATAACGCAGAAGTAGCAGTAAAAGTTAATAGAGAAAAGTTTGTGAGCGATTTGATTAAGATGCTAAGGAAGTAGTTTATGAAAAAGTATGACGTTTTATTTATTTGTGAAGCCAATGTCGGAAGAAGCCAAATGGCAGAAGGCTACTACAACGCATTTACTGGGGGCAAAAATGCAATAAGTGCCAGCATAAGAGATTATATCGAAAAGTATAATGGTAGGTCAGCTCCCCACATTATTGCAATTATGCATGAAGATGGGATTGATATCTCAAAACAACGAATAAAAGTTCTTAAAAGAGAAATGATTGATCAAGTGAAGAGAATTATTATCTTATGCAATAAGAATATATGTCCGGTTTACCTTTTAAGTTTGTCAAAAACTAAAAGTATGTACATTCCTGATCTTTATAACATATCTTTACAAGAGGTAAGAAAGACACGGGACGCTATAAAAAAACTCGTAAAAAAACTTTTAGCAGAACGTGATAAAATAATAATATGAAAAGAGTGTATTCGGGAATTAGGGCAACTGGGAGATTGCATTTAGGGAATTATTTTGGTGCGGTTAAGGGTATGCTTGCATTGCAAGATACTTACGACTGCATATTTTCCGTGGTAGATTTGCATGCTATCACTACGCCATACGCACCTTCGTCACTCCAGAATTCAGTGAGGGAGATAATAATTGATTTTCTTGCGGCAGGCTTGGATCCGAAAAAATGCCATTTGGAAATTCAGTCAAAAATTCCCCAGCATACAGAACTTGCTTATTTGCTGTCGACTATCTACCCGGTTTCCCGTTTGGAGGATTTGCCAACATACAAAGACAAGAAAGCCCAATACCCAAAATATGTAAATATGGGGCTTTTGTACTATCCGGTTCTTATGGCAGCAGATGTTTTGCTTTACAAAGGAGAATTGGTGCCAGTTGGAATAGACCAGGAGCCTCATTTAGAAGTAATGCGGGAAATTGCCAGAAAGTTTAATTCAATGTTCGGTCATCCTTCGACAGGCTCAGGATCTTCGACGTTTCCCGAACCGCAAAGATTTAAGACAGAAGGGGAATATGTGCCTTCTTTAACAGGGAAAGGGAAAATGAGCAAAACAGTTGACGGAAGTTATATCAATTTAACAGACGATTTAGCGGTAATTAAGAAGAAATTAGCCGCTGTCCCAACAGATAGCGGAACAATTGGAGGAGATTTGCCAAAAGAAGGCGGAGTAGCGAGTCTTTTTGTAATGATGAAATTATTCAAACAGGAAAATGAATACCGAAAATTTGAAAACGATTATAAAAATAAAACAATTAGGTATTCTGAATTAAAAGAAGTGTTAACGCAGGGGGTTTATAAAGAATTAAAGCCCTTTCAAGAGAAGAGGAAAACTTTATTGGATAATCCAAGTTTGGTAGATTCGATTATTGCAGACGGACAAAAAGAGTGTATGGAAATGGCAGAAGAAACTATGAAAGAGGTAAGGCAAAAAATGGGTTTTGCGTAGTAAAAACGATTATTCTATGATATACTGTGTCCAATTATGCCCGCAAACGGTAAAAACAACAAAAACAATAAGAAACATCGGATTGTAAGAGTCAAAGTTAATCTTTCGTGGAAAAATCTTTTCCTCTATGGGTTCTTAGCTTTATTTCTAGTTTTTATCTTCATGGGCTTTGCCCAGCAAAGTATTACACCCACCCAAACAGTTCCGCTATCCAAGGTAATATCGGATGTAAAAGAAGGCAAAGTTTCCGAAATTTCCATTTCAGACAACAAGCTTACTGTTACGTCTTCCGGAAAAGCTCTGGAGAGTTTTAAAGAACCCGGTTCTAATATGTACCAGTTATTTAAAGATTCAGGAGTTTCTCAAGATGCAATTAATAAAACAAAAGTCGTTATAAAAGATCAAGCAGGTCTTAACAGTTGGATAAATATCCTATCTTCAATTTTACCGATTATCTTGATGGTCGCATTTTTTTACTTTATTTTTCGTCAGGCAAGAGGAGCGCAGGAAAATATTTTCTCTTTCGGACAATCAAGAGCAAAACTTTTCAGTAAAGATACTCCGGGAATTACTTTTGCAGATGTTGCGGGAGTAGATGAGGCCAAACAAGAATTAACGGAAATCGTAGATTTTCTTAAAAACCCTGCCAAATATAAAGCAATGGGCGCTCGTACTCCAAAGGGAGCCTTGATGATTGGACCATCCGGTACGGGAAAAACCTTGCTTGCTCGAGCAACAGCGGGTGAAGCAAATGTTCCATTTTTTTCTATGGCAGGCTCGGAATTTATGGAAATGTTAGTGGGAGTTGGAGCATCCAGAGTTCGGGATCTTTTTTCAACAGCCAAAAAAGCACAGCCCGCGATTATTTTCATAGACGAAATAGACGCAATTGGGAGACAAAGAGGGATAGGAGGAGTTATGGGCGGACATGACGAAAGAGAGCAGACTCTTAATCAAATTTTGGTTGAGATGGATGGGTTTTCTCGAACAGAGCAGCTAGTTGTTATCGCGGCTACAAACAGACCTGATGTTTTGGATCCGGCGCTTGTCAGACCCGGACGTTTTGATCGAAGAGTGATATTGGATATGCCTGATGTTGTGGGAAGAAAAGCCATTTTGGCAATCCACGCCAAAGGAAAACCGTTTGTAAAAGAAGTTGATTGGGAAAAAATTGCCAAAAGAACAGTTGGGTTTTCCGGCGCGGATTTGGAAAATATGTTAAACGAATCGGCAATTCTAGCTGCCAGACTTTCCAAAAAAGCAATAGACATGAAAGACCTGGAAGAAGCTGCAACTAAAGTAAAGCTAGGTCCTGAAAAAAAGAGACTGCAGTCGGAAGAGGATAAGAAAATGACAGCGTATCATGAAGCAGGACATGCAATTGTATCTTGGCATATGCCGCATATGGATCCTGTGCATAGAATATCCATTGTAAGCCGCGGTCTTTCTTTGGGTCACACTATGATGGAGCCAACAGAACATATTCATGAAACGAAAACAAGACTTTTGGAACAAGTCGTGGTGATGCTTGGAGGAAGAGCTGCGGAAAATTTGATATTTAAGGAAATGACAACCGGCGCAGCGGATGATATTGCCAAAGCAACAGAAATAGCAAGAGCAATAGTGGTCGAGTACGGAATGAGCGATTTAGGTCCTATTAATCTGGATGGGGAACGCCGTAATTTTTATGAGCAAAGCAATGTTTCGCCTTCGATGGCAGCCAAAATTGACCAGGAAATAAAAAAGATTACCGATGAAGCATATAAGCAGGCAACGGAGATTTTGTTAAAACAAAGAAAGAGATTGGATCTTCTGGCGGAAGAGTTATTGAAAAAAGAAACAATTGAAGGAGAAGAATTCGTCAGACTAACCGGCCCCAAAAAACTCCCGGTTATATCTAAAACGTAATTTTATTTCTTCAACACAGTTTTCAAAAGCGTATTGGTTGGAGACTCTTCGGAGACATCCGCATAGAAAACAAAAAATCCTTTCGTTGATTCTCCTAGCGTTTGAAGCGCTTTTGCTCTGTATGGATCAAATTCTGAAAATGACAATATCCTTCCATTTTTACCCACGACATTATAAGAAATTCCGGAATCAAATCCTCTGCATTTTTTTATTCCTACAACTGCTACGTTAGAATTTCGTTGTAATTGTTTTGCTCTAGCTATTGCTTCTTCCTGTGTATCCAATTTTTCAAAAAGAGGAAGCCAATTCACGAGACTGAAAAAAGCAGACTCCGCTACTAGCATGTCAGGAAAATACTTTCCGCATATAATCTCAAGAAGATCATGATCAGTCATTTGTCTTAAGAGGGAAGGGGTAAGCTTTGAAGTATCATCTTTTGAATAAAGAGGTTCTAAAAGTTTTGCTATAAAGAGATCTCGTCCTTGATTTATTGGATGGAGATAAAATTCTCTATGAAGGGTTGCTCGCAAAAGCAAAAACGCATAAAGCATATTTGGGTCATTGAAAAAAACCTTACCCTTTTTTTGATCAACTCCAACGTCTCTATAGATATTTCCAATCTTAGGATAAAAGGAAATGATATTGCTTATGCTTGTTAGTAATGGATTTGATTCTATTTCCTCTGGTTTTATTGGGCCTATTACATTATAAAGATCCTTCATGACGTAGGTAATTCTGTCTGCGATATCCAAGACCTCGCCTAAAGGACCCTGATTTTTTATAATTCTATCTAAAGTTTCTTTGTCCGCGAATCTTCTAACGAAGTTTTTTCCTCTTGTATCTAAGGTTTCCCACCAGAAATCTTCTTCATTGAGATTTTTTGGATCCAGTTGCTTGATGGCATCTCCAAGCGCAGGAGTTGCGATGTCATGAAAAAGTCCCGCGACAATACCGACATTAATTTGATCCAAAGAGGCTCCATTTTGACGAAGTATTTGTTCCGTCGTAAGAGCAACTACCAGGGAATGGTCAAATCTTGTGTGATGATGCTCAATATAGAAATTATCTTTCGGATCCCGCGGACCTATAAAAGACAAAAAGCTTAAAGCTTTAATGTTTCCAAGACGAAGTAAGGCTTTTGTGCTTCTTTGTGCCTCTTCATAGGTGCTTTGTTCTGGTACCCATCTTGAAAGATCAGAGTATGGTAAGAATTCAAATAACGAATCTTCAAATAGCTCTTGAAAGTTGGGAAGCGATGGTTGACGAATAGTTTCTTTTTCCATCATGGCGAAACATTTTACAACATAAATCCCGATTACGCAACCTAAACGAGGCATTATGATAGAATAAAGCTTATGCAGAGACTTGTTTTAATAGATGGCAATGCGATTTTGCATCGGGGATTTCATGCGATGCCGCCATTTACCTCACCTGATGGAAGATTGGTGAATGCGGTTTATGGATTCTTCTCAATGTTTCTTAAAATTATTCAGGATTTTAAGCCTTCTTATTTAGTAGTTTGTTTTGACCGGCCCAAACCGACTTTTCGAAAACTTCTTTATGTCGGGTATCAGGCAAAACGGCCCAAAATGTCAGATGATTTGGTTCCTCAAATTACGATAGTTCATGAAATTTTGGAAAAGGCGAAAATTGAGATTTTTGAAGTTGACGGCTATGAAGCGGATGATTTAATCGGAACTCTTGCGACCAAAGCAGTTTCCGGCAAACTTGATGGGAAGCTTGAAGTGGTTATTGTTTCAGGAGATAGGGATATGCTGCAACTTATCAATCCCCAAGTAACAGCAGCAATGCCAATTACCGGAATTACCAATATGACTGTTTTTGACGAGCAGAAAACTGAAGAAAAATATCAGGTGAAACCTGCGCAGATAATTGATTACAAATCTTTAGTAGGGGATCCGTCGGATAATTATAGCGGAGTTCCGGGAATTGGTCCGAAAACAGCAGTAACTCTTTTGAGAGAATTCGGAAGTTTGGAAAATATCTATAAAAATCTTAACAAGATAGAAAAGAACAATCCAAATCTTGCGTTAAAACTTGCGCAAGGAGGAGAATCAGCAGGCCTTGCCAAAAAGTTGGCGACCATAGTTACTGATGCGCCGATAACTTTAGATATAGAAAAATGCAATATGTCACATTTTGATATGGCAGGAATTAAGGAAGAATTTGAGAAATTGAGTTTTAAAAGTTTGCTAAAAAGACTTGAGATTAAAAAACCTGATTCGCCAAAAGAAGACAAAGTAGAACAGCTCGGACTCTCTTTTAAATTATGAAAGTAGCACTTATACACGATTACATCAAGGAGTATGGCGGAGCAGAACGGGTTTTGGAAGTATTAAGTGAAATTTTTTCGGATGCTCCTATCTTTACGGCTTTTTATGACAAAAAGGGAACAGCTTACGAACATTTTAAAAATAAAAAACTCATTCCTTCATGGGTGCAATATTTTCCGTTTTTTAGCAAATTGAGCAGTCCGTTAAGATTTTTAACACCTTTAATCTGGGGAAGTTTTGATTTGTCCGAATACGACATTGTCATTTCTTCCGCAAGCTGGTACATAACGAAGGGGTTTGGTTCTGCGAAGCGAAATCAAAAACATCCGATTGAAATTTGCTATTGCCATACACCTCCGAGGTGGCTATACGGATACAACACTTCTTTGAATTTTCAAAAATATCCTATTGTGAGAGTTTACGCAGGGATTGTTGGGCATTTTATGAGGCTTTATGATTTTAAACAGGCGCAAAAAGTGAATTATTTTATAGCAAATTCTCAAGAAGTTGCCGGAAGAATTAAAAAGTTTTATAAGAGAGACTCAACGGTAATTTATCCACCGGTTTGTTTACCGAAAAGCGAAAAGCGAAAAGCGAAAAGCGAAAAAAATGACTATTATTTTATAGTTTCAAGGATAGTTGGGGCCAAGGGATTAGATCTAGCTGTTGAGGCAGCGTTAAAAGCAGGTCTTAAACTAAAAATTGCCGGATCTTCTGCAGGATATTCTTTTGAATTAAATAAATTAAAAGGAAAAGCCCAACTTCGCCAAGGCTTCGATGGGCAGGTGGAATTTTTGGGACAAGTAACAGATGAAGAACTGGTAAAATTGTATAAAGGCGCCAAAGCATTTTTGGCTTTGTCTTTGGATGAGGATTTCGGTATAACACCTGTTGAGGCAATGTCCTTCGGAACTCCGGTTATTGCTTTTAACGGCGGGGGATATAAGGAAAGCGTTTTGGATAAAAAAACAGGGTTACTATTTGATGATTTGTCCGTAGACGGATTAATTAAGGCAATCAAACAATTTAATAATTTGGAAATTGATCCTGAGGACTGCATAAAACAAGCCGAGAAATTCTCAAAAGAAAGATTTAAAAAAGAAATAAAAGAGTTTGTAGGTTCAAAAGTAAAATGAAAACTAGAATTTGCGTAGTAGCTGTGATCGAAAAAGATGGGAAAATTTTGATGGGTAATAAAGCAAGGGATATTGGTCCTTATCCAAATACGTGGAGGCTTCCTGGTGGTGGAGTAGAAGAGAGAGAATCTTTAGAAGATGCAATTAAAAGAGAGATTAAAGAAGAGACAAATTTAGACGTTGAAAAAGTTGAGAAGATAGGGGTTTATGAGGATGAGGAGCCTGATAAGGATGGAGAGATGACACATTATGTTTTTAACGTATTCAAAGTTAAGTCATCGGGAAAGTATGCAGCAAGCGAAGAGTTTCCTTCTCTTGAGTGGGTTGATAAAAAACAACTTGTGAATACGTCTTTGGCAAGACCATCCATAAAATTATTTAAAGAATTGGGGTATCTGTAATGCCAGAACTTCCTGAAGTGGAAACGATACGTGTAGGACTACAGAAATATCTTATCGGACGCAAGATTATAGATATCAAAATTAGAGTTGCTAAAATATTTGTCGGCAAAAAAGAAGATGTAATCGGAGCCAAGATTGTTAATCTAAGAAGGATAGGCAAGGGTTTGATAATAGAATTAGATAATAATTTCGTTTTGGCAGTTCATTTGAAAATGACCGGTCAGCTTATCTACCGCGACGCGAAAAGCGAAAACATTAAACTTTCTCCAAAAACTGGTGGCACTACACTCCCTTCCAAATATTCACACATCATATTTAAACTCAAAAATCAAAAATCAAATCTCAAAAATGATGAAGGAGACGCGTATTTGTACTATAACGATTTGCGTAGATTTGGTTGGATAAGGGTTGTGAGAAAAGATGAACTGATGAAAATGCCTTTTTTCAAAGAAATGGGTCCGGAGCCCTTCGTCGGACTGAAGCCCTCCTCAGGACTGAAGCCCTCCTCAGGACTTCGGTCTTCGGCCTCCGCCAGTAATTTTTTGACTCTTAATCTTTTTAAAAATATTGTTGAGGGAAGTAATGTATCAATAAAACCTCTCTTGATGGATCAGAAAAGAATCGGCGGAATCGGCAATATTTACGCCAATGATGCCTTATTCGAAGCCAAAATAGACCCAAGACGAAAGGGAAAAACATTATCGGATGAAGAAATTAACAATCTTTATGACGCAATATTTGCTGTCATTAAAAAAAGTCTTGAATATGGCGGCTCTTCGGATGAAAATTTTGTCAATGCTCTAGGTCAGGAAGGAAATTATCAAAATCATACTTTGGTGTATGGGAGAGAAGGAGAGCCTTGTAAGGTTTGCAGAAATCCTATTGAAAAGATCAAGCTCGGTGGTCGAGGAACATATTTTTGCCCCAGCTGCCAGCGCTAGGGGATATTGATTTTACCTCTGGTAATGTGTTAACATTTACAACTAGTGACCATAAATAAATATTATACATTCGAAGAGCTCAGTATAAATTTTAAGTTAAAAATTTATGGGAAATAACCATAAAGACAGAGTAGTTATTTCGGTCGGAGGTTCATTAATCGTCCCCAATGGGGGAATTGACACCGACTTCCTCATTAAATTCAACAAATTCGTAAGAGCCCAACTGGCGAAAAATAAAAATCGCCAGTTTTTTTTGATTGTGGGAGGCGGATCAACTACCAGACACTATCAAAAAGCAGCAAGAGAAGTCATAGGAGATAAGCTTACCCGGGATGATTTAGATTGGTTAGGTATTCACGCAACAAGACTTAATGCTCATCTTGTCAGAACAATTTTTCGCGATATTGCGCACCACTATATCCTGAAACACTACGAAATTATTAGAAAAGTTGAAGAATCGGTTGTTGTAGGATCGGGTTGGAAGCCCGGTTGGTCTACGGATTTCTGTGCAATAATGGCATGCCAAGATTATGATGTTAAAACAGTTATTAATTTAAGTAACATAGATCAAATTTACGATAAAGATCCTAATAAATTTAAAGATGCAAGACCAATCGATAAAATTTCCTGGAAAGAGCTGCGAAAATTAGTTGGTAATGAATGGATACCGGGAATGCACGCTCCCTTCGATCCGATTGCCGCGAAAAAAGCGGAAGAACTGGGACTTAAAGTTGTAATTATGAATGGTTCTAATTTAGAAAATGTACAAAATTACATGGACGGAAAAAAGTTTACTGGAACAGTGATTCAATGATCTTAAAATCCCTACGCCTTTCGAATTTTAGAAACTACAAGAAGACTAAATTCTCTTTTGCTAAAGAAACTACTTTTATAATCGGTCCCAATACTTCCGGAAAAACAAATCTAATCGAGGCAATTTACTTTCTTACCAAAGGTGTAAGTTTTAAATCTGAAAAAGATAAAGACGCAGTTTCTTACGGTGAACAAATGGCGCGAATAGAAGGGGAATTAGAAGAAATAGAATTGGAGATTATGATAACTGCTCCTGAATCTTTTGGGAAGGAAAATGCCTTTAAAAAATACTTGGTGAACGGAGTTTCCAAAAGACGAATTGATTTTGTCGGTAATTTTTCCGCTGTGTTTTTCTTTCCGGTTGATCTGGATATTGTTATCTCATCACCCTCAATCAGAAGAAATTTTCTGGACGAAGTTTTGGAAAGTACAGATAGAGAATACCGTTTGGCAATTCTTGAATACACAAAAGCGCTTAGGCAGCGCAATAAACTTCTGGAGCAGGCGCAAGAGAAGGGAGAAAGAGAGGATAAGGTTTTTGAATATTGGGATGAAACATTAATTAAAAATGGTAAAATTATTACACAAAAACGGGCGGATTTTATTAAATTTATCAATAGTGCGCAAAAAGATATTTTTGATTTCGTGACGATTTACGATCACAGTATTATCTCGAAAGAACGGCTTTTGCAGTATAAAGATGCTGAAATAGCCTCGGGTGTTACTTTGGTTGGGCCGCATAGAGATGATTTTTCAATACAGATGTTTGATAACGTAACCCAAACAACACATGACGCTAAATCATTTGGATCAAGAGGCCAGCAAAGATTAATTGTTTTGCAGTTAAAGCTTTTACAGTTGCTTTTTATGGAAGAAAAGTTAGGTTACAGGCCTGCAATTATCCTGGATGACATTTTTTCCGAGCTGGATAAGGAACATATAGATCTGGTTTTGGAATTATTGGGAAAGCAACAGACCATTATAACAACTACTCACCAAGAATTTATTGACAAGACATTGTTAAAGAGCGCAAATGTGATAGAATTACCATACCCTTCGACGTGAGCTCAGGGTCTACGAAATGCAAGAATTTGACATAAACGATCGTAAAAAATTATATAACCCGCCTAAAAATTCGCATAAAGGGCAAAATGGAAAACTTCTGATTATCGGCGGATCAGAGCTGTTTCATTCTGCTTCTTTGTGGGCATTAAAAGTTGCCTCCCGAATAGTGGATATGGTTTTCTATTCTTCAATTCCTCAAAATAATGAAATTGTTCTTCGGGCAAAGGAAGAATTTAGGGATGGAATCGTGGTTCCCCGCGGTAAGATAGAGGACTACATTAACGAGGCGGATTGTATTTTGATTGGTCCGGGTTTACCAAGAAAAGTTGGGCAAGAAGTCGGGGATGATGACACTAAAGAGCTAACAGAAAAATTGATAAAGAAATATCAAGGCAAAAAATGGGTGATTGACGGAGGAAGTCTGCAGGTTTTAAGTCCTGAAATTTTGATGCTTCTTAGAGAGCCTATTCTGACACCGCACATAAAGGAATTCGAGCTCCTTAAATTAAAAATTAAAAATGAAAAATTAAAAATGACAATTCAAAATTTAAAATTAGAGAAACAAGTGAAATTGTTCGCCAAAGAGTTTAAATGTGTAATCCTACTGAAAGGTCAGATAGATATTATTTGTTCGTCAAAAAAATGCATTAAAGTTCCTGGAGGGAATGCGGGAATGACCAAAGGAGGGACAGGAGATGTTTTGGCAGGACTTGTAGCTTCGCTTTATTGTAAAAATGATGCATTTTTGGCAGCCTGCGCTGGAAGTTACATCAATAAAAAAGCAGGGGAAAGTCTATTTAAGAAAGTCGGATATTTCTTCAATGCTTCGGATCTGGCCGATGCAATCCCGCAAGTTATGAAGAAGTTATTAGCTTGAGGGTTTATCTTTTGGATCTCCGCCCCAATTTTGCTCGTTTCCTACAAATATTAGCATGCTAAGTGCCATTGCAAATGCAGACCAGTTTTCTTTAGGCGTGGCGGTATGAAATTCTGAAGAATTTACTTCCTGGAATTTTGGTTTTTGTTCTGCACAACTTGCAATTAAACCAACCGCTCCAGCTACGATTGCCATTGCGCTTATTACTCTAACTGTTTTTTTAATTATTTCCCTTGAATTCCAACTTGTCTTTTGTGTTTCCGGCAACCTTTCCCCCATATCAAGCGGATGATACTTCTAAATTATTAATTTGTCAAATTTTATTGCTAATTATAAATTTGGATTTTTAATTTTGAAAAAGTTTAAGCAGTTTGGGATTCGTCTTTTGAAATAGGAGAAGGATTATTCGATATCTTTCTTTCCATCAGCCGACTCAGCCAAAGCAACCCAGATGTAAACAATACGATCCCAAGACCTGTTTGCAATCCGCCCGCCAAATAATCGGCGGGCATTTTTTGTTCTACTACCCTAGCGTTTACTACCCTAACGTCTTTTTCCTTTGCTATAAGAGCTAAATCTTCTCTAACGCGATTTAGCTCGTCAGTTGTTCTTGCGTCAATAGAAATATAGTCGTTAAAATTAGTTATTCTTTGGTGAGCCTGCACCAGACCCTTTCGTGATGGTAATCCACTTATTATTAATTGGTGATCGATTTCTGCATTAACTTCCGTATTATAAGAGTTTATTTGCAGTCCTCCTTCTATGGCTCCTCCTGCACCTGCTAGAACAAGTAAACCTGATGCTACAAGCTTTGCTGCCCTTCTTACTTCTGGTTTCATTGTGCTTTTTATAACATAAAGACTTTGATTTGTCAAATGAGGGCAATCAGACTATAATTGGATATAAATGTATTCTCCTAAGTTTGTTATCTCAAATAAAATTTTAAGAAATATTGGGGTTATTGAAGCCGCTAAAGAAATTATTGACCATGCTCCGCTTCTTCCTTATTACGAAAAGCAATTCCGCCAAGACGCGCTTGTTCGGACAGTCCACCACGGAACTCACATTGAAGGAAATGAACTTAATCTGAACCAAGCGGAAAAAATTCTGGCAGGACAAGATGTTGTTGCCAGAGAAAGGGATATAAAAGAGGTAATAAATTACAGGAAAGCTATGGAATACATCTCGGAATTTAAAATTTTAAATTTGAAATTTAAAATGACGGAGGGAGTACTTCAGGATATTCATAAAATTACCGTTGATAAGATTTTACCAAGCGATAAATGCGGAGAATTTAGGAAAACACAGGTTGTTGTCAAAAATAGCTCTACCGGACAGGTTTCCTTCAGGCCTCCGATAGCCATAGCAGTTCCTGTGCAGATTAAAGAACTTATGGCGTTTATAAATAACTTGGAGCAGCAAGACATACATCCTGTTTTGAGAAGCGGTATTGTTCATTACGAGTTGGTAAGAATCCATCCCTTTATAGACGGAAATGGAAGGGTAGCAAGAGCTTTATCAACCTTAATTTTATTTTTGGAAGGTTATGACATAAGAAAATTTTTCTCTTTGGAGGAATATTTTGATAGCGATTCCGGGCGATACTATGAGGCGCTGCAAAGTGTTGCGAAAAACGCTGGGGATTTAACAAAATGGCTGGAATATTTTACAGAGGGATTAGCGATTGAACTTGCCAAAATAAAAGAGAAAGTTGAGAAAATATCTATTGACGTCAAGCTTAAGGAAAAGTTGGGCGGAAAACCGATTATGCTAACGGAAAGACAATTGAAAATTATTGAATATATTCAAAAAACAGGATATTTACAAAACCAAGCTTTTGAACAGCTTTTTCCAATGGTGTCGGAAGACACGATTCTCAATGAATTGAAAGTTTTATTGCAAAATGGCATAATCCGAAAACAAGGCGTTACCAAAGGCGCAAAATATATAATGTCAAAATGACAGAAGTAAACGCTCAAATAACACAAGTACAGGAACCCAGAGAAATCCCAATGTACGCTCTAGATTGGCGCGCTCCAATAGAGCATCTTTTTATTGGAAGTACGCCTCCCCCAGTTAAGGGTAAGTATATTGACGTAAGAGGCCTTCTTAAAAAAGTACAAGAAGGAGACAAGGAATCTTTGAGAATACTTCTTACCCCAATGACTCTTCAGGAAGAAACAAGAAGATTGAAAGATGTTAGGCTGTTAAGAAACGAGGAAAAAGAGGAAAAAGGTAGTACGGGAATAATTGCCTTATTTGATTTAGATTGGCAAATAGATCTTGATTCTGAAAAACATATGTCTTTATGGGTTGAACCAAGTTTAATTGACGATGAAGGACAGATAAAAGCAGAATGGAAAATATGGATTTTAGATAATAATAGGAAGACTGTTAATGACCCAGCATTAATAAGAGGTCTTTTGCTAAAGAAGAATAATGAACAATGGTTTAGATTAGAAACAGTTGGGAATGAACCTTATAAAGTGCTAAAACTAACTTTTGGGCAATAAAATTATGACGTTTCAGGAACTTTCATTGTTTTTCGAGAAATTAGAGGTTACTGCTTCAAGATTGACGTTGATAGATATCTTATCAGAGCTTTTTAAAAAATCTGCAAAAGAGGAAATCCAAAAAATTGTTTATCTAACGCAGGGAAGAATTGCTCCATTTTTTGAAGCGACAGAAATTGGCATGGCAGAAAAAAATGTAGCAGAGGCCATAGCGCGTGCGTATGGATCTTCAAAAGCAGAAGTACTCAAGTTTTATTCCAAACTTGGGGATATGGGTGCAGTTGTTACACAACTGAATTCAAAATCTAGAACTCAAAGTTCAAAAATAAGCGTTAAGGAAGTTTTTGAGACTCTGACTCAAATTGCTAAGACGAAGGGTGAGGGGACAGTTGAGAAAAGAGCAATTTTGTTTTCGGAACTTCTGAAAAAATTAGATGCAAATTCAGCGAAATATTTAGTCAGAATTCCTTTGGGGAATTTGAGGCTGGGAATTGGAGATCCGACTGTTTTGGACGGTTTGGCTAAGGCGAAATTTGGAGACAAAAGCAAAAGAAAATTACTGGAAGGAGCCTACAATAGAACTTCTGATCTTGGGTTAATTGCGGAAACTCTTTGGAGAGAAGGTTTGGGCGCGGTTTTGGGATTGAAAATTCAGGTTGGTAAACCAATCCGTTCCGAGCTTTGCGAAAGGCTTCCAAATCCGGAAAAAGCCATAGAAAAAATGAAAGTTGTAGATGTTCAGTATAAATATGACGGTTTCAGAGTGCAAATTCATAAGGATGGAGAAAAAGTTACTATGTTTTCCAGAAATTTGGAGAATATGACGCATATGTTTCCCGAACTCATCAAGGGAACTCTTGAGCAAGTTAAAGCAAAAACCGCGATTTTGGATACCGAAGCTTTGGCATATAATCCTGATTCCGAAGAATTTTTACCATTTCAGGAAACCACCAAAAGGCGAAGGAAGCATAATATAGAAGAGGTCGCTAAAGAACTTCCACTTAAGGCATTTGTCTTCGACCTTTTGTACAAAGATGGGAAATCGTATATTGACGAGCCTTTAACCAAAAGACTTGAAGTTTTGAAAGAAACCATCAAGGAGGACGGAATTTTGATCTCTACCAAAACCCAGACCGTTTCCGATTCTCAAACTTTGTCCTTGATTTTGGAAGATGCTATTTCGAAAGGTCTGGAAGGAGTAGTGATTAAGAAATTGGACAGCAAATACGAAGCCGGAGCGAGAAATTTTAATTGGGTTAAGCTTAAAAGAAATTCTTCGGGTGAATTAAATGACACGATAGACTGTGTGATTTTGGGATATGTCATGGGAAAAGGGAAGAGAACAGCTTTTGGAGCAGGAGCGCTTTTGGTCGGAGTATATGATGACAAAAAAGATGAATTTGTGACAGTTTCTAAGATAGGGACGGGTTTAACCGATGAGGAATGGATAGAGATAAAAATTAAAAGTGAAAAATTAAAAGTGAAAAATAAGCCAGCGAGAGTAAACTCATTAATTAGTCCGAGTGTCTGGGTTGAACCCAAAATTGTGATAGAAGTTTTGGCAGATGAAATAACCAGAAGCCCAATTCATACGGCAGGCGCTTTTATTAATTCTTCAGGCGAAAGAGAACCGGGTTATGCTTTAAGATTTCCCCGATTAGTTTCATTCAGAAGTAATGACAAAAAAGCAGAAGACGCAACAACAGCTAGGGAATTAATTGAAATGTACAAGCTACAAAATAAAAAATAAAAGATTAAATCTCAAAAATGAATAACAAAAATGATTTTATAAAAAGAGCTTTAAAATTTTCTATTGAAGCTATAAAGCTTACGGAATTATTTCCCAACAAGCGTCAATTTTGGATTATTGCCGATCAATTAATTAGAAGTGCATGCTCGATAGGGGCAAACATGAAGGAGGCGAATTCCGCTTCAAGTAAAAAAGATTACATAAACTTTTATAGTCATGCCTTAAAAAGCGCTAATGAAGTAGTATATTGGCTAGATTTACTCAACGAACTTTTGAACAACACGGCAATTAATAAGCTAATTTTAGAAGCTAGTGAGTTAGCGAGAATTTTAGCAGCAAGTATTATAACAATGAAAAAATCTCAAGCGAGATAAGATTTAAGATTTTATTTTTAATATTTAATTTATTATGGAGTTTGTTGCCGACCTGCATTTACATTCCAAATATTCCCGCGCGGTTTCGCAGAATATGGTTTTGCCGATAATGGCAAAATGGGCACAGAAAAAAGGACTGGGAATAATTTCCTCCTCCGACTGGACCCATCCTCTCTGGCTTAGGGAAATGAAAGCAGAATTGGAAGAAGCATCAGAGGGCTTGTACAAACTCAAAGGACAATCTTCGCCTTTATTTCTTCTCTCAACAGAAATTGCCAGCATCTACACAGAAGCAGGAAAATTAAGAAGGATACATAACTTATTATTTTCTCCCAATATAGAAACAGCCGAGAAAATCAATAAAAAACTTTTGGGTCTAGGATGCAACCTCTCATCTGACGGAAGACCAATCATCGGATTATCTTCAAGGCATCTTTTGGAGCTGGTTTTGGAAATCGACGAACGCATTATGCTAATTCCCTGCCACATTTGGACACCTCATTTCGGAATGTATGGTTCAGCCAGCGGTTTTGATTCTTTAAATCAAGCCTTTGGAGAGTTGGACAAATATATTTACGGCATAGAAACCGGACTTTCCAGCGATCCGGCGATGAATTGGCAGGTGGAGGAACTTGATAACCGTTCGATTTTGTCATTTTCTGATGCCCATAGCCCGGCAAAGATGGGAAGAGAGGCGACCGTTTTTACAATTCAAAATTCAAAAAGCAAAAGTCAAAATTACAATTCAAAATTAAAAATTTCGTACGACGATATAGCGGCTGCGATAAAAAGAGATCCGGAGGGAAAATTTAAAATTGGGTATACAATTGAATTTTATCCGGAAGAGGGGAAATATCATTTTTCCGGACACAGAAATTGCAAGATAGTAAGAGGACCCAATGATACCAAAACCGACGGCAACATCTGTCCTGTTTGCAAAAGACGATTGACAGAAGGCGTTTTGCATAGAGTTCAGCAGCTGGCAAAAAAATCTATGAGTGATGTTGTGCAAGAAAAAATAAGCCCAAGCGGAATAAAATGGCATGTCGCTAGATCCAAAAATCACCCACCCTTTGTCAAGCTTGTGCCATTTCTTGAAGTTATTGCCGAAGCTATGGAATCGACAACGGCAAGTATTAAGGTCAAGACCAAATTTGATGAGCTTTGCGCTCAATTGGGGACGGAAATAGAAATCCTTTTAAGAATTCCGATTGAAAAAATATCACAAGCCGCAGGAGCGAAAATCGCCGAAGGCGTTGCCAAGGTTAGAAACGGAAATATAGCAATTGATCCGGGGTATGACGGGGAGTATGGAAAAGTAAAAATTTGGAATCCTGAAAAAGACCCTTCGGCAGACTCAGGGCATGGGAAGATAGAAGAGCCAAAAACTGACCAAATAGGACTTCAATTTTAGCAACTCCTGCGATAGCCAAAGATACATTAGATAGTATTAAAAGATATTTTGATAGAGTAGTTGCTTTGCATATTGTTGGTAAATTTCAGATGAAGAAACAGCTTTGATTTTAAAAAGATAAAATTAAAATTTGACAAACAATCCGTTTATTGATATAAAGCTAATCTATGCTAGGCGAAGTACCTTTTCACGTTTTGTGTACAGCGGAAGCGAATAGGAAATTGGAAAGGCAAATACAGGAAATAATACTTACTAAACTTTTTGCTGAAAAATTGAGATTAGAACAGTCTACGTATAGAAAAAATCTCCCTCTTTTTAAGAAAAAAACAAACAGTGTTGATGTACTACAGATTATAGTGGAAGGAAGATTACCTTTAAGCGAGATTGCTGAAAAAGCAGGTATTCTTTGCGGTTACGAAATTGGACATTTGGACAAACCGGAATATGGACATTTTGCTGGAAAACCACCATATGTAGTACATTTAAGAATTGGAAATGGTCAGCTTAAGAAAGGAGAAAGGGAAGCAACTCTACTGGATGGAATTGGCTTAGTCATAATGCATCCGGAAAAAATAGAGATAAACTCTTTTCTTGTCTGCGCAGATTCCAAAATGGGAGCAGGCTATTTAGCTGCTATAAGACGGGTAGAAACTGGAACTGAAGTATTTTACGCTTCAAAACAAGATATTGGAAGCCCTAAATTCCAACGATTAATAAGGGTTAAATAAATTCAACCTATTTCCTCTTTCAATCATTCATTTTTTTTGCTATCATTAAGATTGAATGTTTTGACAATGAAATTGATTGTTGGATTGGGAAATCCCGGAGAAAAATACGAAAAGACTCGCCATAATTTGGGTTTTATGGTAATTGAAAAATTTCTCAAAGACTTCGAGCCGGTCAGAAAAACCGTTTGGGAGAACCAAAATAAATTCAAAAGCGATATTGTCCAGCTTGAATGGCAAAGGACACATGGCGGTTTGGAAAAGGTGATTCTTGCCAAACCCAAAACTTATATGAATAATTCGGGAATGGCAGTAAGATTAATTTCTGACTTTTTCAAGATAAGCTGTTCGGATATCTGGATTGTCAATGACGATATTGATTTGCCTTTGGGCGCAATGAAAATAAGATTTGGCGGAGCATCAGCCGGACATCACGGAGTTGACTCGGTTATGTCCAGCCTTGGAACAGATAAATTTTGGAGATTTAGAATGGGAACAGGAATAAAAAATCAAAAATTAAATATTAAAAATCAAAAATTGAAAAACGTTGAGGATTTTGTATTAAGGATGTTTTCCGGATCGGAGAAAGGAAAAGTAAAGGAAATGATTAAAAGAGGAGCAAAGGCAATCGAGATGGCTTTGGAAGAAGGGATAGAAGCTTCGCAAAACCGCTTCAACACAAAATAATTTTATGCAGACGGTTGGGCAGATCCTTAAAAAATTTAATCCTCAAAAAGATAAATATATTTCTCGTGAATTTCAGGCATTCGGAGTATATTTGGCAGAAGAGCTTGGAGATTACAAGCACAGCGGTATGTATATAAAGCTTGCGAAAACAGTGCACCGCGCCATTTTGGAAAAGGCTCTTTCTTTCGTTTCCGACAGCAATGCCAGAAATAAAATAGGTCTTTTTATGTGGAAGATGAAGCAGTTGAGAGAAGAAGCAGAGAAAAGAACTTTGGCTAAGCAAAAATAATTTTATGAAGAAATCTTACTTTTTGGGTTTCGCAGCGTCTCTAATTTTATTGACTATAGCTTTTTTATTCAGAGACAGATTATCTGACTTTAAGTCCCTAGGATTACTCGGAATATTTTTAATCAATCTTTTGGGCAATGCCACGCTTTTTCTTCCGGCTCCTGCTATCGCTTCTGTTGTCGCAGGAGGATTATTGTATCCCGCCATCTTGGTTGCTTTGGCTGCTTCATTTGGGGCAAGCCTTGGAGATATGATAGGTTTTTTCTTAGGCATCTCGGGAAAAGCTCTATTTATAAAAAATCACCACAAATGGTATATGTTCCTTCACGATATTTTCAAAAAGTATGGGAGTTTCATTATCTTTATCGTTGCTCTTATTCCCAATCCCTTTTTCGACGTGATAGGAATTTTGGCCGGAGTTTTTTCTTTTTCTTTTTATCGTTTTTTTATTCCTCTTTTTTTAGGAAGATTGATACGAAACTTACTTCTTGCTTACTTTGGAGTTTTCCTTAAATGAGAGTCCACGTTTTTATATCAGGTTTTGTTCAGGGAGTTGGTTTTAGGTATTTTCTCAAAAGACAGGCAAGAAGATTGGGTCTTAACGGATTTGCAAGAAATACAATTGACAGAAGAGTAGAGGCTGTTTTTGGGGGAGAAAAAGAGAAGTTGGACGAAATAATTAAAATCTGCAGAAAAGGAGCGTTTTTATCAGAAGTAGAAAACGTAGAGGTAAAATGGGAAAGTCCCCAAAAAGACATACCCTCCCCATTTGAAATTATCCGATAAAAAAGATTTTCCTCTTAAAATTTGATATAATTTTAAATACAATGCTTTTGACGATTTTATTAGCCACTTTTTTAGCTTCCATTTCCTCACTTTTTCTGGTGGCAATTCTTCTCTTGCACAAAAGTTTTATCAAGAAAATTTCATTTTCCCTTGTTGCGTTCGCAGCCGGGGCACTTCTGGCAACAGGCTTTTTGGATACCTTAAAAGAGGCAGTCGAGATAAAAGGAGAAGAAGTATTTCTTTGGGTGACTATTGCAATTGCAGGATTTTTCGTCATAGAGCGTTTATTTCTTTTTTTGCATCATCATGATGAAGAAGATCAACCTGTCGGTGGAGAAACAATGCGTTTGCCTACGGCGTTTTTGATATTTGGAGATGCTTTGCATAATTTTATTGATGGAGCATCGATTGCCGCAACGTTTCTGGTGAGTTTTCCACTAGGTCTTGTTACAACTCTGGCAGTATTTATTCATGAGATTCCGCATGAGCTTGGAGATTTTGGAATTCTTATCCATAAAGGGTGGGGAAGAGGATGGGTTCTTTGGTTTAATGTACTAACAGGAGTAGCTGCAATTGCCGGAGCGATTCTGGCATTTTACTTGGGCAATATTTTTGAAGATGCTGTTCCTATTCTTCTGGCTATAACTACGGGCAATTTTATTTACCTTTCCGCAACGGATTTACTTCCTGAAATTCATCATAAAGCAAAGAGGAGTTTAGCTCTTTCTCACACTCTTTTCTTTATAGCAGGGATTGTTTTGATAGCGGTTCTGATAAAGCTTCTGGGGTAAAGATTACTTTACTTTCGCAAGTTCTGCATCCAATATTGCTTTGAATGCGCTGTAAGGTTGCGCGCCTACGACTGTTTGACCGTTGATGAACGTTGTCGGAGTTCCGTTCACTCCTGCTTTTTGTCCGGCTGCCAAATCATCAGTAACATTTTTTGCATACTTGTCCGAGTCAAGACAGGAATTAAACTTAGCGGTGTCAAGCGAAAGCGCTTGAGCAAAGCCTTTTAATTTGTCTTTGGCAAAAGTTCCTGATCTTTCCGGACCTTGGTTCTTGTAAAGATAATCATGATATTCCCAGAATTTTCCCTGTTCGTTAGCGCATTCCGAAGCTTGCGCAGCCCAGGTTGATTCATCTCCCAGAAAGGCGAAGTGCCGGAAAGAAAATTTAACTTTCCCGGTATTTACATAATCTTTAATAAGGTTTGGCTCAACGTCCTTAAACCACCTCTCGCAGAAGGGGCATTGAAAATCTCCAAACTCCACCACTGTTACTTTCGCATTTTTACTGCCAAGTACGGGAAGATGACCATTGTCAACCTCGACTTTAGCAGGAGCAGCCGCTTGATTGGGTTGGCTTGGTGCAGTTGCGGCTGGCGTTGTTTTCGTAGCTACCCCCTGATTTTGCAATGACAGCTTTGTCGTAAGAGAACCCAACAGGAATACAGCTACTAATAAAAGAACCAAAAGAATAGGAGTAGAAGATGAAAGGTCGCTAAGAAATTTACTATTTTTTGCCATTAGACAATTATTGTGAGGGTTTATTAAATAATTGTCAATATCCAAAACTTGAAATTATAACTTTGGTTTCAAAAGATTCTAATCTTTTGGCTCTTTTTCCTTTTTTATTTTTGTCTTCTCCCTTTATCCAGCTTATAATCTGGCGTAAAGATATTGGCGTAGGCCAGCTGGTTAGAAATGGTGCTGTGTATATTTGGTTCATATTTATTCCTTTCTGGAAATAATATATATCTTATGCACTGCAAGTGCAGTAACTTGGATTACCGAAAATATGTGAGATTGCTTACTGAATTTTATTCTGCTATACTTTTGCGGCAAAATGAATAATCTTGCAATAGAGAAACTTGAGAAATTTTTCTCGCAATTTAAAACAGTCCATTATAAAAAAGGGGAGACATTTCTTCGCCCGGGCGATATGCCCCAGGGAATACATTTTCTAAAAAAAGGCTATATAAGGCTATATTCTCTTTCTTCTGAAGGGCAAGACTTAACATTGGTTATTTACAAGCCAGGAGACTTTTTTCCTGTAGTTTGGGGTTTTACAGGTACCCCAAGTATTTATTATTTTGAGACTTTAAGTCCGGTTGAAATACAAAGGGCAAATAAAGAAGAGTTTGGTAAATTTATAGATGAGAATATTGATGTTTTTAAAGAGGTAAATTATCATATTATCCACCGTTTCCAAATGGCTCTTAAGAGAATGGAATATCTTGTTTTTGGTAATGCAAATGCGAAACTTGCCTCAATTCTTCTTATTTGCGGAAGAGACTTCGGTATAGATACGTCCAAAGGACGAGAAATTCAAATCCCTTTTGCGCACAAAGACATAGCTTCTCTTGTAGGGGTAACGCGGGAGACAGTCAGTCTGGAGCTGAAAAAACTTGAAAAAATAAAAATTATAGGATATAATGGGCGGCGTATCGTTATAAGAAACGAAAAAGCGCTGGAAAAAGAAGCACTTTTATCCTAATATGAGTGAAAAATTGAGAAGAGGTCTAGATAGAGTAGGGAAAACTCCACAGGAAATGCTTTTAGAGGCACGAGACGGACTTGTTGCATGCAGGAATCTTTTTATACTTTCAACAATAATGCTTATATCAAGGTTGGGCGAAGACATAGATCGAACTTACTGGAGAAATGTGTGGTATGTTGCTTCTTCGAAAGAGAAAGAAATAGCAGAGAGACTTGTCGCTCCTGCGAAACTTCTTCAGCCAAAAGGATATCTTACGGTTCCAGAAGTTGAAGAAAATGCAAGAAAAAGGGGCGCTGAATTTATTGGAGCGTTTGCTGGAAAAATAAGTCCTGAGGATGCCCTTAATCTTGCGACAGCAATAATAGATCCGCATATAAAATTTACCAAAGAAATTCAGGCGAGAATGGGAGTGAAGGAAAATCCTTTGTATGTGGAAGAAAAACCAGCAAGAAAACGTTCTATTTTCGCTGGTTACGGGTCAACTCCAAAAAATCCACAACTGCAAGAACGAGAAAGAGTAGCCTGCTAAGTTTTTCCCCATTGACAAGGAAGTGAAAGTTTGGTTTAATTAACTAATCCTATCCTGGGGGAGGGGATATAGATATGCAGCCAACAATCAAATCATCCGCAGCCAAGCGCTTAAAAATTATCGAAGGACATTTGAAAAAGGTAATAAAGATGGTTGAGAATGGCGCGTATTGTCCTGATGTTATTCAGCAGTCAACCGCAGTCCAAAGCGCTTTAAGAAAAGTTGATGAAATTTTGTTGGAGGGACATCTTAAAGATTGTGTAAGAAATGCCATTAAATCAAGCGGGGGAGACAAGGAAATTCAAGAGCTTTTGGAAGCTTTTAGAAAGAGATAAGATGGACAAAAAGGCAATAATAGGAATTCTAGTTTTTACAGCACTTATAATAGTAGGCGCTATTTTGTTTTCCAACAATTCTCCTTCCAAAACAAGTCTTCAAAAAACCACCGGAGCAAGCATACAGACTTTCGAAACCAGCTTTGATTTTAAAAATGTTCCATATTCAGGAGGAAATGTAGAACACCCGTTTAAAATTAAAAACTTCGGAACTGCTGATTTGACAATTGCCAATATGTCCACTTCCTGCATGTGCACCCAAGTTTTTCTCCAAAAAGGAAGTGTTATGAGTCCGAGATTTGGCATGACAGGACACGCAAGTGAAGGTGCGTGGAAGGGCGTATTAAAACCAGGAGAAGAAGCTTCAATCGTCGCAGTTTTTGATCCTACAGCTCACGGACCTTCAGGAGTTGGTCCAATATCAAGGCTCGTTAGCTTCGAGACGAATGATCCGGACCATCCTTATGTCGAATTCTCGTTTTCAGGCGTAGTGGTTAAATAAATGAAAAAAATACCAGTAGAGATTATTTTCGCTCTTATTGTGCTAGCATTTTTCTTAGGTATTTTTGCAAATGAAAAGTTTTTAAATAAAGATCAGTCAGGCGTTTCAAAAACGGAAAATAAAATTGCGAATAATCTTGAAATTCTGCAAGAAAAAGTGCTTCCCAAAAACGGATATCGCTTCAAAATTAATTGGGGAATTTTGGGTAAACGGATGATTGACGACGGCGTGATAGATAAAGTAAAACTTGCGAAAGCATTGACGGGAAAGGAAACTTTAGACGCAAATTTTGATAAATATTTGGACGGGAGCAATCAAAGAGAAATAGAATTAACGCAGGAAAACGCACAATTTTGGGTGGATGTACTTTGGGGATTTGGTCTTGCCAATAAAAACCCTATCCTTGAAACTGGACAGATGACTGAAGGAGGAAATACTGCAAATTTTGCTTCAACAGGGGGATGGACAATAGGAGCAAAAGCGCCGATGGATTTATACAGCAAGTTTTCATACATAATTTTGTCGGAGAGCCAGCAAAAGATGGTTTCGGAAATCGCGGGAAATATTTACAGGCCTTGCTGCGGAAATTCCACTGCATTTCCGGATTGTAACCACGGAATGGCAGCTTTGGGCCTAATTGAGCTGATGGTATCGCAGAATAAATCCAAAAATGAAATTTACAAAACAGTTTTGGCTTTTAATTCTTACTGGTTTCCGCAAACCTATCTTGATATTGCCTACCATTTTCAAAAAAGCGGACGGGATTATAGCAAAATTCCGGCTCAAGAACTCTTATCCAAGACATTTTCAAGCGCAATGGGATATGCGGTCGTAAGAAAAGAAGTGGGGAATCTTCCCTGGCCTCTTTTGCAAGGAGGAGGGAGCTGCGGAGCATAAATGGATCAAATATTTTTTCAAACCTCTCTTATAGCTGCATTTGCCGCAGGGATGGTGGCTCTTTTTGCTCCGTGCTGCATTACTTTTTTACTCCCTGCATATCTAGGGAGCGTCTTTAAGGAGAAATCAAAAATTCTTTTGGCGACTTTGGTTTTCGGTTTGGGAATATTTATAGTACTTTTGCCCGCGGTTTTGGGTGTTTCCTTGGTTTCAAAACTTCTTTTCCGCTATCACGACACGCTTTACATTCTGGGAGGAATTATGCTATTCATAGTGGCTTTAATGTCATTTTTCGGAATAAAATTTCCAATGCCAAGATTTTCCCAGACTACCAAGAATGGGAAGGCAGATATTATTTCTATTTTCTTACTTGGTATTTTCTCCGGAATTGCCAGTGCTTGCTGCGCGCCGGTTTTGGTTGGAATTTTGACTTTTAGCCTTCTGTCCCCGAACATATTAGGCGCAATTCTCATTGGCTTAATGTATGTTTTGGGTATGGTTTTTCCGCTTTTGCTAATTTCTATTTTTCTTTCCAAGAAAATGCCCAGCTTTTCGGCTTTCAGAAAACCAATTGCGTCTTTTAAAATCTTCGGCAAGACTTATTTTCTGTTTCTTAATAATCTTATTGCGGCAATTATATTTTTCGCAACTTCTGTTTTGACATTTTACCTTACTTTCACAGGCAGATTGACGATGGGTAAAGCCGAAGGCATAACTTTAGCTATTCAAAATGTCGGGGCGTTTGTTAACCAATATGCCGGAGGAAGCATTCTTTTAAATATAATTTTCTTAGGTTTTGTAATTTTTATTATTTACAAGATAGCCAAAAGAGTGTAGCCTAATAATTAGGTAAAGGGGGTGAGAAATATGATGGGATGGGGATATAGCAATATGATGAATTGGGGAACCGGCATGCCTTGGTTTGGCACCTTAGGCTTCATCTTCTGGATAGTTGTTTTCGTAGACTTAGTTCTTTTGGGAGTTTGGCTTTGGAAACAAACACAAAAGAAATAAAGGGTCCACCTATTCTTTCTTCTCGCCTTAGTAGATTTCTACTGCGGCTCGAAGAGCGAATTTAAGCGGGTGAAAGAGGGTGAGAAAATATGAAAGAAACATGGCTGGAAAAACTCTTATTTGGGAGCAAGTATTTTGCCTGGGTTTGGCTTATCGTGAGGGTTTATATAGGTTGGATATGGCTTCAGGCAGGACTGGAAAAAATAAAAAATCCCCTGTGGGTTGGAGAAAAAGCAGGGGTGGCGATTCAGGGATTTTTGGCGAATGCGCTGGCTAAAGCTAGCGGCGCGCATCCTGCTGTTGCGAGTTGGTACGCGGCATTTATCAAAGATTTTGCCTTACCTAACTCAACAATTTTTTCCTATTTAGTTTCGTACGGAGAAGTAGTAGTAGGAATTGCGCTAATTCTTGGTCTTTTTACAGGAATTGCTGCACTTTTTGGCGGGTTGATGAACTTAAACTATCTTTTAGCAGGTACTATAAGTATTAATCCTTTAATGCTGGTTGTACAAATCTTGCTGATGTTAGCATGGAGAACTGCAGGATGGTTTGGTTTAGACAGATACATAAATGCAAGACGATAACCAAGAAAAGACGCTATATACATGTCCCATGGATCCTGACGTAATTACGGATAAGCCTGGCACTTGTCCTAAGTGCGGAATGAGGCTTGTTGAGACAGATCACCGGATGAAAAAACCGGAAGAAATGTCATGGTTTGAAAAATTTAAAATGAGCATGACAATGAGTATGGGAATGGAACATACAGGCCTTGCAGGACGGGAAATGGCAAGACTTATGGAAGAAGATATTAGGCAAAAGTTCTTTTTCTCTCTGTTTCTATCAATCCCTATTATTGCTTACTCACCTTTGGGAGAAAAAATTTTGGGCATAAACCTTCCCCAACCTATTCCAAGCGCTTGGATACTTTTTATACTCACAACACCTGTTTTTTTCTATTCCGGCTGGATATTTCTGTATTCCACTTTTAAAGCTCTGCAGCAAAAAACTTTAAACATGGCTGTTTTAATTGCCGTTGGAATAACAGCTGCTTATGCTTTCAGTATTTTACTTACTTTTTTAGGAAGCAACGATTCTTATTACGAAGCCGCGGCTCTTCTTATAACTTTTGTTCTGTTCGGACATTGGATGGAAATGAAATCCAGACGCGGTACAACCGATGCCTTGCAGGCGCTTTTTAATCTCGTTCCTCCGCAGGCAAGAATTTTAAAAAACGGAAAAGAAGTTTTAGTTTCAACCTCGGAAATTGTAGTTGGAGATATCGTTATCCTGAAGCCCGGCGATAAAATTCCCGTTGACGGAGAAATAATAGAAGGAGAAACGGCAATAGACGAGTCTTTAGTAACAGGAGAGTCTCTTCCTGTTGCAAAGAAAATAGGAGATAAGGTTATTGGAGGTTCTATTAATACATCGGGTTCAGTCAAATTTAAAGCAACAAAAATCGGCGAAGATACTGCTCTTGCGCAGATTGTAAAACTGGTTGAAACAGCTCAAAACTCAAAAGCCCCCGGGCAAAAAATTGCAGATAGGTTTGCCAAATATCTTGTTATTGTGGCTGTTGGAGGAGGATTGATTACTTTCGTTGTATGGTTTTTCCTTTTGGGGCAGCCTTTAATTTTTGCTCTTACTTTTGCCATATCAACAGTTGTTATTGCCTGTCCTGACGCCTTGGGACTTGCAACCCCTACCGCAGTTGCCGTTGGAACAGGCCTTGGCGCAAAACACAATATTCTTATTAAAGATGCCCCTACTCTTGAAGGCGTTTCAAAAATACAGGCAATAGTTTTGGATAAAACAGGTACTTTGACCCAAGGAAAACCCGAAATTACCGATGTAATTGCTGCAAGAGGATTTAGTGAAGACAAAATTATTGAACTTAATGCCGCTGTTGAGGCCAAATCATCTCATCCGCTAAGTCAGGCAGTTTTAGAAGAAGCCAAGAAAAGAAACTTAACTATTCCAACTAGAGTAGAAGGATTTAAAAATCTTGCAGGACATGGAGTTGAAGCGCAAGTTTCAGGAAAGCACGTTCTTGTCGGAACAATAAAACTTATGAATGACAGAAAAGTGGACACTAAACCTTTGATAAAAGAAATCAACAGGTTGCTTTCAGAAGGGAAAACAATTATGGTTTTGGCAATTGATGGGAAAATTGCAGGAGTAGCAGCAGCCCTTGATCCAATAAAAGAAAATGCAAAAACAGCAATTCTTAAAATGAAAGAATTAGGACTTGAAGTGGTGATGATTACCGGAGATAACAAAAAAACAGGGGAATTAATTGGTAAACAACTTGAAATAGATAGGGTGTTTGCCGAAGTTTTGCCGGAAGATAAAGAAAAATATGTTAAAAAACTTCAGGATGAGGGAAAGTTCGTGGCAATGGTAGGGGATGGGGTGAACGACGCGCCTGCTCTTGCGAGGTCTGATATAGGTATTGCTATTGGCGCAGGAACAGATGTAGCCATAGAAACCGCAAAAATTGTTTTAATGAAATCCGACCCATTAGACATATTAAGGGCAATAAAGCTTTCCAAAGCAACTGTTAGGAAAATGAAAGAAAACCTTTTCTGGGCTTCTATTTACAATCTTTTGGCAATTCCTATTGCTGCAGGGGTTTTATATCCGGCATTTAAAATTTCTTTAAGACCGGAAATAGCAGCTCTTTTAATGAGTATGTCTTCAATTATAGTCGCAGTAAATGCAGTTTTGCTAAAGAGGGTGGAAAAAGATTTGGTTGAGGTTTAGCTAAGGGAGGTGATTTTATGTTTGGACTTTTTGGAAAAGTTACAGACCCAGTTTGCAAAATGGGAATAAATAAAAAGGAGGCAAAATTTTCTTCCGAAAGCAAAGGAAATATGTATTATTTTTGCTCACAAAACTGCAAGGATAAATTTGGAACCGATCCTAAAAAATATGCTGTTGAAGAAACCAAAAGCGAAGAATGCTGCCATTAAAATATCAATACTGTTTGGGCTGTTGGGAAGTTTGATTCTGCTGGGTTTGTATTTTAGCGTTTTAACTCTTGTTTCCGGTTGGCAGTTTACCCTTAGGCAATTTTTTACTTATTGGTATTTTATAATAGTTCTTGCTTTGGGTTTTGGTACGCAAGTTGGTTTATATGTTTTTCTTAAAACTAAAATTAAAGCAAATAACCAATCAGGCAAAATAGTAGCGGTTTCGGGGACAACGTCGACAGTTGCCATGATCTCCTGCTGCTCTCATTATTTAGTGAATATATTGCCTGTATTGGGCGCAGTTGGATTTATAACAATTATTAGTCAATACCAAATTCAGTTGTTTTGGGTGGGTATAATTGCGAATTTAATAGGAATAATTTATATGGGAAGAAAGGTGGTGAGAATTAGGATATGAAGGAAGTTCCATTCGCAAATGCTTTAGCTTTGGTGTCAGGCTTGGTTTCGCTTATTTGCGCAGCAGGGGTTTGGCTTGCAAGAGATGCTTTTGTCGGACTTTTTGGAGAAATATTTCATGGAATAGATCTGGCAGCCTTACCTATTAAAGAGGTAACAATGGGCGGTGTGATAACCGGTTTAATTGTTGTTGTTATTTCAGGTTGGGTTTTGGGCTATATCTTTGCAAGTTTGTATAATAAGCTCGCCAAGTAAAGAACAACTAATTGACAAAGTCATTTCGAGTGCTATACTACGCTTGCCTTAATTCAAAAACAGGAAATTTATGAGTAAGGAGTTTAATCCCGTAACTCAAGGTCTGCTTGACATACAACATTCCCCACAACTTTTTCCATCTACGCATATAGAAAATGTTCCGCCCAAAGACTTATATAAGACGTTATCTGCTCCTCTTGATGTCCAGGTGGAAGTGACTACCCTGTGTAATGAAGCATGCGTACATTGTTATAACTTTTGGCGAGGAGCAAAGTTCAAAGGGGTTGCCAATAATCTTCCCGATACCACACTAGGAAAAGATAAAGTTCTAGTAATAATGGATCAATTGGTCAAAAGCCAAGTTTTTAGGGTAACTTTTACCGGGGGAGAGCCTTTTCTTTTCAGAGATGCAGTTACTGAAGGAGTAAGATTTGCAAAAAAAGCAGGACTTGATTGTTCTTTAAATAGTAATCTTACCGTAATTACCAGAAAGGACGCAGAATCTCTTAAAGAGGCGGGACTTGATTCCGTATTAACCTCGCTCCATTCTTTTGATGAGGAGACCCATGATGAAATAACCCAAAGAAGAGGATCTTTTGGGCGTACTCTGCGGGGAATAAAAATTTGTCGAGATGCAGGACTAGATGTCGGAGTAAATATGGTAGTAATGCAAACAAATCAAGAGCAGGTTTTTGAGACAGGGAAATTTGTTAAAGAGCTAGGAGTAAGATCATTTTCTGCCACAAAAGCTGCTCCTTGTCTAGGCGGAACTAATTTTTCAGAAGTTGGTATTGATAAAAACGCATTCAAGAAAATGATTGCAGATTTAATTCTTTTAGAAAAAACGTTTGGAATAAATGTTGACACCCTAATGGCTTATCCTCTTTGTGCCCTGGGAGATGTAGATCGTTTTAAGAAATTTGCTCAACACAGCTGCGGAGCAGGGATTACAACCTGCACTATAGGTTCAAGAGGCGATGTTAGACCATGTTCTTTTTCGGATGAGACTTACGGAAATATATTTTCCGATTCACTTCCTCAAATATGGAAAGGAATGAAAGACTGGCGGGACGGAAGCCGTCTGCCAAAAAACTGCGTTGATAACTGTAAATATTTTTCTCAATGCGGTGGAGGATGCAGAATGGAAGCGAAATTTGCTGGAGACAAGGTAGGAATGGATCCGTTAGCTACGGGACCTTTAGATGTTGTTTCCTTGCCTGTTTCTGACTTAAATCCTTCTCCATCCGATTTTTGGGAGAGGCGACTTATTGTTACTCCTAATCTTAGACTAAGGAGGGAAAATTTCGGAGGAATTATAGCACCACAAGGCCGCCAACCAGTTCTTGTTGACAGTGCCGCCTACGAAATTATTGACAGATTAAAAAACTCATCATCACCATTTTCTTTTAAGGGAATTGAACCTGATTTTAATCTATCGCAAGCTTCATCTGATTTCTTTTTTGCGCTCTTTACAAAAGAGTTTTTTAGAGAAGTTCAATGAGTAAGGATATAAACTTAGAGAAGAATTTAATAAGCGTAGAATTAGGACCTCAAGCAAAAGGTTTTGTTTCTTTTCTTGCAAAAGACCCAAGTCTAAATAGGGTTATCAAAGATTTTAGATATGGTTATACTCGAGCCTCAAGTTTTTTTAAAAAGAAAATTCCCAAAATAAAACTCACTCTTGTCTATAGCCGAGAGGAAATGAATAATTTAATTGGACATAAAACACCCAGTTGGTTTGTCGGATACGCAGATTCTTCTAGTAAAATATTCATGTTTAGTCCATCTGTTTTTGATAGAGAAAGCAATCATAACAAAAGAGATTTTAGAAAGGTTCTTTGCCACGAAATCTGCCATTTATTTATTCGGAAAATTCACAACTCTTATGAACCTGTATGGCTTGAGGAAGGACTCGCTTATTATGCGGCAGGTCAAAAAAGCAGGTTGAAAGATAACAACCCTATTTTTAATAATCCGAAAGTTTTATTTTTCATAGACACGAGGAAACGATGGGATAAAACTATTGTTAGTCAGCCTGATGTACCGTATGCATTAGCGTTTTTGCTGGTAGACTTTTTGATTAGGTGTTATAGTAAAGACAGGGTTATTAAACTTTTAATGTCTCTGGGGGACAGATATAGCAAAAAGATTTTTTGTCAAAAATTTAGAAAGCTTTATGGAAAAGATATAGAAGTAATCTTGAAGGAATTTTTTTCTAGACAGAATGAATAGAGAGGAGGTGAAAATTATGTCTCCAGAAATTAGAGTAACGCCTAAGGATGCAAGTGTGGTGCCTCAATTCGTATCAATATTAAATAGTAAAGGATTGGAGCCGTTTGTAGGAGCAGGCAAAAACTGTATTAGTCCTAATCCCCCTTTACCTCCACCTTGTTTCGGTAAACCACCACCGCCTTGCGTTGGTAGACCGCCCCCGCCTTGCTATGGCGGTTGCTATGGAGGAAGAGGCGAGATAGAGCAAAGTCCTGTGAAAGGAAAAACGAGTAAAGTGTCTGGGTAGGATTTATACAATAAGCTCGCCAAGTAAAGATTAATAAATCTAATTTTTATGAAAAAAGTAGCGATAGTATTGCTTGTTGTGTTTGTTACTGCTTTGTTGGCGCTAATATTAATAGATAAAACAACCAAAAAAGAAACAGTTTCTAGTAAGGAAAGAGCGAAACCTACCCAAGCTTTAGCTAAATACAAAACACAGGGGAATTCTGAAGGGTCAGTGATTATTGAAGTAACCCCACTGGCAATATCAACCAAGGAAAATGTTGTTTTTGGTGTTTCAATGGATACGCATTCAGTAGAACTCAACAAAAATCTAAAAGAAATTTCTCTTCTTGTTGATGATATGGGAAATGAATATAAAGCAATTAGCTGGGATGGAGGAATTGGCGGACATCATTTGGAAGGAACGTTAGTTTTTCCAAAAGTTAATTCCGAAGCTAAAGAAGTCAAGCTTATCATTTACGGAATTGCTGGAATAAACAGAGAATTCAAATGGGATCTTTGAGCTGGCTTTACATTGACAGGGAAAACTTATAAAATAGGGTTAACTTATGAATCTTTCAAGGCTTGCCAACCTTCTCGTCTCCGCATTTGAAAAAAATGAAATACAGCCTGCCCACGGAATTGATATTAATCCTGTAATTTCAGAGCTTGCCTCATGGTATGAAAAATTGCGTAACGCCATGGATTACAGAGAAGAAGAAGTGGTGCGGCGCGCGGCAATTGAGAGAATTCTCAAAAGAAGATTATTCTTTTGGGGCAGCGGAGAAAAAATCGCGCCTCCTCTTATCAGAGAGCTTCTTTGGGCAAGATATTTCCCTGAAAGCATTATTGAAGAGTCAGAAGTTGCTAAAGTTGCAAGGACGATAAATCTTTATCTAAAACTTCGGGAAGAACTGCATAAAAAAGAGAAAGAAATTCCAACCAATATAGACGAGCTTATTTACTATCTTTTGTCCGCCAAAATCGAAACCATGCTTAACAAGGATAAAAGCATGGATCTTTTCTCAACGTTTTTGTTCCATATTTTGCAAGATCACATCAGTATTCTTGATGATACGCCGCAAAACCGCGACCTGCAGATATTTTTGGCAGTCCGTCGTTCTTTTGCCAAAGACGATATTGCTTTTCTTAAATTCAGATTATTTGAGCAGTATTTTGGAGAGCTAAAGGAAGATAATCTTGCCTCTATCGTTGCCAATTTCCCCAAAGTTTACAAAGATATGGAAAAACAGCTTGCGTATCCTCTTAAAGATAGAATTGCATCCTATGTTAAAAAACAAATTCCTTCGTTTCTGATAATGGTAGAAATTTTCCGCAAGAAAAAGTCGGACGTCAGAAGCTTAATCGCCAAGCCGGAAGAGCTTAAAAACGCAATTTATAAAGCCGCAGAAGAGCGGTACAAAACTATTGCCGTAAAAGTTCGAAACGGCATTATCAGAGCTGTTTTTTTCATACTGCTTACCAAAGTTATTTTCGCTTTTTCCATAGAAGCAACCTACGACAATCTTGTTTTCGGTCATATCGTCTGGAAGTCTTTGGCTATCAATATTTTTATCCCGCCTTTAATAATGGTTTTGATTTCTCTTTTTATTAGAACGCCTGACATTAAAAATACGAATAGAATCTACGCCAAAATACAAAACATTCTGTTCACGGAAAAACCTTTGCTTGATAAGCCGTTGGTTATAACCCTTAAACCGGAAAAAAGAAATCCAATTCTTGATTTTGCCTTCAAATTTTTCTGGCTTTTGGCATTTGCAATTAGCTTTGGAGCGATTTTATTCGTTTTGGATAAACTTCAGTTTAATATCGTCAGCAAGGGAATTTTCGTTTTCTTCCTGGCAATTGTTTCTTTCTTTACTTACAGAATTTCACAAACTGCCAATGTTTATGCTGTTTGGGAAAAAGAAGCGCTCACGACTCCAATTATCGACTTCTTGTTTATGCCGATTGTGCAGGTTGGAAGAAGATTTACAGAAGGGCTTTCGCAAATAAATATTTTCCTCTATGTTTTTGATTATCTGATAGAAACGCCGTTTAAAGAGCTTTTCGGTTTCCTCGAACAGTGGTTCTTCTTCCTCCGCACGAAACGTGAAGAACTAGGCTAGGGGGCCTGCCCCGTAACATCGCTCTTGCGACGCGAGGACGTAGACCTCGGGAGCAAGTAAGATTGTTACGGGGCAACTTCTTTTTGAATTGGTCTGGTGAAGCGGATAAGTTGGGGGCTATTGATGATAAAGTCCGGACGCTCGATAAATTGTACTGCCGGAGTAAAGGCATCATTGGCGCAAAGGTCTCTTTGATTTTGAAATGTTCCTCCATTTTGCCCTGCATTAACAACTACACTGCCTTCAACTTTTAACTGCACATCGGAAGCAACAGAACAGTTGTTCGTACCCAGAACAATAAAGCCTTGGTCTGCGGAATAATAGCCTGCGATATCCGTGACGCTTTTGTCAATATAAATGTTTCCGGAAACTGCAAAAGTAACTGTTGAGCCGTTTGGCACGGTGATATCTCTGTTTATTGTCAAATCTCCATTGACCAAAATTACATAATTTTGATTTACGCCAAACACATAGCCGGAATTGCCGCTTTTGGAAAGAGTCAGGTTTCCGTTGGCAATATACAAACCATGAGGTAAAGAAAGAGAAAGAATACAATTTCCAATTCCGAAAGAACAGGAAGCGTCGATATCGGTTGGAGTAAGTCCGTTTTGCTGGGCAGTTGATATCTGGTAAGCATAGGAGGTTTGTATTACGTTTGTTTGTTTGGGTACAAATATTTCAGGGAAAATAGGCCCTCCCACAATCCAATTATATGGATTAGGCGAGGCTTGGCCAAGCCCTAGATCATAGGAATTTGCCCCGGAGAAAATAATTCCTGGAGTGCCTCCAGAGCCTAAAGTAGAGGCATAAGGCTGCAGCGCGGTACTGGGAATATAGTTATTAAATCCGCTGTCAATTCTTATATCCAAACCAACGGACTGAATCCAAGGGGTTAAGTTGGTAATTCCAAAATTAAGATCTTTAATATCTCCCTGCCCAATACAAGCAGCGGAGTTTGAGCTTCCGACAGAACAAAATGTTCCGACTATTACATCAAAAGATGGCGGAGGACCGTTAACAGGATAACTAACTTGATAACCTGTCGGAAGATTAGTATAAGAAATGGTATAAGTTCCTTCGGGAAGACTGGAAACTTTGAAATTGCCGTTTCCCTGATATGCTACAGAACCGGTTGAGGAAGAAATAGTAATTGCGCCTGTGTAATTCTTCTCTCCTGTATCTTTAACTTTATTTTTATTCGCATCGACAAAAACGTTTCCCGAAACCTCGTAGAATTTTCCGGTCCAATTAAAGGCTGTTTGGTCTGTCTGAACAGTTCCGCCTGAACAAACAGTGGCATAATAAACAGTCGCTCCGTAATAATATGTTCCGGGAAGCAATGCATTTAGATTATCAGTTGTTGTAAATGTCCAAGTTGGAGGGTTATAGCTACGAGTTGGAGAGGCAAGTTGAGTTCCAAGCGTCCAGCGGTTTAAAGGTCCTTCTATATAATACCCTTGTACATCAACCCCGTCTTGAGTTGGCGTCCAACTTAAAGAGACATTATTTTCTGCCTGTCCAGCTGCAAGGGTTGGATTAGTGCCAAGAGTTACTGCTTGGCCTTCTTGGGTTCCGGCACCGAAGGGGAGGGCGCTTCCGTTAAAAGTATCATAGCCGCAATAGGTAGTGTTAGTGCCAAAACCTGAAACAGTTAAATTGTCAGATGTATTTGGCGGAAGACTTAAAGTATATTTTACTTTCCAAGTGGTTTGCTTACACCACGGGTTCCACCAGCCAGGGATGGAACAGGCTGACGTAGGGGGAGAGTCATAGCTATTGAATGGAATATAAGACACAGTGTTTGAGGAAGAGCGCTGAATTTTAAGATACGGCGGAAGAACTGATGGATAACAGGTTGTGTTACAGCCCCAAAAATTAAAAGAGTTGACATAATAACTCAACTCAAAAGTAATAGATGTATCAGTAGAGCTAACTTGGTTTGCTCCTGATATGGTTCCGGGATTGTATCCGTAAGGCCATGGGGAACAAGGCGGAAGATTTGGTTTTTGGACCAGAACCGAATAAGGATTGGAATAGGTGGTAGAGCCATTGCTTGTTTTTGCGATCTGATAGTTGTAGTAATTGTAATAATTGCCTCCGCCTCCGCTAAGCGGATACTGAATGCCTGTATGGAAATTAGATCCATAATTGCCAAACTGCGTTGAGAAAAGAGTCGCAGTAGGAGGAGGGGTTGGGCCCAAAAATCCGGGACTTGTATTTCGGTAAAAATTTACAGTAGGATTGCTTACGTTACTTAAAGTATAAGTAATATTAAGAGTATGTCCGTCCGGAGCTAGAACAACCGTCGGGCTGTTCGCAATCGTCGAGGGATCGATATAATTACAACTTGAACTAAATGGAGGAGAAGTGGGAGTGGGAAAAGATGTCGGAGCGGGGGTAGAGGTTGGACCTCCCAATGGGGGAGTTGGGGTTGGGGTTGGCCCAGTGCCAATAGTGAAATTGGCAGTAGTAGGACAGATGCCTGAATCAATTGTAATCGGATTTGGGGGATTTACGGAATAATTGGTAGATAAAGGGCTTTTGTCAAGATATATAAAATGATAGGTGTCAGAGGAAATATTGGACAGTTTATAGGTACCGTTAGATGGATTGGTAGTAGTTGAATCTTGGGCCCCAGCACAGCTGCCCGGAATATTTGGATCACGGCAGACAGTTAATTTTGTCCCGGAAGGCTGTCCTGTCACAGTTCCGTTAATTGCATACGTACTCCCAGCAGTACAAGAAGGGGTATATTTAAAGAAAATATCAGCATAGTTACCGCCAGTTGGCAGGGGAATATTTGATACAGAATTACCCGAAGTATAGGTTGTATGGGTAAGGGGAGGGCAAGATGAATTTGTGCATGAGTAAAGGGAATAAGATGTGGCATACCCTGAAATATTATCAGCAGTTGCCGTGTATGTACCTGGAGATAAAGTGTTGAAAAACCAGATTGGAGAATCTGTTTTGGAACTTGAAGGAACAGTGTTAACAGTTACTTTCTGTCCTGCCAAAACCAAATCATTTCCTGATGAATCTACATGGTGTCCTTGAATCGTGACAGTTGGTGGTGGGGTAGGAGTAGGTCCTCCACAGATAAGAGGATAGTTTATGGTTACGTCTGAAGGAGGCATGGAAAATGGATTGGGATTTGTGGCAGTAGTAGAACAACCCGCAGGAATACTTTGCAGAGTTACCGTGTACAAAGTGTTTGGCACATATTCCCGAAGTGTTCCATAAAAGCCATTATTATTTATAGAATAGGTTCCGGTAGGCGGGCCGTTGGTGATATTGACATAGGCAGGATTACCTTTAGTACCATCATACATAAGCTCTCCCGGATCAGGAAAACCACTGCTATTCGTATCGTAAAAAACATTTCCGTAAATCATATAGAGCGGGCCTGGGGTGGGGGTGGGTGGTGGTGGAGTGGGAGTTGGAGGAACATAACATTGGTTTAC
>JAUSEW010000023.1 GCA_030651475.1 Candidatus Levyibacteriota bacterium
CAACTGGCACACCAGGGGTTTCCTCATCCCAGTCCTCTCGTACTAGGGGCGAATCTCCTCAAATCTCAATCGGTTGTCCTGGATAGAGACCGACAATATGTTACATTCTTTCGAATGACATAACATTTCTGTTATGCTCTACATGTCGCCATGCAGTTCGGACTATATCTTTGACGCATTACTCAATGCATCATCTAGTATGTAGTCTCTGAGGCTCTAGGAAAGAAGTGATTCTTTTGAATATCTTTTATTTGTTACCCGGGTAGTGGCAAAAACTAAGTCAACGATTTGCTTAAAACCGTCTTTAGTTAAATGCTTCCCCGTCTCAATCTTTTCAAGCACTTTTACAAAAATTTCAAAATCTTTTTGTTTGCTTGTATGCAGCCTGTGTTTCTGAAAAAAAGGGATAAGTTTTTCTTTTAAATCCTCCCTATCTTTCACAATTAAAATCCAAGTTTTGTCTTTCAAGCTCTTTGCATGATTGAGCTTTAAATAACCACAATCAAGCCTTTTTTTGAACTCTTCCAAGACATTTTTTCCGCCTGGATTTTGACTTACATGAAATTCGGTAATTACCTGCCATTTAAGTGGAAGGTCTTTTCTTTTACCAAATCCCACATAGAAACACCCTTCACCATCGGTGAATCCTGCTAAATATTCATTAGAAATCTCTTTCCCAGCTGCCTGCTGATTGTCCGCACTTCCAACATTATCACTAGACATAAAGTTATCGTAACTCTACAATAGCTTACTTGTCAAGTAGTTGAAGATACTCCGGAGTTTCCAGCAAATAGCTAGATTTATAGACAGCTCATTTAATAGCGTTATTAACGCTATAGGTCTACTGTCTTACGACGTTCTGAACCCAGCTCGCGTACCGCTTTAACGGGCGAACAGCCCGACCTTTGGGAGCTTCTACACCCCCAGGATGCGATGAGCCGACATCGCGATTCCGATTTCAATCGGAACGCACCCTCTTGTTACCAAGAGGCTTGACTATACCTTCATCCCGAGTACTGAAGCACTAATGTGCTGAAGTACGAGGGAGCTAGTCTTTTATGGAAGCTGTAAATTTTCTGCAAAGCAGAACAGAACTTCCATCTCCCCGCAAAAGCGGGGAAGTCGATACGGGTCCTGAGCACTAAGCACGAACGTGCGAAGTGTCGAAGGATTCCCTCGGTATTGCCCTGAGCGATTGTTCGAATCGCGAAGGGGTTCACCGATTTTAACTAGTAAATTTATACTGAATACCATTTGGTTCAAATAGTATGAAGTACCAAGCTTATAAATTACTCTATAGGCGCCCCGATGTTAATTACATAAGGTGCCAAACCGCCCCGTCGCTATGAACGCTTGGGAGCGATCAGCCTGTTATCCCCAGGGTAGCTTTTATCCGTTAAGCTCCGTGCTTACCACTAAGCATCGGAGGATCACTAACACCGACTTTCGTCTCTGCTCGACTTGTAGGTCTCGCAGTTAAGCTGGCTTATGCGTTTGCACTATCGTCTTGATTTCCATCCAAGACTAGCCAACCTTTGTACAACTCCGTTGCATTGTAGGAGTCAACCGTCCCAGTTAAACTGCCCACCAGACACTGTCCCTCTGCCGAATTTTTTTGCGGCAAAGAGGTAATGATTGTCTATTTCAAAGAGAGGTATTTCACTTTCCCCTTCGATTGCTCTCAGGGTCCCTCCTATTCTAAACAGTTGACATAAACTTTCAAATGCCAAGATACAGTAAAGCTCCATGGGGTCTTTTTGTCCAAGGACAACTAGGCCGCGTCTTCACAGCCATCTCAATTTCGCCGAGTAGATGATCAAGACAGTTACTTAGTCGTTCTACCTTTCATGCAGGTCGGAACTTACCCGACAAGGGGCTTCGCTACCTTAGAACAGTTATAGTTACTGCTGCCATTCACTGGAGCTTTGATACCAAGCTTCCATCTTGCGACGGTCACTCAGCGATCATTGACTTACCAGCATTGGGCAGGTGTCGGTCCCTATACTTTACCTTTCGGTTTTGCAGGGGCCTGTGTTTTAGATAAACAGTCGCTAAGTAAACTTTTGTTGAAATCCCGATATTAATCGGGACAGGGCATCTCCCATAGGTTACGCCCAGATTTATTGCCGAGTTCCTTGATCATCTTTCTCTCGATCGCCTTAGTCTTCTCGACCAACCCACCTGTGTCGGTTTGCGGTACGGAAAAATATGGCTTTCTCCGATAAAAATCGGAGGTAATGAAGTTTTTCTCGGAGGCTGAAAGCTATTGAATTGTCCTTTCTTGCGAAAAAACTTTGCATCGCAGCTTAATTAAACGGACAAACGGATTTTCCAATTCATCCTATCTTACTACTTAAACCGAGCAAGCTCGGCTCAACTCTTCCACCCTCGTCACTCCCTTACAGAATTCCATATCTTGTAGTCGAATTTTAACGACTTATCCATCGGGCTACCCCGCCTTAAATAACGGGACACCCTTAGGACCGACTAACCCTCCGCTGACTTACATTGCGGAGGAAACCTTGGGTTTTCGGCGTGCCGACTTCTCATCGGCATCTCGCTACTCATACCTGCATACTCACTTATTAGCGCTCCATCTCGCCTTACAGCTCGACTTCACTGCACTAAAAACGCTCCCCTACCACCCCGTCTTGCGACGGGATCTCCATCTTCGGTAAAAAGCTTAATCCTCGATACATTTTCGGCGCCAAATTTCGTCCTCCAGTGAGCTGTTACGCTTTCTTTAAAGGATGGCTGCTTCTAAGCCAACCTCCTGGCTGTCTATGAAATTTGACTTCCTTACAAACTTAGCTTTTATTTAGAGACCTTAGATGAGAGTCTGGGCTGTTTCCCTCTCGACTGATCAGCTTAGCCCGAACAGTCTGACTAGGATGAAACTAAAGTTTAGTATTCGGAGTTTAATTCGATTTCACGACTTGCGTCGCAAGATCGATTTAGTGCTCTACCTCTAAACCACTTATCATCCCGCTATACCTAAATATATTTCGGGGAGAACCAGCTATCTCCGGGTTCGATTGGCATATTGCCCCTAACCTCAGGTCATCTCAACCCATTGCTACGGATACGAGTTCGGGCTTCCTCCCGCATTTACGCGGGACTCACCCTGCCCAAGGTTAGCTCACCCGGTTTCGGGTCTATTCCGATGCGCTAAATATCCCAATTAGGGATCGCTTTCACTACGCCTCCATCAGATAACTGATTTAGGCTAAATGTACATCGGAATAACTCACAGGTTCATTCTTCAATAGGCACGACGTTATCCTGAAGCTTCTTGCGAAGCTGAAGGACTTCGTCTGCTTGTCAGCCAACAATTTCAGGTCTATTTCATTCCCCTCCCGGGGTGCTTTTCACCTTTCCCTCACGGTACTAGTTCACTATCGGTAGGTTTTGGTATTTAGTCTTGGAACGTGGACGTCCCAGATTCCCACAGGGTTTTATCGTACCCCATGGTACTTAGGTACAAACTATCGGTGCTTTGGATTTCACATACGAGCCTTTCACTCTCTTTGGGTAACCATTCCGGATTATTCTGTTATCTTCAGCACATCGAATATCGTCTGCCCTACAACCCCACACTCATATAATTGAGCGTGGTTTAGACTCTTCCCTCTTCGCTCGCCGCTACTAAGGGAATCTCATTACTGATTTATTTTCCTGGCGCTACTAGGATGTTTCGGTTCACGCCGTGCCCTACCCAATCACTATATAATTCCTTGCGGAGCTATTTTTGTGGTTAGGTTGTCCCGCAAAGCGGGACGGGTTGCCCCATTCGGAAACCGCCGGATCAAAGGTGTTAGGCACCTACCCGACGAGTATCGCAGCCTTTGCGTCCTTCCTAGGCCAAAACCTCCAAGGCATCCATTGTTGGCATTATGAGTAGACTTTTATACCCCGCTAATCGGGGTAATAAAGACATCTTCTCTTCACTTGTCAAAGAGCCAAAAATGCGAGGCATTTTTGGCGATGCAGACCCTTGTAGAAGCGCCCCTTTGACGCGAGGCTGTAAGCCTCGGGAAAAGGTAAGCTTCTAGCGGGGTCAAAGAGTCCCGCGAAGCGGGACAAATTCACACCACCAATTTCGCTTTTAGTCACTAGTCTTTGGTCTTTGACAGAGAACTTCTGCGACAAAAGACCAAGGACCAAAGACTAAGCTTGCCGAATGTGTGGATCCATTCCATTCATCAGGATCCACACTGAGCTTGCCGAATGTGTGGACCTGACCGGATTCGAACCGGTGATCTCTTCATTGCAAATGAAGCGCATTAGCCAACTGTGCTACAGGCCCGGTTAAACTTGTCAAATCCACAACTAAACGCTATACGCTAATTAACTAATCACTAATCAAAGAGGAACCGTTCTACGAAGCCAACAAAAAACCCCTCGGGGTTAAAGTTATTGCTTGATATTTTCTTATCATAAAAACGATTCGCTCGTTAAAATGCACTTTACAGCGCATAATACTTTTGCAATATTATCACAGCATCTTCAAGCTGTCAATAGATCAAATGGAAACCAGTTGAGAATAAAACTTTTTAATGATAATATCCAACTATGAAAAGCGAAAGAGGACAAAGAGGGGTAGAAGAAGTAATGCGAGGATTGAGAGCAATCTTTGCGACAACATACTTGATGACCGAGACCATGCTGAAAGAGATAGGATTAAATCCTGAAAGAAAAAAAGAAATTTTTGAACAATACGCTCAAAAATTTAAGCAGGAGAAAAAAGATCCATGGGTTTGGGAACCAGCTATTCTAGACAACTATGACATTTTAGATGATTTTGCAAGAAGTATATACGAAAGACACAACTATGAGGGTGTGCAGAATATCATTGCCCATATGGAAAATCCAATTATGATAAATTCTATCTTAACAGACGGTAAAGGAGCTATGCTCCACTGGCCGGGTTTTTCAGAATATCAATGGGTTAAAGATTGCTCCTGGGAAGAATTTACTGAAAAAGCAACTGAAATCAAAAATGGACAACTTTTACTTAAGAAGGGCGAACATGTTGCTAGTAGATATTGGCTAGCGGAAGCAACAGCTTATTACTTCAACCCAAATGTAAACCCAACATTTGATCGTCAATTTCCTCAATGGAGAGAAGCTCACTTAATAGGAGAGGCATTAAGATATGACGCATCAAATATTGACCACCTGACAATTGATCGATTAGCTAAACGAAAACATTACGTAGCGCAAATCGCTGGATTTATGTTAAATGAACAAAATCAAACAAGAGTTATGGAAATAATAAGAGCCAGCCCTCAAACTTTTAGTACTTAAGCTGTCAATAGATCAAATCCTACGTAGTGAATTTTCAATCCGATTTTTTTCGCTGTTTCGTGTTCATCATTTGCTCCTTTGGATTTTTCCCAGCGGGGCGTCATAAAAATATCTGTTATATGCCCGCTTTCCAATATTTCCCGCCAAAACAGCCTAGCCTTTTCTTCTTTTTCCTCAAGCGATAGTCTCCATTCCTCCAATCTGCTATAAACTTCATTCGAGAAGATATCTACGCCAGAAAATATTGGAAACTCATGAATTTTACGTAACTTTTCTGCATAATCAGCAAGCTTCTTTCTGTTGCTTTCAAAATGCTGCGGTCCATCGGAATTAAGTATCCCTGCCACATAACCGATTTTAATGTTCCCGTTTTTATTTTTTGTGATTTCAAGAAATTTAACCAACTCTTTTTTAACATGATGTAATGTCGTGGCATTTTTCAAAGCAGGCCTAATATTCTTAAACATATTTTACAAATTATTTTTATACTTTTTAAGTCAAAAAGTCAACGAGATTTATCCATGCTCCACTACGTATTGTTTCCCAAATTTTGTTTTTCTAGAAATAGCAAGTTTCCTATTAACAACTTCACGCAAAAGTTTTTGAACCGCTTCTATTTCCAAATCTTTATCGTAATTTTTTTTAAGAATTTTCTGCGCTCGATTAGCAGTAACATTGGGATTTTCTTGGATAATTTCCAATATTCGTCTATACATTTCTTCCTTTTCGGTTTTCCTTGCGAAAGGAGATGCTTCTCTGGCTTTCTGCATTAAAAGCGATACAAGTTTTGGATCGCTCAATAATTTTTGAGCGAAAAGATGTCCTTCCCGTATAGTCTCCCAATCTCCTTTCTGAAAATTGTCAATAAGATTAACTAAAGAAGCAATAGCTTCTTGCTGTTCCTTTGACATATTAATTTGGGACTGAAAACCAAATTCAAATTTCTTACACTTAGCATATTTTTGTCGTTCGAAATCATGTGCTACCCCGCTGATAAGCTTATATAGCGATTTCCTATTTTTATATTCAGGATACTTTTTTATAAGAAGATTCTGTAATTGTTTTATAGACACATAGCTACCCATATTTTCTTGCAAAACTTCATATACCCGTTCTGTAGCTATTTTTTCTCCACGGTACGGTTTTGGCATTTCATTCGGCCTTCTACCTTTTAGCTTATAGTGCGTGACTTCTCGCCCGCGCCCAACATTTTCATATTGAATAACTCCTTTCCTTGCGAGATTTTTAAGATGGCTACCTATCAACGGCCTACTTTCATTTAAGGCTTTTACTAAATCTGCTTGTCTTAATTTTCGGCTGTGGCTTGCAGCAAGCTGCCTAAGAACCTTAAGTCGCATCTCGGGTGATCTTTTTTTATCTTGTTCTTCTTGCTCCTTAAAGCTAGAGTTCGTAGAACCAAATACTCCATACAATGAAAAATTCGGATGATCTATAGACCATTTAGAGAGCCCTCCTGCAAAACTAACGCCAGTCTTTTTACCATAATCTATAATTACGTATTCAAGCGCCAATCCATTGGAATCAAGAATGTTAGCTTTTATTAACTTTTCGGGAAGAAATGAAATCATGCAGTATTGAAAAGGAGTATTCTTGTCTAATTCCCATACGGGCTTCTCTCCTTGAAGCTTAATTAAATCCCTATGAAGAGATCCTTTATCATAAGGTTTACCCTGCCCCATTACGATAATAGTGAAAGCTTTTGCTTCGCTGTTGCCAAAAGCAGCCAAAAGACCATATATTTTTTCTTTTGGTAATGCTCCTTCTTGCGGGGAAACAAATTCTCTTCCTTCTTTCACCAAAATATTATACCAAATCCTATAGGATTATAAAATGTAGGTTTTACTTTTCTCGGAGCCATTTTTCAGCCTCCAATGACGCCATGCATCCAAACCCAGCTGCGGTAATGGCCTGTTTATAATGGTTATCGTGCACATCTCCTGCGACAAATATTCCATCAATATTTGTTTTTGTGTGATCATAAACTTTGATAAAACCACCCTCGTCCGTATGAATTCCTTTGAAAGCATTTGTATTTGGAATATGTCCGATTGCGACAAAAACTCCATCTATTGGTAGATTAGTTACTTCGCCGGTTTTGTTATTTGAGATCTTTACTCCGGTAACTCTGTCCTGACCCAAAACTTCTGTAATTTCGCTGTTAAATAAAACTTTAATTTTCGGATTATTTTTGACCTTGTCCTGCATTATTTGGCTGGCTCTGAAAGCATCTCTTCTATGAATAAGGGTAACTTCTTTGGCGAATTTCGTCAGAACCAATGCCTCTTCCATTGCGGAATCCCCTCCTCCGACCACAATCACATTTTTATCTTTGAAAAATGGCGCATCGCAAGGAGCGCAAGAAGAAACACCTCTGCCGATTTTTTCTTCTTCTCCTTTTGCTCCAAGCCATCTTGTGTCAGCTCCTGTTGCAATTATTACCGATTTCCCTTCGTAAGTATTTTCAGACGTTGAAACTTTAAAAGGAGTTGCCGAAAAATCTCCGCTTTTAAAATCCGCGTCAACAATTTCCGTTCCGAATTTCTCCGCCTGTTTTTTCATCGCGGTCATTAAATCCGGACCTTGAATTCCGTCCGGAAAACCCGGATAATTTTCAACCAAAGTAGTCAGCTGAAGCTGACCACCCCATTTGGAGCCGGCAATAATTAAAGTTTTAAGACTTGCCCGAGTTGTATAAATTCCAGCCGTCAACCCCGCCGGCCCGCTTCCGATAATAATTACGTCGTACATACAATAAAATAGCGTTTAGTTTGAAAGCGTTTAGTTTTATTAGTTTTTAACTATACCCTAAACGCTAATTAACTAGACGCTGAAAGAATTTCTTCTATTCCCTTTTTGAAATTTTCTTTTCCTTGCGCTCCCACCATCGTCTTAATCGGCTGTCCGTTTTTGAAAAGCAAAAGACTTGGAATGCTCATTATGCCGTATTTGCCGGCTGTTTGGGAATTCTCGTCAACATTCATCTTCCCGATTTTTACTTTCCCTTCATATTCTTTCGCCAATTCATCCACGATTGGACCGACAATTCTGCATGGACCGCACCACGGCGCCCAAAAATCCACCAAAACAGGAAGTTCGCTTTTCAGAGCTTCTTCTCCGAAATTTGCATCGGTAAAAATTACATCCGCCATATTTATCTACTTGAGACAGGATACCAAAACCTTTCTTCCTGTGTCAACCGCTCAATTTACAACTTAACCTATCATTAAACTTTTTCATAAGGCTCAATTGAACATTAACATGTCTCGCAGTTATATGTTTCTATCTTATTGGTTGCATTTGTTTTTAAACAGCATTTTGAGCAAGTCATTGAATGTTCTTGTTGACTTCCTTGATTGCTATGAAAATCTTTAGCGTGCGATTCTAACTCTTGTTGGGTATGAAACTTTTCTCCACAAGGTGGACAAATAAATTGATTATCCGTCATTATGTATCACCTCCTCTGCTAGATGCATCAGTTCTTCTTTTTTTGGCGCCCGATCTTGAAATGCGATTAGTTTTCTGGTTTTTGGATTAATTATTGTAGGAGTATAAGTGTACCCCAGTTCATAACCCATTTTCCTATTATTTTCATCTATTTCTTTTGAGTAGCTTTTCCAAACTTTCTCTCCCCCCAGGGTTTCTATATTAAACCTTTCAATCCCATAACCTTCCTTTTCTAACTCATCAAGAATAGGTTTTGTCGCTTCACAATGTTCGCAATCATTTTTCCAAAGTTCAATTAGTTTAGTTTTCATAATAATATTCGCAAAAGCTTCAGTTGACTATTTTTGCATCAATCAACGTCCTTTTTACGTTACAAACATTTCCATCATTAAATTTTTTTACCATATAAAAAGACGATGCCAGCAAAAGTCCGATAGGTAATATATAAATAGTATGGCTGCCGAAAGGCAGGTTTGGCAAAATACTTCCCAATCCTACTATTGACAAAAAAGAAAATCCGCAGGAGGCGCAGCCGGTCGTTGCAAGACCCAAAACTCCTCCGCCTCCAACCGTAATTTTCATTTTCCCTCCGTTTGTTTTCATGGCGGAAACAGTATTTGCGAAAAGCACAACATTTATCCCAACCAAAATAGATGTAATAATAAGAAGAATAAAATCAATTTTAGAAAATGCAGTAGTTGCGCCTATCAAGAGAAAAAACAAAACCGAAATTTTGTATGAAAAAGAAAAATCGGCAAAAAGAGTAGTAAAAACAAGTTTATAGTTTAGGGAAAGCGTGGCAAAAGAACTATATAAAAATGTAACAAACAGTATAGTAATAATATTTTTCTGATTAAGAAATTTTGACATTAGATGTTTTTAATTAATTTCTTTACAAGCTTTGCTTCTTCCCCTTTGGCAAGGGCATAGCAAATGGTTTTTCCCATCCGTTTGGTCGAAACAATTCCTATTTGCCTTAATTTTCCTAATTGATGGGAAACCGCAGGCATAGAAATATTCAAAATCTCTGTCAAATCCGAAGGGCAGACTTCTTTTTCTCTTGCCAGAACATATAAAATCTTCAGGCAGGTCGGATCGCCAAGACAGCCGGCAATAAGAGATTTGCTCTCTATCAAAGAATTGTTTTTAAAGGTTGACTTGAATTTAAGGATTTTATCTTGAGTCAGCATACACTTTCACACTTTTACAACTGTTTAAGTATATCCTGAAGAAATATCTTTGTCAAGGGTGCAATTTTCAATGCATAATGAAAGTGGATGTAGAAAAACTCCAACCAACAGCTTGACACATCTTATTCAATCGCCTACCATAAATCTGTGGAGAATAATAACAAAAGACATCCGTTGTTGAAGGCTCTTTCCCTCCCCCATCCCACTCAAGCTGATGCCCTTTGATATTTTTAATACTCTTGAAATTGAGTTCTTTAAACATATATAGTTAATCTATGCTAACAAAATCTGATTTATCAGCGATACAAAAAGTAGTAAGAGAAGAAGTAGGAAATGAAGCAAAAGCGACAAAGAATGAACTCCGGTCAGACATTCTTACGACACGAATAAGAATCCAATCGGATATCATGGAGCTTAAAGACAGAATAAAAAACCTTGAGATAGGAACAACAAGAATGCATCAAGATCTTAAAGAAGAAATAAAAATGGTCGTAAACTTCCTTGATAGGGAAAATGTAAAAACTACAAAAAGAGTTAGAGGAATTGAAGATCATCTTGGTCTAACAACCCCATAAAGTTGCTTAAGAAATAAAACTTGACTACCCAGCGTATCTCCAATACTATTAATACATGGAAGATAAGAGCCGGCATCCGCTGATGAAGATTTTACTTCTCGATATTGGGGCGGCGGGGACGAGTATTTTCGGAGCATTGGGCATAATCGCAATTGTATTTATTCTCCTTAATTACTTCAATTATCCTTTATAGTGTATAATAAAATTATGTTGCTTTGGGATTACGACAAAAAAACACTTCAGAAAAGTAAAGCAGGAAAAATATTGCTTCTTGAGCGTATGATAAATTATGGACCCGATAAGGACGAAAAAATTAGGCTTTCAGAAGTAAAGAAGTATTGGGATAAACTTGAATTATTTCCAACAAGAAAGCATCTTTTAGAATTATTAATATGGGGAAGGTACAAGTCCTCACTAAAGAACAACAAATTGTTTTGGCTGAAGTAGGAAGAAATTCCTTCTTTGAGCAGTTTTATTTTACAGGCGGCACTGCCTTAAGCGCTTATTATCTCTATCATCGGTATTCAGAAGACCTGGACTTCTTCGTAGAAAAAAATTTTGATGCCCAAGCGCTTTTCACCATTGTTGAGATATGGAGTAAAAAATATAATTTTACCTTTACTTCAGAGTTTCACGAAGTTGTCTATATCTTTATGTTTAAATTTGCCAGTAACAAAATTCTCAAAGTAGACTTTAGCTATTATCCTTATAAGCGTATTAAAGAAAGCGCCATACAAGATGGCATAAAGACAGATAGTCTTACTGATATCGCCGTTAACAAACTATTGACAGTAACACAACGTACCACCATAAAAGACTTTGTTGACTTATATTTTTTACTGCAAAAAATTACGTTGTGGGATCTTATTGAAGGAGTCCGGATAAAATTTAATATGCAGCTGGAACCATTTATATTAGCTTCAGATTTTCTCAAAATAGAAAATTTTGATTATCTTCCTAGAATGATTGAGCCGTTAACTCTTGAGGAACTCAAAGAGTTTTTTAGACAAAAAGCAAAAGAGTTGGGAAAAAAATCCATAGAATAAAAGTCCGACCAACAGCTTGACACCTCTTATCTAATCCCCTACTCTTAAGCTATGGACGAGAATAAAAATAGACATCCGTTAATGAAAATTCTTTTATTGGATATTGGGGTGGCGGGGACGAGTATTTTCGGAGCAATGGCTGTAATCATGATTGCCTTCATCGCTCTTAATTATTTCAACATCCTTTCCCTCTCCGACCTCTATCCCAAATATCTTTCACTTCTCCCCCGC
>JAUSEW010000028.1 GCA_030651475.1 Candidatus Levyibacteriota bacterium
GATAACGCTAGCCTCCTACGCATTACCGAGACTTCTGGCACGTAGTTAGTAGAGGCTTATTCTATAGTCCGTGAAGAGACTATCAAAAGGAGTTTACGACCCTAAGGCCTTCTTCCTCCACGCGGCGTCGCTGGGTCAGACTTTCGTCCATTGCCCAATATTCCTGGTTGCTGCCACCCGTAGGTGTACTGCCCGTGTCTAAGTGCAGTTGTGGCTGATCGACCTCTCAGTCCAGCTACCCGTCAGAGCCTTGGTAGGCCATTACCCCACCAACTAGCTGATAGGACGTAGGCTCCTCTCTTGGCGCGAAGTTAATCGCTTTACCCATTCGATTTCTCTCAGGGACTATGGACTATTACCCCATCTTTCGATGAGCTATGGTCCACCTAGAGGTAGATTCCTACGCATTACTCACCCGTCTGCCGGTTTCCCGCATTGCTGCGGGACCCCTTGACTTGCATGCTTAAGGCACGCCGCCAGCGTTCATCCTGAACCAGGATCAAATTCTCAAAAAGAAAACGCGAAAAACGCAAAAATCTATTCGCGAAAATTCGCGAAATTAAAATTCGTGTCTTTCGTAAAAACCCCGAAGGGGTTTTTGTTCCTACCACTTCCTGATTATCAAGACTATCAAATCTTGAATTTTAAAGTGTCTGTTAATAACTCCTGGTAATTATTATATCGACGGTTAAAATTTCAAAGTGCAAGTACAAAAAATCCCGCCAAAGGCGGGATCAAATCTTTCCCCCATCTTTGACAAGAAAGTTTTACATACCAATAATCATTATAATCATTTTCAAGAAATTGTCAATGCCGTATTTTAAAATATTATTTTTGGCGGTCGGGAGTTTCGGTTTTTTTATTGAGATCTCCCTTGTTGGGCTTTTCGCTTTCACTTCTTTTTTCCTGCTTTTGTCTATTTTCACTTCTGTTTTCTTCTAAATCTTTTTTAATTTTATCAAGTGTTACTTTTGTTTCTTTTATCGTTTCTGCAATTTTTTTCTGTTCCGAAACTTGGGTAGATTCTGATGGAGTAGCTTGCGTAATGGGCACTACTGTAGGCACAATTGTTATTGTTGGGATTGGCGTTGATGAAGGTTGCGGGAAAGACTGACTGCTAACAATTCGGGGTGTTGGACTTGGTATTGCAGTTGGCGTTGGGGAAGGAGGAATTGGCGTTGGGGTTAGCACTGTTTCCTGAAATTGGTAGCTAATCACATTTTGTTCTGTTTTAGCCTGAAGAGTAGATAAGCCATTTTGATATTCGTCAATTTTACTTATAAGTTTTTCTTCTGCGGTTTTTCTTTCGGTATCGCTTGTCAGATTTGTCACTTCGAGCTGCGCTCCTTGCACTTCGTCAACAAAAGTCGACAAACCGCTTGCGTTAGATTTAGATAAAACCAAACTCTGGGCTTCTTTAAATCTAGTTTCCGTTAAGTTTGTCCTAAAAGCTACTCTTGTTGCAGGGTTCACGGATGCAGCAGCCAAAACTACATTTTCCAAACCTCGTTTAACCGGATAAAATAAATCTCCCGGCACGCTATCTTGGGATAAGAAAATAAGAACTGTAATCGGCAAAAAAGCAAAAAGGATAATCCAAGTGCTTATATTTAAAAATCGCCTTAAGGATCTCTTTTCTTGAGGCGGTTGCTGTTGATCGGAGGAAATATTAAGCGCTTCCGGCTCAAGAGAAACTTGCTGAACGGGAACTTGTTGGGCTGTATCTTGGGTAGGAAAAGTATCCACATCCTAACTCTAATAAAAACCCGAACCTCTGTCAACTTGTTATTCTTTTCATCGCTTTATACAAAACAATTCCCAAACTTACCATCACATTGAGTGATTTATTCACTCCCCACATCGGAATTTCGACGATTATTGATTTATTATTTTTGACAACTAATTTAGGCGATCGCTTAAAAAAGTTGTCACATTCTAATGCACTACTTAGTAGATACCCACGGCTAAAGCCGTGGAACTCTGCCGCTGATGCGGCCGTTTAGATAGATATTTCTGTATTTTACTTTTTAATTTAGAAAAGGCTTCAGGTAATCTTTTCTCTCCCTCTGCTAATGATTGATTAGTTTCCATAGTTTAACTGTTGTTAATCTTATCAAAAAAAAGCTTTTGTCAAGAGAGCAAAACTATAAAACGTTAGAAGTCTTACCCATCACTTCGTACAAAACAATTCCCAGGGAAAGACCGTCCCTATTTATACTTTTCTAAATAAGAAATAACCCTTTCTGCATATATCGGGTTTATCTGCGCCAATGCCTCTTTCAATCTTACAATATTATTATTAAATATACGTAATAACTTTAAGGATGACTCATGAAATAACATATTAAAATCCGCACTATCCATTTGTCCTCCTGAAGTTATTCTGTCCGCAAGTTCCCCAATTTGCGTGACCGCTATGCTTGGTGCCACTTTTACTAAACCCGCAAATCCCAATTGAGATTTAACATATTTCGCATCACCTTCAGCGGTAGTAGCCTCTTTCCAGATATCTAGCCATCTATCATGCGAATCCCCTTCCTTTGCCAAACTAAATTGTGCATACAGAAGCGCTCTCGCTGTACCTTGGTCAAACTCATCACTAATTGAATTAAGATAGTGAAACCTGTGAATATCTGCTAAATAATTTATCGAATCTTTCATCTTCAGTAGATCGTTTTCATTGCCTTCCAGCTTAGACAATCCAAAAGTTACCAACCAACTAAGTTGACTCATCACGTTTCTGTCATCAGCAGAAAATATCTTACCATTCTTGTTTTTTATAACAAATTTATTAAAGAGTCCTGATGTTGCTTGCGTAATTCTCTCCCCAAGTACTCGATCCGAGTTGGCTGCCGCAATTAAAAACTGCGTAGGAGTTTCATCATGCAAAATATCTATTGAAGGCCTTGAATTTTCTTCCGGAGTACTTACTCTAAACAAAATATAATCTTCCAATTCCCTTTGAGATAATTGACGAAGAGATGTAGCAAACATTTCCGGCGTAGTAAAGGGGTGTCCATGATCAGGAATTTTATCCCACCAACTTGATTGTGATGCTTCTGCTCTCATAGCAGCAAGATTCTATCATTTACGAGAAGGTATTGCAAAAACAATCGACTACGCTCAGGGCCTTCGGCATTCTTCCATAACTTTAAACAGTATAATTCCCAATGAAGCCATTACGTTTAAACTTTTATTTACTCCCCACATCGGGATTTCTACAATCTGAAAGAGTAATAGGACTTTTTATTGAACTTGATAGGAGATTTCTTTTTCAAAGATACCATTGGTATAGACTTTCACTTTATATTGCCCAACAGGACGAATAGATGTTGAATTTTTGAGAGTCCAGACAAAACTTGTGTTATTGGTATTAGATTTTGTAATTTTTATGCTTCTATTGTCAAGAAATTTATTGTTTAAGTATCTCACATACTCAATTCGTGTTCCCACTTTTGCGTTCTGAAGCGTAGTCACAGCATAGATGTTCTTATCTGTGGTTAAAAATGTAGCTGTAGGCTTAATTGCTTCCCCTGTTTTTAGATCTATACCCTTGGCAGTAACAACACTTATAATAATACCAGGTGCTTTACTGCGTGGAAGAGTAGGTTTTGGCTGTACTGCCGGTTGAGCAATAACCTGCTGGGTTTGAGTAGTTGAGCGAGACTTTTGGGTGACAAGGTAGCCGATCAATATGAGAATAAGGACACCAAGACCACCAAGTATATACAGTCTTGTTTTAGAAAAGCCGGTAGGTGGTACTGTGGCATTATTTGGGATTTCTGGTGAATTTTGAATAGGTTGAGTAGCTGATTTATTTTCTTCCATGTTTTATTTATTACTTTCTGATTTATTCTCTCCGCTTGTTGTTGTTTGTCCCTGTGGTACATCTACACCACTCTGCGTTTCGTTAGCATTATTCGTATCAGATTGCTTCTCATCTGATTTTTGACTTGACCCTTCAGAACTTGTATCGCCTCCGCTTTTATCTCCTTCACTTTCAACTGCCTCCTGTGGCTCAACTGCCTCTTCCGGCTCTACTTTTTCGACTGGTTCTACCGCTTCTGTTTCCTCCTTGCCTTCAATATTTTCATTATCCTTAACGTCTTTTTGGTTGTTTTGCGCTTCAACATCATTTGCTGTTCCTTTTTCACCGTCCTTAACATCTTTTGCGTAATCACTTATGACAGTTGTGGTGTTTGTATTACCTGGTGAAACAAGAGGAGTCTGTGCATGAACAATAGAAACATCTGCTAGGATTGCAAGAAAAGGAATTAATAATATTAATAATTTTTTCATTCTAAATCTTAACTCGTAATTAGCGTATCAGTTTATAAAATGCTTGTCAAACCAGTTTTTCTGCAATTTTAAATAAAACAATTCCCGGAAATAGAATCCCATTTAAGCTTTTGCAGAAACAATCTCCATATATCTTTTTTTTATGAATGCCCTGAACTCTTCCTTTTTGCTTGAAGGGAAAAAATAGGATCCCATATACCTAAAGACTGGAATTGAGCAATTCGATGATAAAAAATCCAAAATCCGACGCTGACGCCTGCCCTCTACGTATATACCTGTAGTTTCAAGAATAAGATTGCCAACACTCTCAAAGTTTTTACGGTGCCGCAATTCAAAAGTACTAGGAAAAGACATTGTTTCCCCTACTTCTCCGCAAACCAATTCCGTTTTAGTTTTTCTTAATCTTTTAACTCCACCCATTTCGCTCATTGCTTCCATCACTTTTACTGCATCTGTTATCCTTTGCTTGTGTTTTGCATAAAAAACATAGAACCTTTGAGGATATTCTCTTCCTCCATGTTTTATAGAGTAGCCAGTTTCCACAATTCTAATTGGTATACCGATAGATTTTAATACTTTCGCCATGAATTGAGCATTTTGAAAAGAAAATCCTAGCTTAAATAAGAATTTGCCAAGAAATACGAACGTAGACTGCTCTATATTTCTTTCCCTTTCAATAGAACCCCTAATCTGAATGGGAGAAAAACTGTCCAGTAACTCCTGAAGTTTTTTGTCATCACCTTCTTGTCTAATCATTTCTCTAATTTCTCTTACAGAAACAGTTTTCCTAGGCAAGATTATTCCCCACCCCCTTAAGACTCTCCCGTGCATGCTAATTTCTCTTTCCGATAACCCCAAATTCTGCGCTATCGTGGCTAGATCGTTCACTCCGCTCTCTATTTCCTGTTTTATTCTAAGGCTTATTCCGCCACGAGATAAAGATCGCTTTTCTCTTGAAACTTGCAATAAAGGCTTATCAAAGGATATTCTCCTTAATGGAAATTTATCTTGGGTTTCTAGCGAACAATTGCTATGCAAATCAATTATAAATTGCCTACTGATTTTCCCAATTCGCTCCCTGGTTAAGCCATATAGAAATCCTATGGAGCCTGCCGTTGTTTCAGGACCAACATTATATAAAAGACCTATGTCTAATTCCCTATCCCATCCGTCTCTGGTTATTTTTTTACTTTTAGGGGACGGGTTATTGTGGGCTCCCTCTGCCATAGCTGTTTCTATAAATTCTATTTTCCTAGCGTATGACTCTGGCGTTGCTCTTACTCTTTCCATAATCGAAGTATTATACCATAAAAAGCCTGTAGTGCTAGAAGTTAGGATTTGAATTCTTTCTAATGCTTGCCTTCCATCGCTTTAAAGAGTACAATTCCCAAACTTACCATTACATTCAAACTCTTATTTACCCCCCACATCGGAATTTCGACGATTTGGTCAGACATTTCCAGAACTTCTTTGGAAACACCGTGCGTTTCATGCCCGACTACCAAAGCAATTGGAAAACCATAATCTGCCTTATCGCAAGGAACACTTTTTTCGTCTTGTTCAATAGCAATAATTTTTAATTTTTCATTTTTAATTTTTAATTTGGCAATCGCTTCCTTCGCGGAAGGAGCGTATTGCCATGCCACCCATTCGGTCGTATTGATTGATGCTTTTTTAATTCTGGTATGAGGAGGAGTTTCTGTTTCCCCGCAAAGAATAACTTTTTCTGCTGCCACAGCATCTGCCAATCGGAAAATTGCGCCCACATTATAAGTATCCAAAACATTGTCCAGGATAATATAAATTGGATTTTTCTTAATTTTCTTTAGCTGCCTTTCCGAAGGAATTGTGGTTCTTAATTCCTTGGCTTTTAATTTCAACATGAGGGTATTATATAATATTTTGCTGTTGGGGTTTAGTCTTTGCCGCTTTTTCCGCTGTTTGATTCTCCTCCGGATTTACCCGAATTAGAATTGGATGAACCGGAAGTGTTCGATCCTTGCGACGAATTTCCTTGCGATCCGCTTTGAATTTGAGTAACGTTTTGCACTGCTTGCCGGAAACCGATAGCAGCTTCCTGGGCTTTCTTAATGGCTTCTTTTGCCTGCTCTGAAACTTTTCCCTGCACTTCCAAAAGTTTTCCTTGTTTTTTCTGTTCCGCCTCCAGCAATTTTTCTTCTACTTTTTTCAAAGCTTCATTTTTTTCTTCTATTGCTTTTTTAATCGCTTTTTCCCGAGCATTAAGAGAATTTTTCGACGCCTCACCAACTTCCTTGTTCAATTCATCAAGATCTCGCTGAAGTTCACGGGCAGAATCAGATGCGTTATCTACTTTCCTTTCCGCTTTTCTTATTAGATCACTTTTGATTTCATTTTTAAGCTCCTGCTCCTGCAATGAATCTTCAACTTCAGCTTTTGCTTTCAGAAGAGATTCTTGGGCCGAAGTAACCTGTGATTTTACTTCTCCTGTTGCCTGATTTTCCAAAATATCCAAAGTTTCCTGTTTTGCTTTTATGTCATCATTTATCGTTTTGGCAAGAGTATCAACATTTCGTCCTGTTAGTTTTGCCTGACTAACTTGCGCTGATGCGTTTTTCAAATTAGATGCGACTCCATCCAGAGCGACTTTTGCTGCATTTAGATTATTTTTGGCCAGCATAAATCTAAGCTCTGCTATTCTTTCTCCTGCAATATCTTTATATATTTTTGCTCTGGTTTCAGGGGTAAATGCGAGAAGCAAACGGAAATTCTGCTTGAGCTGATCTAAGAAGAATAAAGGGCTGTCCGGCAAAATTAGACCCGGACCTTCGGTAGTTGGAGGAATTGAGAGATCAGCGCTTGTGGTTGAATCTCCCAAAACTTGCGCTTGGTGATTAGCATTAGCTTTTCCGACAGAAACTAAAATAAGTAAAGATGTTAAAGCAAGGGACAGGAAGACATAAAGTCTTTTGCTCATATATTTATTGTCAACCACTTTAAAAACATTGTCAAGGGGCAAGTTAAATGATAATATATATTTCTATGGCCGTTCGATAAGCTCAGGCCATAGTGAGGAATTCGAACTATGACTGCGACAGGACATGCAATTATTGGAACTATTATTGCCGCCAAGATTGGAAATCCGGCTCTGGCCGTTCCAATAGCTATCGCCTCTCATATAGCAGCTGATGCTCTGCCTCACTGGGACACGGCAACAAATATTGCAAAAAAGGGCAAGGAAAGGGTTATCGTAGAGTCCTTTTTCGACCTTATTCTAGGTTTTGCGCTTTCGTATTTGTTGGTTATTTTTCTTTTTCCGAAGACTGATCTTTCCTATGCTTTTCTTATAATTTTAGTTTCCCAAAGCCTTGATTGGCTTATGGTTCCGTATCGTTTATTTGATATTAATTTCCCGCTGTTTAGGTGGACATATAAATTTCAAAAGCTTTTCGATAGTAGTCTTGACGCACCTTGGGGCATAGTAACTCAAGTTATTTTGCTTCTTCTACTGATAGTCGCGGCGCTGAAACTTTTTTAATATCTTCAACCTTCCAAGCGGCGAAGTCGCATTTGGGGTAATTACTGCAACCATAGAAACGGCGGCCTCTTTTGGTTCTCTTGATCACAATTTGTTTTCCATCTTTCGGACATAATAAATCCGTTGTTTCGACGAAAGATTTGGTAAATTTACATTTAGGAAATTCTGAACAGGAGATAAATTTACCAAATCTTCCAATACGGATTACCAATGGCGCTCCGCACTCCGGACATTTTTCATTGGTTTCTTCAACTGCAATTTTTACTCTATCCGCGTCTTTTACTTCTTCCAATTTTTTCTCAAACGGCGTATAAAAATCTCTAATTATCGGCACCCATTTTTTTTCTCCTTTGGCAATTTCGTCCAAACCTTCCTCCATTGAAGCCGTAAAAGGAATATCGTCTATATCCGAAAAATTCTTCACCAAAAAATCGTTCACCGCAATACCAACATTGGTCGGAGTGAATCTTCCTTCAATTCTTTCTATATAGCGCCTGGTTTCTATCGTGGAAACTATTGTCGCATAAGTGGACGGCCTCCCAATCCCCTTTTCTTCCAAAGTTTTTATCAAAGATGCGTCATTATAGCGAGGAGGGGGCAAAGTTTCATGCTCAGCCATTTCCGAAGACACAAAATCAAGTTTTTCATTGGCAATAAATTTAGGTAAGATATTATCGTTTAATACTTGCGAATGAACTTTGAGAAATCCATCAAATACCAAAACCGAACCATTGGCTTTCAAACGATAATTATTAAGCGTATTTACCAAAACAGTTGTCGATTCTATCGCCGCATCTGCCATCTGACAGGCAATTGCCCTTTTCCAAATCAATTCATATAATCTAAAATGGTCATTGCCAAAAGCTGATATTTCAGGCTTTATTTTCGCTAATTCTGTAAATTTTGTTGGTCTTATCGCCTCGTGCGCTTCTTGAGCAAGTTTTTGTTTTGTTTTATAAAATCGCGGACTTTCAGGCAGATATTTATCGCCATATTCTTTTCCTATAAAATTTCTCATCCCCGAAACCGAAGCAGTAGACAGATTGAAAGAGTCGGTTCTATGATAAGTGATAAATCCTTCCTCGTATAATTTCTGCGCCAGCCCCATGGTTCTCTTTCCGGAAAATCCAAACCTGCGGCTTGCTTCCTGCTGAAGAGTAGAGGTCGTAAATGGAGGAGCAGGACTTCGTTTCGTTTCTTTCTGCAAAACGTCCGAAACTGTAAATTGCTGTTTCCCCAAATCATTTTTTATTTCCAACGCTTGAGCTTCAGTTATAATCGAAGTCTTCGTAACTGAATATTCCCCATCATAAAGATTAAAAGTCTTTTGCGCCTCAATTTTTACCCCATTAATCTCAATTAACTCAAACTCTGTGGAGCGAACCAAGAAAACAGCAATTGTCCAATACTTTTCTTTTCCAAATTTCCCAATCTCTCTTTCTCTCTCAACTATTAAACGTAAAGCAACAGACTGAACTCTTCCTGCAGACAATCCCCTTCTTACTTTCCGCCAAAGAAGCGGAGAAAGTTTGTAACCAACCAGCCTATCCAAAACCCTTCTGGCTGTCTGCGCATCAACTAAATTAACATCTATATCCCGCGGATTTTTAAAAGCTTCCTCAATCGCTTCTTTGGTAATTTCATGAAAAACAATTCTTTGCAGTTTTGAATTTGAGCGGAGCATATCGGCGATATGCGAAGCGATTGCTTCTCCTTCTCTATCCGGATCAGTTGCTAATATAATAGTATCCGCGGTTTTGGCAGCAGTTTTTAATTCTCCGATAATTTTCCCCTTATCCGCAACCAACTCGTATTGAGGTTGGAAATTATTTTCAAAATCTATACCGATTTTGCTTTTGGGCAAGTCCATAATGTGCCCCATTGAAGCGATAATTTCAAAATCCTTCCCCAAAAACTTTCCAATGGTTCTAGCTTTTGTTGGAGATTCTACTATTACCAATGTTTTCATAGTCCAATGCCTTACATTGTCACAACATTATACAAGGGATGTCAAGTAGACTTGCACTATAAGCTACTCTATGATAAACTCTTTCGGACATGAATAAGGAACGTTTACCGCTTTGTCATCAAAAGACTGTTGAGTTCATAGAAAGAGCAGTAGGAGATGGCGTTTTTCAAAGACTATCCGCAAGCGAAAGAGACCAGAATATCACATTTGTCTACAACTTGGGTGAACCAGTTCTGGACGATCTGGGAAAAATGACTAAGATAACTGGCAGAAGGCGCCCCGTATCCAGAGAAGCAATCAGACAAATAAACAAAAAAGTCCTGCGAGAAGCTTATGAGAAGTCTTCGGAAATCCGAAAACAGCAATATCCTTTTGAGAACCTCGAGCTTAGTAAGCCATTGCCACGAAAATCTAGGGAAAAGATATCTTGGTCCCGAAGAGGATTGAGCTGGAAAATAAGCGAATTTGTACGACGAACAGGGATTACCGACCCAAAGGAAATTGCCAAACGATTGAAAATTTCAACGCATAAAGTCAGTTATGCAAGACGAGTCTTGAGAGGTTGGGAAATAACCATTCCTTTAGCTATCGCCCGTTATAGAGATTTTGCAAAAAAAGTAAAAAGCGAAAAAGATAACAAAAAACTCCAGACAATTCTCGATAGCTACACCACGGGATCCCTCGTTGGATTCGTCAATCGCCATAGACACGACAAAGAAAGAATATTAATAAGTCTCTCCACCGCTTTAAGAGAGGAGGGATTTTATCCTTCAGTTAAATCCATAAAAGATTTTGCGGAAAAAGTAAAAACAAAAGGCATTCCAATAAGATCTTGCGACACAAAACGTAAAGTAAAATTTAAATATAAGCAAATATTGTATGTGGTTTTCCCCGGACACGCAAAAAGAATCATCAAGGCTTTGGAAAATGATCCAAATTTGCAGAAGTTCAAGGAGAATCCAATTAAGCAAATGTGCGGAATAACGGATATTATTCCAACCATAAAAGCTCTTTTGAAGAAAAATAAATACGGAAGCCTTGAGAAGCTAGCGTCCGAAGTTCTTGGTTTTAGGCCTTCCGGCTTCTCAAAAGTAAAGCTTGCAGATTTATTAAAAGGTTGCCTTGTGCCGGTATTTAAATACACAACAAAATCTACCTGGTTCTACCCATTAGACAAAGCAAAAAAATTAAAAAGTTTTATTGCAAAAAGATATCGAGAGATTCAATCTCAAGCTTCACAAGTAGCATAAGCTCCCCCATCCAGGCTTTTGATTAAGCCTTTTATTTCCATCATTGATAAAAGGCTGCCGACTTTTGCCGAATCAAGCTGTAAGCGCCTTACGATTTCATCAAAATGCACCGCCTCATTTTGAAGTAAATCTAAAATTACCTGCTCTTCTTTTACCGCTGTTTTAAATTTCGTATTCTTGGATTTATTTGAAAATTGAGAATTGGAAATTGGAAATTTGAGCTCATTGAGAATATCGGACACTGAAACTACTAACTTAGCTCCCTTTTTGATGAGCGAGTATGGTCCTTTTGACATACTTGAAGTAATTGGTCCGGGAACTGCGAAAATTTTTCTGTTAAATTTTCTGGCAAATTCCGCGGTAATTAAACTGCCGCTATCCTCTGCTCCTTCTGTTACCAAAACTCCCAGAGAAAGTCCGGCGATAATCCTATTTCTCGCAGGAAACGAGCCTCTGGACGGAGGCTCTCCCAATGGCAATTCAGAAATTATAACTCCCTGCCCCTGCAAAATACTATTGTAAAGTTTTCTATTTTCAGAAGGAGTACAGCAGTCAACTCCGCATCCTAGTACCGCAATTGTCCGACCATTATTATCAACCGCAGCTTGATGGGAAACCGCATCAACTCCCATCGCCAGACCCGAAACTATTGTAAATCCGCTCAAAACCAAATCCGTTGTTAAAAGTTTTGTCACTTCCCTGCCATATTGCGTAGTCCTTCGGGCGCCTACGACTGCTACCGAAGGCCATGAGGAGCAAAGCAACGAAGGGTTGCCTTTTCCATAGAGAACAAAAGGAGGATTATTTATTTTAAGCAAATCTTGAGGATAATCTTTATCTGTCAAAATCAAAAACCAAACATTTTTCTTTTTAAGATCGTTTGAATATTGTGCAATCGAAAACTTACTGCGAAAATCTGCAAGTTTTTCCGTTAGTTTTTCTCCCAAAAGCTTCGCCAAATCAAACTTAGTAGCTTCCCATGCGCTTTTTGCACTGCCAAAATGTTTAAGCAGAAGCTTAAACTTCGCCGGTCCTATTCCCGGAAAAACCGAAAAAGGCAACCAATAATTCCTCTCCTCCATAAACTATCTCCCAAAGCACTCTCCCAAATCTTCTAAAATTCCAAATTTCCTTGACAACTTTTTCAGGCGATCGCTTAAAAAAATTGTCACACTGAATTACTCAAAAATCTACAACTGTTTTTCTAACGAAGATACGTCTTTTGCCAAAATGTAAGACACGTATGGAGAAATTTCTAGAGAGTGGCGCAGAAAATCTATCTCGTCTTTGCATTCCAAACGGATTACGAATACGCTTTTTTGCAGCTGCTTGAAACCTAAATCCTTTAATTTCTCTCTAAGAAACTCGCGGGCATTACGGCTGTCTTCGGGTATGTCAAAAATTACAACTCTCCAAAATCCATCCCATTTACCTGTATTTTTAAGAGTTAACGTGTCCATTTTATATTGAAGTATTCTTTTTCTGCCTTTTTCTTCGAGTGTCAACTGCACTTCCCCATCTTTTTCCTTCCATGAAATTAGTTTTTGCTTTTCCAATCTTTTAATCGTTGATCTTAACGCTCCCCTTTTCTTAGCATCTTCCCATTGCTGCTTTTTAAACTCTTTGTACAAAAGCCCAATCCCGGGAAAAACAAGCGCTGTTCCTATAACAACGCCTGTACCAAGTGTTAAAAGTAACGCTTTTGTCAATCCTGCAATTACCGCTCCTTCTCTTTTTCTACTCATACTCCTTTTCCTTCTCCCAATAATTAATTACTTGGACAACTAATTATGGCGATCGCAGTTATTAGTTGTCAAGGGGAAATGTCAACAATGCCAATTGAAGATATTCTGGAGAGAAAATAATGGTGCGGATGAATTTATGAGTTGACTGTAACTTTTAAAGATTGGGCGACTTTATTTTGCTTAAGCGTCTCTAAAGCTTCCCAAAAAGGATTATGACCCCTTTTACTGTCTTCTGGCTTCTCAATAGCTACTGCTATGTAACCTTTTTTCACTTCTTCATGTTGTACTTCTGGTCTTGGCTCCATCCTCTCCAAATCTTCCTTTCTATATGGATAAGAAAATCTAGGTTGATTAACAAGAACAGGAATCTTCTTTCCCGCATCGGCAATTTCTTCAACTTTAAAACCAGTTGCTAACCCTGCATCCAAATAAAGACGTAAACTGCCCTGAGGGATACTTGTAGTTACAACTTGATAATTTCTTATTTTAGACGCAAGACCAGGATGTTTTACGTCTTTATTTTGCAATTCAGATTCTTTCATAACGTTTAATTGCCTATAAGCTTATCAAAAAAAAACTTTTTGTCAAGTAGCAAAACTATAAGTTAGCGGGAGAACCATTCTTCCAAAATCTTTTTGGCGATTGGCGCGGCGACATTTGAACCTTCTCCGCTGCTTTCCGATAGAACAGTTACTATAATTTGAGGATTGTCAGCCGGAGCGAAAAGGGTTATCCAAGCATGCGGCCACGTATCACCTGTTCCATGCTGCGCTGTTCCCGTCTTGCACGCAACTTTTAACTTTTCACTTTCTTTGCCCGCCGAAGCCTTGGCGAAGGCGGGTACTTTTAATTCGAAAAACGGCCACGCAACCCCGCCAGCACTACAGCTTTCAATCATCCCCTGCTTTATCAAAGAAATGGTTTTTTCTGAAAGGAATTTAGGATTTAGGATTTCGGATTTAGGATTTACAAGAAGGTGTGGTCTATATCCAGTTCCCCCATTGGCAATTATTTGAGTCCAATAATTTACCTGAAGTGGAGTAGTTAAAAGGTATCCTTGTCCTATTCCATAATGATACGTGTCTCCCAAATACCATCCCTCTCCAATTACTTTTTCCTTCCACAAAGGAGTGGGAACCGTACCTGCTTCTTCAGGAGATATATCTATGCCGAGTTTTTGTCCAAGCCCGAATTTCATTGCCATTTCCGAAAGTTTGTCAACGCCGACTTTCTCCGCGAGTTTATAGAAAAATATGTCATTTGAACGCTGAAGTCCTTTTACTACATTTACCTGCCCGTCTGTCTTTCCGTATTGGGTAAAATACCAGTTTGAGAAAGAAAAATTTCCCAGCCACACAATTCCTGTATCCGTAATTTCAAAATTTTCATCGATAATTTTGTCTTCAAGTCCTGCTGCCGCGGTAATTAGTTTGAATGTGGAACCGGGCGGATAGACCTCGGAAATTGTCCGATTAATAAGCGGCTGATTTTCCGAATCCGTCAAAATTTGCGAAATACTGCTATAAATTCCTGATTCTGATGCGATTTTGTAATCCTTGCCAAAAGTGAACAAATTAGGATCAAAAGAAGGTTTGGAGACAAGTGCAAGAATTTCTCCGTTAGGCATTGAGACTATAGCAGCGCCTTTCTTGACATCTTTCATCGCATCGGATACTGCTTTCTGCAAATTAAGATTAAGGGTAAGAGTTATATTTTCCCCGGGTATCGGATCTGTTTGTCCAAGCGTTCTTATGGCATTCCCTAAACTATCCACTTCAACTAATTGTTTTCCGTCAATTCCCTTCAGTTTGCTTTCATAAGATTTTTCAATTCCTATCTTGCCTATCAAATCTCCGCCCCGATAATTTGAAAATTCATTACTTTGCAATTCATCTTTGGAAATCTGCCCGATGTATCCTAGAACATGAGCAAAAGCATCCTTGTATGGATACGACCGCAAAGAGTCTATTTCAAGATCTTTTCTGCCCTGCGCCAGAAACGTTAAAGCTTGCTCTTGAGTAAGAAGTTTTGTTTTTTCATTAGTTGAGGAAGTACCGTCTGGTACCTCCCTAAATCCCGGAACATTAAAAACCAAAGGGCTCCCGTTTCTGTCGAAGATAATTCCTCTTGGCGCATGGATAACCACAGTCTTTATTCTGTTATTGTCGGAAAGATGCCTATAATAAGCGCCAAAGCTTATTTGGAGGAAAAAAAGTCTTATAATAAGTATGCCAATCGCAAGAAATAGTATTGATGGAAGAAGAAAACTGCGTATCGCGTAGTTTTTACCGTAGGAATGAGTTCTTTTGCTTAATTTTTCTGTTTTTATATTTTCCCCAAAAACAGCGCCTATTTTTATCATACTTTTTTCTGCTGAAGATTCTTGGCAAGAGCGAAAAGCAAAACCGCGATTAACGAGCTTGCTAATGCCTGCTGAAAAACATAATTATAGCCAAAAATTACAAGATATAAGGCGCTTCCGATAAAAGATACTGTCAAAACGAATGGCAAAGTATAGATCTCAAACTTCTTTTCGTATAGGAATATTAAAAATATAAAAGTTGCCAAAAATACAGAGGTTGCGCCAAGCAATCTAAATAACATTAAATCCAAAATAATACCTCCGAAAAATGCCAGAAAGAAAATCCAGGTTTTTCTGTCAAAAGCCAAAAAGATAACGAGAACCAAAACAATAGGCCAGCTTGCTACGAACAAGGAAAGAATGGCAATTAAGAAAACAAACGCTAGAAAAAACTTCATTTATTTAATTCCCGTAACGATAAAAACCGTAGAAAGGCGCGGGAAATCCAATAAGCTTTTTACTTCTGCTCTTTGGAAAACAGCGCTTGGATTTTTGTCTATGGAGATTATCTTCCCAACAATAATATCCGTTGGCGCTCCCACGCCATCTATATTTTGGTTTGGCATTGTTGCTACAATATCATCTTTTGAGAGAGCATCCGACATCAAAACATTGTCCAAAATCATTAAGTCTCCCAAGCCTTTGATAAGCCCCAAAGCTCCTTTTTCTGTTTTGGCTGTAAAAGAAGAAGAGGAATTATTGACAACATCAACTTTGGATAAATAAGCAGTCACTTTTGTAACTTTTCCAACCAAATTATTTTTGAAAATAACCGCATCTCCGACCTTAATTCCATCGGTTTCTCCTTTATCCAGAATCAAAGATGAAGGGTTTGAGATATTCGGGATAAAATTGAGCATCCCCAAAATTTTGGCAGGCAAAAGTATGTAACTTTTGGGTTTGGCTGTTTGGAATTGATCCAATAAAGCCTGATTTTCTCTTTCCAGTTTTTGCCTATCCATTATTTTTGAAGCCAAAAGCAGATTCTCTGCCTTAAGTTTCTTGATGTTTTGGTTTTGGGAAATTAAGGGAAGATTTTGAAAAAGATTAGATATGCTTCCTTCTATGGAATAAGAAATCCTTTGCAAAAACCCTTCTATTCCGCGTGTTTTCCCTAATATTGACAGTCCTAAAATTCCAGCCGAAAGAACAAAAACAAGAAGAAAAACAGGCAAAAAATTCTCTTTCCTCTGCATGAAACAATTGTAATAGTTCTGCTTTTGGGTTACAAGAGGAATTAACTGGACAACTTTTTTAGGCGATCGCAGTTTTTAGTTGTCAGCCCAAACACCAACCAAATACCAAATTGCAGTAGCTCTGCCTCTATCTTACAAGCACCGAAGGCTCCTATAGGCATCTTTTCCCTAAAGTAGGAATTATTTCTGATAGGTCAATTATGTCTTGTGGATTTACGGGAGGTAATCCGCGTCCTTTACGTACCTTATCGTCAATAACAAAGTGTTTATCTTTGCCAACCTTAAAAAGCCTTATACCGACTAGCTCCTTATGTTCTATCCTAAAAATCATATATTCTTCAGCCCTATTTTTTTCTGCTTGCTGTACACAATGAGTTATCTCTAAAATTATCTCTTCGCCTTTATATCCGATTTGATTGGAAATCTTTATCCCGTCCCAGCCTCCAAGATTTATTCTTAAATCACTTCTTTGACGAAATCTTTTCAGGAAATTTAACGTTTCATCCCACAATGTTGGCAACACATCTCCTGCTAGTTTAGAAACATAGGCCTCCTTATCAGATACCCTACGTTGCTCCAATACTCTTTCTAGAGCCTCTATTCTTTCCACCATAATAGCTGGTTGGATTGTAGATAAAGGATAAATAAAAGTCAAGAGGTAAAACTATTTTAGTCCCCCGACGACTTTGACGCGCTGGAGCAAAGAGTCGTTTTCCAAAACTTTCCCAATTCCCCGAATTACAGATGTCAGCGGATCATTGGCTATAATAACCGGAATGCGTGTTCTTTCTACGATCAAGTGATCTATTCCCGACAGAAGCGCTCCTCCTCCTGTTAGTAATATCCCGTGCTCCAAAATATCACTTGTTAATTCGGGAGGCGCTTCCTGCAATGTATCCGCAATTGCTTCTATTATTTCGGAGAAAACAGGCGCTAACGCTTCTCTGACTTCTACTTCTGTAATTCTCAAACTTTTTGGCAATCCTGTTTCTATGTCTCGTCCTCTAACAACTGCCATTCTGTTCCTTGGGCTTGCTTTTTCTTCTTTTGCTTCTAGACCTTGTTCTGGATTGGAGGCATTAATTTTTAAGCTTGGAATTTTTGTTTTGAGGCTTCGTTCGAATGCGCTTCCTATTGTAATTTTTAAATCCTCTGCTGTTCTCTCTCCCAAAACCAAACCGTGTCTTAATCTTATGTAATGAATTAGCGCATTGTCCATATCGTCTCCGGCGATTTTAAGCGTTTTGCTCACAACAATTCCGCCCAAAGAAATAATTGCGATTTCCGATGTTCCTCCGCCGATATCAACCACCATTACTCCTTTTGACTGGAAAACTGAAACATTTTCTCCGATTGCCGCTGCCATTGGCTCTTCTATAAGGAATGCTTCTCTGGCTCCGGCAGAAAGCGCTGCTTCCCAAACTGCCCGGCGCTCAACTTCCGTAACAGAAGAAGGAATGCCGATAACCACTTTCGGCCTTGACCAAGCTACGGGAACTACACCTCCAAACTCATGAACTTTCTGAATATAATGAGAAATCATAGCGGTTGTAGCGTCAAAATCCGAAATAACTCCGCCTCTTAAAGGTCTTACGGTTATTATTGACGCTGGAGTTTTCCCAACCATTTTTTTGGCTTCGGTTCCGATAGCAATAATTTTTTTGGTTTTTTTGTGCATTGCCACCACCGAAGGCTCTCTTATGACAATCCCCTTTCCCTTCACCCAAACAAGACTATTCGCAGTCCCCAAATCAATACCGATGTCATGGCTGAACAAACTAAATAACTTATCGAACATATAATTTTAAATTTTCAATTTTTAATTTTCATTGAATTTTCAAAGTTAAATTTTTAAACATTTAGATTTCATTGCAAATTTTAAATTTCAAATTGAAAATTAGTTTCATCATATCACCTTGCCCAAACTTTTCCAATAGCGGTATGCTATTGACAAATATATGAATCTATGAAAAAATAATTCTATATTATGCCAGAACAACCACCATCGCCTGGAGCAAACGCAATTTCCTCAGAAGCTGTAGCAGAAGCGCAGAAACAAACCGAATCTTCTTTTATCCAATTGATGAATCGAATGGAAGCAAGCATCCCCACAAACGGAGATTTCTTTATAAAACTGGGACAAAGAGAAGATGGTAGCCGAGTGCTGATTCTTAGAGAAGGAAGAAAAAGAACTGAGACTGATTCTGATTATATAGCAATAACCAGATTTGGACCAAAAAAAGTAATTCTGTCGACTTCTGACTTCTCAACCGATTCGGCGGGGTTAAAGAAAATAAATGGGGAACTCAATATTTACACTAGAGATCGCGCTGAAAACCTTGAATTATCAGTTGCCGTACCTAAACTAAGCTTATCTCGTGCTGTGGCACTCCACCCAATCACTAGTGATGAGGATAAAAAATTCGTCAAAGAAGCAATGTCCAATAGCATAAAAGTGGCTAAAGAAACAAGCCAAACGGTAAAAAATAAGGCAGCTTTGGAGGCAGAACAACGAGATCAAGCCATAGCAAAAGAATTATTAGATTTGTTTCCTGCATCTATTCAAGCGCCTCAAGCATCTACCAACACAAGTCCAGCCGCATAAATTGCCCCTCTCTTGCCCAAACTTTTCCAATATGCTACATTAAAATAATTCTAACTCTATAATGGCAATTTTTAGGCTTTGCAACAAAATCATCGAGTATTCATTCTATGCCCTCTTCCTATTGGTTCCTCTTGCATTTACAAGCGTCACCTCGGAACTTTTTGAATTCAATAAAATGTGGCTCACTTTTATATTAACTATTCTCATTTTAGCTTCTTGGACTACGAAAATGATTCTCCAAAAACGAATCTCCATACAAAAAACTCCCTTGGACATACCCATTCTTTTATTTCTGCTTTCCCAAATTATCTCAACTATTTTTTCTCTTGACAGCCATACTTCTTTGTGGGGATATTATTCAAGATTTAACGGCGGCCTACTCTCTATTTTTTCCTATATCTCCCTTTACTACGCATTTGTAAGTAATTTTGAAGGCATGCAAACGTCGGGTGGCAGAAGCGGAAAGGTTCCCGACAGCGCGCATCTCGACGAACGTCGAGGAGCACTGGCGGGAGGGAAACTTCTGACAGGACCCGATTTAACTTTATCAAAAATGGTAAAACGCGCTTTGTATTTAAGTCTTGCTTCCGGAGTTATTGTTGCTTTATGGGGGTTACCTTCACACTTCGGTTTTGATCCGACTTGTCTTATCTTCAGAGGAAACTTCGATGTTTCCTGCTGGACCAATGATTTCCAGCCCAAAATTAGAATTTTCTCAACTCTGGGACAGCCCAACTGGATGGCAGCCTACATGGCAATTTTAATACCGATAACTTTGGCTTTGGCAATTAAAAAATCCAAATGGTTTCTGGTACTTTTTGCTTTATTCTTCCTTGATCTTTTATATACACGTTCCCAATCCGGATTTTTGGGACTTGTTGGAGAACTTTTAGTATTTGTAGCTTTATATTTCCTAATAGAAAAAGGCGTAAAAAAGACATCTCTGAAACTTTTACTGCCAAGCGCAATTATTTTTTTAATTATAGTATTTTTTGTGGGCACACCTATTGGACAACTTAATCTCTTAACTTTCTCTAGTATTCAAAGCAGAATTTCATCTTCCAATACTAAACAGGTTCAAAAACCAACTCCTGTATCCCATTCGGGTCTGAGCCCCTCAGGGTCGAAGACTTCTGGCCCCTCTTTGGAAAATAATATTACCGGTTCGCAGGAAATCCGATCGATTGTCTGGAAAGGAGCTTTGGATATCTGGAAACATAATCCCATATTTGGGACAGGAGTTGAAACTTTTGCTTTCGCTTATTACCAATACCGTCCGGCCAGCCACAATCTTACTTCCGAATGGAATTTTCTTTACAATAAAGCACACAATGAATACCTCAATTATCTGGCAACAACCGGAATTTTCGGGCTGGGCACTTATCTTTTTATCATTGGCTACTTCCTCACGATTGTCATCCTGAATTTATTTCAGGATCTAAAATCTTCAAAGACGGAGATGCTGAAACTAGTTCAGCATGACACAAATAAAATTTTAATTACTGCCCTTCTCGCAGGCTACGTTTCAATACTGGTTACCAACTTTTTCGGTTTTTCTGTTGTTATAGTCAATATTTACCTTTTCCTGATTCCTGCCTTTGTTTTTGTTCTGGCAGAAATGCTCAAACCGGAACAAGAATTTATCTTCCCAAGAAGTGAATCAAGAATTAGGAATTATGAATTAAGGGTCAGCAAAATATCCTTATATCAATGGACGTTTATTCTCTTCATAATTCTTGCTTCTTCATTCATGATTCTAAATTTGTTTAGATTCTGGCAGGCTGATGTTTCCTATGCTTACGGATCCAATCTTGACAGAGCCGGCAACTTCCAGCAAGCCTATCCTTATCTTCACGACGCGGTTTCGAAACGATCGGATGAACCGGTTTTCAGCGATGAGATGTCTATAAATGACGCTGTTTTAGCAGCAGAGCTTTTGTCCCAAAACAAACCCGAGCAGGCATCGCAGACCGCCCAACTCGCAGCTTCTTTGGCTCAAGAAGCAATATTAACGAGCAACCAAATTGTCGCCAGCCACCCCAACAATGTAGTTTTCTGGAAAAGCAGAGTCAGAATATTTTATACCCTTGCACAAATTGACAGCCGATATCTTCCGTCTGCGCTTGACGCAATAAAAGAAGCCCAAAAACTTGCCCCAACCGATGCAAATATATCTTACAATTTAGGAGTTTTATACGGACAAAATGGCGATTTGGACAAAGGCATAGAGGTTTTGCAAAATACTATAAAATTAAGGCCAGCTTACAGAGATGCGTATTATGCACTGGGGCTTTTTTACCATCAAAAGGCGCTTGACAAAAACGGAAAAGTTATTGATTTTGAGCTTCAAAACAAAGCGATTAAGCAAATGAAATATATTTTAGATAAACTTTTGCCAAACGACGCTTCGGCCAAACAAGCCATAGATGCTTGGGAAAGATAAGATATGATTATTCCGGAAAAATATGTCTATATAGTCGCAGACCTCATTTTCCTTGTTATCTGGATTATTCTTTATTTGCACCGGAAAGATTTAAGAAAAGAAATGTTGGTTATGAGCCTGATAATCGGCATTATAGGTATTCCGGGTGAATACTTTTTATGGATTAAAGACTGGTGGAGGCCTCAAACAATTACAGGAACAGCAGTTGGAATTGAAGATTTTCTGTTGGGTTTTACTAATGGTGGCATTGCTGCTGTCTTATACGAAGAAATTTTCAGAAGAAGACTTTATGCGAGAACACATATTAAGCATAATTTAGGAGGCATTTCTTTACTAACTCTCTTTTTCTTTATCCTTCTTACGCTATTCTGGGGACTTAATCTAACTTCGGCTCTATCAACTTTTATTGCCCTTATCGTCATGGATGTTGTTTTGTTTTCCTTACGGAAAGATCTGCTTGTTAGCTCTTTATTAACCGGTATGCTAATGGTGCTCGTAACTTCTCCTCTTTATTATTTCGGAATGATTTTCTCGCCAGGGTACATAGAAAAAACGTGGATGCTCCAAAACTTAAGCGGAATAGTTATTACGGGAATTCCTATTGAGGATATTATTTTTTACTTTTTACTTGGGCTTACTGCCGCTCCGCTTTATGAATTTTGGCAAAATGAGCGGTTGAGGAAAATGTCAAAAAAGTAAAACCTGTGATATAATAGCCTCGTGTTAAATATTATTACTGCTCCAAATCCGGTTCTTTCTCAATCTGCAAAGCAGATTCCTGAAGTAAACTTAAATATTTTAAAACTGATTGAGGAAATGGAAGAAACCTTACTGACGGCAAAAGATCCGCAAGGAGTTGGCCTAGCAGCTCCGCAGATAGACAAGTCTTTGCAGATTTTCCTTGCAAAACCCACACCCAAATCTTCCACTTTAGTCTTCATCAACCCCAAAATAGTATCAAGTATCAACGCTCCTATACAAAATACAAAATACAAAATACAAAATACAAAGTTAGAGGGTTGTCTTTCTCTTCCTAACATTTGGGGGGAAGTAAACCGTTTGCCTCAAATTACCCTTTCCTATATGGACACTCGTGGAGCTTCGCACAAACGGACTTTTAAAGGATTTATTGCTACTATTATCCAGCACGAAACTGATCATTTGAATGGAATTCTTTTCCCAAAAAGAGTTTTAGAGCAAAAAGGCAAGCTTTACAAATCAAGAAAAAATAAAAAAGGCGAAGACGTTTTCGAGGAAATAGAATTATAATGAAAGTGGTTTTTTTTGGAAGTTCAAAATATGTTATCCCGATAATTGAAACTCTTAAAAGAGATTTTGATCTTGTTTTAGTCGTAACTACGGAACAAAAGCAGGCTGATCGAATCCCCTCTTATTGTTTATCTCACAAAATTCCCTACGTATCTACCTCTAATTTTAGCAACCAAAATACAAAATACAAAATACAAAATACAAAATCGCCCCTAGCGATTCTCGCAGACTTCGGACTAATAATTCCGCAAGAGATTCTAAACTTTTTTCCCAAAGGCATAATCAATATTCACCCGTCGCTTTTGCCCAAATACCGAGGACCGACTCCCGTACAAAATGCAATTCTAAATGGCGACAAAAAAACAGGGGTAACGATTATAAAGTTAGATAATAAAGTTGACCATGGCCCAATTTTTACTCAAAAAGAGATAACCATTTCTCCTTCCGATAATGCCCAAACTCTTTATGAGAAGCTGTTCAAAATCGGCGCAGAGCTGCTGCATCAAAATCTAAATAAATATATCAAAGGAGAGATAAAGCTATCAGAACAAAACCACTCAAAAGCTACTTTCACCAAACTCTTAACCCGCAAAGACGGTTTTGTTGATTTATCTTCATTGAAAATTGTCCCGCGAATCGGGATCCCGTCGCGCGGGAAAAATTGTAAATTGAAAATTGCCCGTATGGTTCGGGCTTATTATCCCTGGCCTGGAGTTTGGTTTAAAATCGTATTGAACGATTCGGAAAAAATCGTTAAGCTGTTGCCTAATTACCTAAAATCCCAATATCCTAATAGCCCAATTTTAATCCAGGTCGAAGGCAAAAAACCCATGTCTTACAAAGACTTCGCCAACGGCTACCTAGCCACTAAAGAAATTCTTGAGGGTATTATTACGATATAACTCTACTTCTACCGAGGAACTACTTTTGACGCAGAAGACACATAATGTCCCTTAGCTACAATAATAAGATCCAAAAGTTGATTTAGTTCTTTTTCGTCTGGATGGATAAATTTCTCTACCCTTCGCTCGTTTAAACGGCGCTGGTATTTGCTCATCAATATGTCTGACTGAGCAGGATGCCTGTCTATTTTATCTAAGATTTTTGCATCAGGTAACTCAATACTTTTACTTACTTTAATTACTTCATCGGGAGAAAAATAATACGCCTCATCGCCTACAAGAGACATTGGACATTCTTCTTTGTCTCTAGCCTCTGCAACTACAGCAATCATTAAATCTATATTGGATTTACCTATTTTCTGCAATCCTGCCCTTCTTGAGGATTCTTTATCATATATAAATACGTGTTTTCTTGATAACGGTTCTTCCAAAACAAGCATGCCCGATTCCCTTGCTTCCCTCCCTCTCTCCATTGCTTTTATCCATACCTTACGAGCAATAATCATTGCGTTCTTTTTCTCTTGTTCTGAAAACGGTTTTCTCTCGGCCGCCGCTTGTTCTAAAAATTCCTCTATTGGTTCTGCCATACAATTATAGACTTAGACTAAACCTTGCTATCTCCCTTGTCAAGAGAATATCACAAATAATATAATATCGCAAACTCTACTTTACTTTAAATCTATTACCAAATTTTGTACTTTCGCTGACAAGAAGTCCTTTCTTAACAGACTCTAATAATAATGTACGAAGCCTGCTAGGACTCAATCTTGGATATTTCTTCCTGATCTCTGTAGTTGTAATGCCATCTTTACTTCCCCCTATAATAGAAATAAGAATAGAAATAGTTTTGTCTTTACTGATTTTATTGCCATGAGGAGAATTATCTTTTGCTTTTTGCATAAGCCTTGATACCAACTCCGGATTTGAAATTATTCTATCCGCAGACTCTCGTCCGCGATTTGTAATCTCTGCCTCTCCTAATCTAAAACCATTTATGATGTGAAGCAGGGAATCGATTGCTTCTTTTTGTGTCTCCGACAAAGGAGAAATTTCCGACTGAAAACCCCGTTTAAATTTTTTGTGAACTGCATAACCTTTTCTTACAAAATGAGAAAGAATTCCTCCTATGGTGGGCTTTAGGGATTCTTTATCGCCCGTATAACTATACTTATCAATAATCGTCTGTGTTACTTCATCAACAGTAAAAAATCTACCATGCTCTCTGATGATTTCAAAAACTTGACCCGTAAGCGTCTTGTATTCCCTATAGCTCTCTGGCTGCTCAACAGAACGATTTGTAAGTTTATATTTTGAATAGGGTTTACCTGCCTCCATTGAGATTTTCGTAATGATACCGCTTTCCGAAAGGGAGTCTAAATGATGAGCTACCAAATGAGGATTTTCTCTTAGAAGATTCGCTAGCTCTGATTGACTTAATATTTTATTATTGCCGATAAGGGCTTCAAGGATTCTAAGACGCGTCTCTACCGATCTCTTTTTCTCCTCCTTGCTCTCCTTTTTTAAATACTTTGATGCTGTTTGCCCAAAAACTTGGTACAAGGATACATCTGGGTGATTCAACGACCATTCAAGCAAAGCTCCTGCAAAAGGAACGCCTTTTTCTTTGCCATACTTTTCAATAACAACTCTCGTTGGTAAACCAAGATTCACAACTTTTTTTATAACGCCTATTGGAACAAGTGTATCTTCACAATACTGAAAAGCGTTTCCTTTGTTTTGAATCCAAGACGGATTGTCGCCTTGAATTTTTACCATTCTAGTATGAAGAGCACTCTTGGTATATGGCTTTCCATCTTTCATTGCCGTAAAAAGAAGAGCTTTTGCCTCGTTGTTTCCGAAAGCAGAAATAAAACTATAGACTTCCTTCTCCGATAATCTTATTTCAGCGTCAGCTAATCGTCCTTCCTGTTTTATCCCATGTGGGCTTAATTCACTCATATGCTTATCGTATAAATTTTACCATATATTTTATTAGTTTGGGACAACAATTTAGGTCGAAGACAAGCGGAGAAATCTTATACTGTAGCTGTTACTTGTGGGGAAACAATTTTAGAAACTTTAGGAGCAAGTTTTCTTTTCAGCATTCGGACGCATTTGGTGCAAAGCCGCATTTTTTTCTTAATTCCCATAACCATAATTCTTGCCACATGCAAATTCGGAGCAAAAATCCTTTTTGTCCTATTTTTCGCATGGGAAACATTATTTCCGTACATTATTCCTTTTTTGCAATTATCACACACTCGCGCCATAGACAAATTACCTTTTTTAAATTATACTTGAAAAGCGTAATAATTACAATATGTCTTTACTTCTTGGTGTCATAACTCTTGGGATTTTGATTTTCTCTGCTATTCTCCATGAGGTTGCTCACGGATTTGTAGCGGATCGTTTTGGCGACCCAACCGCAAGACTTGCGGGAAGACTAACTCTTAATCCCAAAAACCATATTGACCTAATTATGAGCATTATTTTGCCGCTTCTTCTTATTCTCTCCGGCTCTCCTGTTATTTTTGGCGCAGCCAAACCTGTTCCTGTCGATCCTTTCAACCTCAAGGAAGGACAAAAAGATATCGCTCTTGTTTCTCTTGCCGGACCTCTAACCAATATCGCCCTTGCTGTCGTAGGTACCCTTATTTTCAGGATATTTTTCCCGGAATTCTCTCTTTTCCAAATCGTTTATTCTTATCCTTCAATCGGAACGCTCTCCGACTTTCTGGCATATTTTGTCGGTTTTGTCGTGCATTTAAATTTATTGCTGGCGATATTTAATCTTATTCCTATCCCCCCGCTTGACGGATCAAAAGTTTTCGCCCTTCTTCTTCCTAAAGAACTCGCTTTTCTATATCTCTCACTATCCTCAATCGGCATGTTTATCATCTTCTTTCTTCTTCTATTCCCCATAGGCGGTTTGTCTCTGGGATCTTTGATATTTAATCTCGTAACGTTCGCCGAACACCTGCTTGGCTTCTAAATATGGAAGATGAAAAAACAATCATTATCCTGCACGGATGGGGACTAAACGCAGATAAATATAATGGTCTTGCAAAAATTCTAGCCTTAAAATATAAAGTTTTCACTCCGGATCTTCCGGGATTTGGAAAAAACCTTACAGATAAAGAACTGTATCTTATGGACTATGTAAATTTCCTTAAAGATTTTATTAAGGATAAAAAACTGAAAAATATCATCCTTCTTGGGCATTCTTTCGGCGGACGAATAATCGCTAAATTTCTCTCTATCTGTAACGCAAAAGAATACGGAATAAAAGGTGTAATTTTAACCGGAACTCCGCTTACGCAACGAAAATTGTCTTTAAGAAAAATCATCGGGGCGTTAATGGCGAAGATGGGCAAAAACGTACTTGGTATTCTTCCAAAGTCAATGTCCCAAGGCTCCCAAGATTTTTTTAGGAAAATTGTGTATACTATTATAGGAGAGTGGGATTACTACAAAGCCAACAAAATGCGCAAAACTTTTACCCATATTGTTTCTGAAAATTTAGAGACATATTTAGATAAAATTAAGGTACCGACACTTATCGTTTGGGGAGAAAACGACACAATCACGCCAATAAGCATTGGCATAAAAATACAAAAGTTAATTGCAAATTCAAAACTAATTATTATTGGGAATGAAACTCATAAATTGCCTTATGCTAATCCGCAAATTTTTTCCCAAAAAATAATACCTTTTATTGACAAATTAAATTAAGCTTTATGCAAATACTTTTTATCGCGTCCGAAATTTTTCTAATCGTCTGGGTTTTAAGAAACACTCTTTTTTGGATTAGCCTTTGGCAGGAAAAAGAATATCGTCTTGACAGGCTTTTGGTTCACCTTCAAGAAACTGTCGCCGGGAGAAATATACTATTTTCTTCCGTAAGTCTTCTAAAGAATTTCGCATTTCTTTTCTATCTCGTTTTAATTGTTAAACCAACGTTTCTTAATATCGAACCGTCCATTATTGCACGTTACAACATTTTCGTCGGCATACTGCTTCTCTACTCTTTTGGTCAAGCTTTAGTTGAAATTGCACCAAAGACTATTAAACGCCCCGTTTGGACATTAAAAATAATTCTTATTTTTCTTTTGACAATCTTAACATCTTGTTTCCTTTTCTTTTTTCTTTCGAGTTCTACTGATAAGTTTTTCTCTTTACTTTCTGTAGATAAATTCCTACCATCCATCGTAGCTTTATTCGTAGGGCTATTCGCTCTTCCTTCTTGGATTGCCAAAAAACAAGCTATCAAAAAAGCAACGCAAAAAATCCAAAACTCAAAAAAATTAATCCGTATCGGCATAACCGGAAGCTATGGAAAAGGCTCAACGAAAGAATATTTAGCAGCTATTCTCTCCCAGAAATTTAAAGTTTTGAAGACTTATGAAACTATCAATACTGCAATTGGAATCGCCAAAACTATAAATTCAGGATTAACTGACGATACGCAAGTTTTTGTCGCGGAAATGGGCGCCTACAAAAAAGGCGAAATTAAGGAGCTTTGCGAAATTGTCAGACCCAAAATCGGAATTCTCACCTCCGTCATCGAACAGCATGCTTCTCTTTTCGGAGGCCTTGCAAAAACAAAATCCGCAAAATATGAACTTATCGAATCTTTGCCGCAAGACGGACTCGCGCTTTTCAACGCCAATAACGTAAACACCTTTGAGCTGTATAAAAAAGCTAAGGTTAGAAAAATTTTATATTTCGCATATTATGGCAATAAAGAAAAAATTAACGCCGATATAGTTGCTAGTAATATAAAAATGGGAAAATTCGATATCAGTTTTGATGTCAACGTAAAGGGAAAAAGAAAAACAAATTTTCCGGTAAAGGTAAATCTTTTGGGGGGATATAACGCGGAAAATATTTTGCCTGCGATCTTTTTGGGACTGGAACTCGGGATGGACAAAAACGAAATTCAAAAAGGACTTTCTGAAATTCGCCCCATCAAAAAAACCATGCAGCCGTTTCTAAGCACCGGTAAAACGGTAATCGTGGATGATACGTTTAACTCGAATCCTCAAGCTGTTCTTGCGGCTTTATCTTATATGAAAATTTACAAAGGAAAAAAAGTCTTGGTTCTATCTCCCATCATTGAACTTGGGAAAAATGCCCGCCAAATACATTACGATTTAGCCAAAGAAATAGGCAAAACCTGTGATATTCTATTTCTAACCAATATGAATTTTTATGAAGATATGAAAAAAGGAATTGGCGAAAATTGTAAGCTGCTTATTCAAACTCCGCAGGAAATATCCGTATACATAACCAAACTTGGCGAAGACGACATCGTACTTTTGGAAGGAAAAGAAGCAGGCAAAATCTTAAACTTTATTGCTTATGAAAAGACCAATTAATCCTAATATTTCTCCGAATCTGGAAAACGTTGATCTCGCAAATGCTTTCAAAATGATTTTTTCTCCCTCCTCTATTTTGCAAGGATCTTATATCAAAAAAGTGGAAACATGGTTTGCCAAAAATTTTAATGCTCAATATGCTTTCACATTTGCCGCGGCACGCCAAGCCGAATATGCAGTTCTTAAGGCAAGTGGTGTTTCGAAAAACGACGAGGTTTTGGTTCAGGCATTTACTTGTTCTGCCGTAGCTGAACCGATAATTGCCCTTGGAGCAAAACCTATTTATGTGGATATAGACCAACAAACTCTTTCAATGAACCCTCTCGATGCCGAAAAAAAGATAGGTAAAAAAACAAAAGCTGTAATTTTGCAGCATACCTTTGGCATTCCGGGAGATATTGAGGGAATAGGAAAACTTGCTAAGGAAAAAAATCTTTTGCTAATTGAGGATTGCGCCCATATTATTGGCGGAGACTACAAAGATAAAAAACTGGGGACTTTTTCCGATGCGGCAATTTTTAGTTTCGGCAGAGATAAAGCGATATCCTCTGTTTTTGGCGGCGCAGTCATCACTAACAATAAAAATCTTGGAGAAAAAATCAAAAAAATCCAAAATCTAGCGCCACATCCATCTACCAATTGGACATATCAACAACTTTTCCATCCCATTCTGACCTCTATTGTTCTTTATCTTTTTTCTCTTAATGAAATTTTGGGTAAATTATCTATTTTTATTTTTAGAAGAATTGGATTAATCATAAAACCCGACATGGCAGTTTTGCCGCAAAAATATCCAAATTCCCTTGCTTTCCTGGCTTTCTCCCAACTTACTCGTATTGCCGAATTTAACAAGAGGCGTCTCGCGGCCTTCAAGATTTATAAAAAAGAACTTATCAATCTTAATCTGAACCTTCCAACGAAAGATTATTTCTATTTAAGAGTTCCTATTCTCGTTGAAAACAAAGACAGACTTTTTTCATATTTCAAAAAACGCAACATATATTTAGGAGATTGGTACAGCAATATAATCGATCCCAAAAGCGTGGGTTCTTGTCCGAATACGGAAAACATTGCCAAAAAAATAGTTAATCTCCCTTCCTATCCAACCCTTTCCCAAAAAGAAGTACTAAAAGTAGTAGCATTGTTAAAAGATTACTGTAGGGGTTAAACCCCTAAAGCATAGCTATGGAAACTAGAGAAATAACTAATAAAAATGTTTGGGAAAAGTTTAATTTATCTTTTCCCAATCCTTCTTACTTCCAATCTTGGTATTGGGGGGAAGTGCAAAAAGCAACCGGTGTTGAAACCCAAAGGCTGGGATTTTTTGACGGGAAAAAACTTATCGGAATTGCCCAAGTTTTCGATATCAAAGCCAAAAGAGGCCACTTTCTTTATGTCCGGCAAGGGCCTGTGCTTTCGGATTGGAACAAGAAAAATGCAAATTTCGTTTTGGACGAATTAAAAAATTTGGCCAAAGAAAAAAATGCTTCCTTCATAAGAATAAGCCCCCTTCTTTCCTTGGGAAATTATGAATCTTTGGGTCTCAGAAATTTCGGATTAAGATTCTCTCCGACGCATAATCTTGACGCGGAAAATAGATGGGTTTTGGATCTTACTCCAAACGAAGATGAGCTTTTGCAAGCCATGAGAAAAACAACCAGATATCTAATACGGCATGCGCCAGACGAAAATATCAAAGTTACGGTTTCGGAAAACGAAAAAGATTTGGATAAATTTCTTTCCATATACGCTGACACTGCTAAAAACAAACATTTTGTTCCCCACTCCCAACTGAAAGAAGAGTTTGCGGTCTTTTCCAAAGAAAAAAAAGCTAAACTTTATTTGGCTTTCCAAAAAAAAGAGATATTAGCCGGTGCATTTATCGTTTATTACGGCAATGAGGCAATTTATCGTCACGGCGCCACAACCAATATTGGCAGGAAAACATCTGCTTCCTATATCGCTCAATGGCAAGCGATAAAAGACGCGAAACAGGCAGGGCTCAAACAATACAATTTCTGGGGAATAGCGCCGACTGATAATCCGAAACATCCTTGGCAAGGCTTATCTTTATTTAAGAAAGGCTTCGGAGGCAGACAAATGGATTTCCTCCACGCAATGGATTTGCCGATAAAATGGAACTACTGGATTACTTTCGCAATAGATTATCTGACAATGGTTAAAAAAGGCTACAAAAGCTAAATTTTGCTATTGACAAAAGCTTCGATTTCTTCTACTCTAAACTAAATCCCGATTTAATCGGGAAAGTTTATGGGTTCTATAAAAAACGCCTTCAAATTTATATTCTCTCCTACTGCTTCCAGAACCACGAGTATCTTGGTAATTCTTGTAATTGCCGCCGCAGTTCCTCTGACTGTTTTGGTCTCCCAAAAACAGCAAGAACTCCGCCAACACGCGCAAAGCACGCAACAAGTTTCGGTTTCGATACAAGAATGTAAACCTCCATTCAATGTGTTTGTTGGCAAATATTGTTCTGCTGACCTTGCGCTTCAAAACGTGCAGAATGATCCAGAGAACTTTAATTTAAAAGTTGTTGAGTCGTCTAACGCTATCCTCCCCGAAGATTTAACGCTTTGCAACAACGGGAAGGATCCTGTTTACTATGTTTACGAAAAAGGTAAAGCTGGTAATCCGTGCACCGCTACCGATCCTGCAAGTCGTCAGCAATTCCCTGGAATCTGTAATGACAGAGGAAACTGCGACGGCACCATTACGCTTCTACCTACTCCTAATCCGCCTATCGTAGGTGACTATCCTACTTCTACTCCTACCCCTACTCCATCTTTACAACGGTGTGATTCTGCTGACGGATCCGTACGAACAGATGGCGCTAATCAATATGTGTGTTCAAGTCAACCGCCTCCAGCAGAAAGTAATTGCCAATCGACCCCTAGCTTCAGTTGCGTAAACCCTTCTGATGGATGTTATATCTGTCCTGTTACAAGTACCACTCGAACCTCTCCCCCTCCGCCGCCAACCTCTACTCCTGCTCCCGCCGCCTCAGCCGGTCAAGCCGCCCCACCACCAACCACTCCTTCAGGCTGTCCTCTTAAATCAAAAGGTGATGCAAATTGCGATGGAAAGGTTAATATTCTTGACTACAATATCTTGAGAGATGAATTCACTCATAAGCTTCAGACGAGAACAGCAGACTTTAATAGTAATAATGTAATTGACGATCTAGATCTTAGTATATGGAAAAACTCCATGCAGGATTCGAACATACAACATTATTGATATTGACAATGAAATACCCTAGAACATAACTATGTTAGGAATTTTAAATAAATACAAATTGTTAGCCGTACTTGCTGTTGCTATTCTTGCCATTGCAATTCCAGTAACCATCATCCAAGTTCAAAAACAGCAAGAGATAAGACAAAGAGCATCGACATCCGCAGTCTCTTTGCAGTTTGTTCCCAATACGATCACAAAATCTATAAACGATAGTTTTTCTGTTGATATTAATTTGATAAACACTGATTCGCCAAAGGACATCTCTGCGGTTGATGTAACTATTAATTATAATTCTATTCTTGGGCTAGTTGGAGTCTTCCAGCCTGCCCCAGGGTTTGACGCCGTAGTCAACGAGACAACAGCCTCCTCCATACACTATATTGGTACTGCTCCCAACGATTCACATAATAACGGAGCAGCTATTAAGCTGGGCAGCTTAACATTTAAAGGAAACAGTGCCGGCGCAGGAAACGTTTCGTTTGGCAATATTTTGGTTACCGCATCTGGAGTTTCCGACGCGCTCGCAATTGATACTAGCAATAACAATACTGGAACTTATACTATTACATCCGGCGCTGCTGGTTCCGCCCCAGCTTCCGCTCCACCCGCAGCGATAAAGTACGACCAACAGTGCATACTTAACGTCACCAGCGCACACTGCGGTGAGCAACCCACCTCTGATTGCATTCAGCAATACAGTAATGATTCTAGTTGTAAAATTTCATCTACTGCTACATCTGGCACAGTCGCGGCTCCGGGTTCTACTCAATGCACGGCAAATGGAAATTGGTGTAGCGGAGTTACTCCTGTTGGAAAAGGAAATTGCACGCCAGCCCCTGGATTTTCTTGTAATAATTCCTTCGACCTTTGCTGGCATTGTGATGTTCTCGCCCCTACTCCAGGACAGGCGTCAACTTCATCTAGTCCTGGCGGTGGCAGAAGTAGCGGCGGAAACGGTGCCTCCAGTTCTTACAGGATTGAACCAACATCTGTCCCTTCGGGCTATGTAACATTGTATTTTAATGTTACTCTACCCGGATTTTTTTCCACCTTGTCTACCGCGCCCATAACAGTTACTCTGATTCAAGGTAGCTCACCCGTACGTGAATTTCCTAATATTTCACTTACTACGCGCCAGCCTAATGGTAACGTATTTACCGGAGATAGCGGAACAAAAATAAGAGCTTCTGACATAACATCCGGTCAAGACTACTATGTAGAAGTAAAAGCGCAATCCTACCAAAAAAAGATAATTACAGGTGGTGAACAAAAAAATCTTCAAGGGCTTAGAGCTTTAGGAAACAACTACTCGTTACCTGCGATAACATTACTTTCCGGAGATATAAATGATGATGGGGATATCGGTGGGGCTGATTTGGGCATAATAATTGCGTGTTTTGGAAATAAAAATGTTCTTACTGATTCTGCTGGCCGAAATACTGAATGTGCTAGCAAAAGATCAAACCTAAAATTTGACGCGGACATAAATAAAGACGGAAAAGTGGCTGGTGACGATATTAATCTTTGGGCAAGAGGATCAAACGGCGTCTTGTAATTGACAATCATTAATAGATAGAGAATAATAATTCTATGTCCAACAGAACTTTAATTCTTATAATTGCGCTTATTCTTATAACCGTAGGGCTTTTGTGGATGGCGCTCAAAAATAGCCCTGTTCCTCCTCCTGCCAAAACTGTGCCAACTGTAATGCCGGTTCTTCCGCAGACAAGTATTTTATTCGGAGATTTATCAGCTGTTCTTTCAACCACTTCTGCCAAAACCTATTCTCTGCCAATTAAAATTTCAACAGTCAATAATAAAGTAACTGTAGTTCAGCTTGAGCTTTC
>JAUSEW010000032.1 GCA_030651475.1 Candidatus Levyibacteriota bacterium
ACGGGAATCTCCACAAACGGTATCTTTTTGCTTGCGGTCAGGAGGACAAGCTCCGTAGCAAAAAGAGGATTGACTGTTTTGAAGTATGGTTCGATCTCTCTCATTGCTTCCTTTGAAAAAAGCTTGTACGTACAGCCTATGTCGCTAAGCGTGTTGGTCCTAAAAAACACCTCGATTATTTTTCCGTACATGATGTTACCCCACCTGCGGAAAAAGCTCATGTCGGTTTCGGGACCGATCATGCTTTTGTTGGTGCGCGAGCCAAATACCGCATTAAAGTCCTTGCTGTATGCAAGAAACTTTTCGAGGTCCTTCCCGGTGTACGTGCCGTCAGGCTCGCACAGGACTATATAATCGCCCACCGCCTCCCGTATACCCGTACGGAACGTATATCCGTAGCCCTGTTTTTTTTCGTATATAAGCTTCGCTCCCGTCTTTTTGACCTCCTCGTCGGTGCCGGGCTCGGCGTTATTGTTGACTACGACAACTTCATCCACCAGCCCAGTATCAAAAAACCCTTCAATTACAGCTCTAATCGAATTTTTCTCACGGTATGTAGCAAAGACAATTGAAACTTTTTTACCATTAAACATATAAGGCAGGGGTTACAATCGCTGCGAGTACGAAGAGTATAAAAAACCTTTTACAGGTTTTCAGTATAAATGATATCGGGAGTAAATACAAGGTGTTTAAATATCAAAAAGCTGTAAAAGGCCATGGCGGCGGCAATCAGGATTTGAGAGAGCAGGTAAGGAATATGAAACAGATCTACTCCCATATACATAAACAGAGTGTTTAGGCACAGATTAAAAACCTGAAACCCAAAATACAAGATTGACTGCCGGCCCATTTTCTCTTTACTGTAGTCATTAAAGGTAAAAAACTTCTGCATCATAAAACTCACATACATTGACACCGTAAATGCAATAACCGAGGCCAGCAAGTACCATACGTGGAAAAAATGCACCAACACAAAAAGCAGGGTAAGGTTTGTGACTACCGCGGAGCCGCCTGAAATAAGGTAGCGCAACACGCGCCATTGTATTAATCTAGCGATAAAAACTTTCATCTATATGGGCTTTTATATTCATAATTATAATTTGTCGCCTTCTTTGATTTTATAAATCCTGACAAATTTTGTTCCTTCACTACCTTCAAATACAAGATCTAGCTTATTATTTCTCGCACATCTTTCTTCCATACCCTTTGGCCAATTTTGGTCAACATAGATGTAACTATAATCTAACTCTTTTAAAATAATAGGATCACAGGTCTTGCTAAGGGTGTCGAATAGGAGAGCCTTCTCTGGCGCGGAAGTTTCTAATTCGGCGTAAACACCCATACTCCAATAATGCGTAAAAATTGGAGCCATTCTTCTTGTGTTCAGAATAAAAAGGCAGTTTGGGACACCAGAGACGCCGCAGTCTATACCGCTAGCCCTAAAGATAAGAAACGAGTCTTTTATAGTAGTATTATTTTTGACCCAATCGTATGCATCTGCTTCCACCGTGCCCGCTTGAGCGAAAAACTTTGCATTCGGATTCCATGTCCGGGGTGGGTTACCTAGAGCTAGCCAAACTGTATGAGTCCAAAGGCCTTGTGCTACTAGTACAAAAGTCAGTAACAATAGACCCGCCTTAAGCATTGGTCTAGTCACGCGCTGATAGAAGCTGGTTAGAGCAAGCCCAATGACTAAGCCACCAAACAATGGTATGGGAAGGAAGAGCCTTCCAAATTGCTCAGCCATTATCGGAACACTGGAATCAATAATAAGCGGAATAGAAAAAAATAAGAGCAGTAGTCCCGCAAGAAATAGTGCAAGATCAAAATGCCACTTGAATAAAAAGATAAGCGATGGAATAAGCACTATTAAAAGTAGTGCAAACTCCACAATAAAGCGTGAGTTATACACTGGCTTGCCATCATGTAGTATCCAAGGTGTACCAATTTTAAAGAGCTGGGTATTGCCCTGATTCTTGGTATACAAAACTGCTTTATCAGCAGTATCAGCGGAAGATAATTGAAGTTGCTGCACAAGAGCAGCATTCAGGAGCCCTCCTTGGAATAATGCAATCGGTCCAGCTACCAACAAAAGCAGGAATGAAGTAATAAAAACTTTTTTTGCTTTTATCACCCCCCCTCTGAGAAACAGAGCAAATGGAAAAAGAAATATAACCGTACACAAAACTGCAAAATTGTCCTCCGACGCAAGTGCTAGTATTGCCAATAGAAATCCGCCAGCCAAAATTAGAGGGATCTTACGACCCATACTCCGTCTGTCTTCCAGTAGAAAAAAATAGATATAAACGACTGCTATCATTAGGGGAAAAGTCAGTGCTCCCCAATGCACAGTGGAGATGGAATTTATCATAGGTGCAATATATTTTCCTGATATAGCATCGGTAATAAACTTGAAAGGAGCATGGACATCCTCTCCTAAAATAAATTTATGGTATAAGACTGGAATACTATTAAGAACTTTTAAGAAAACGGGGCTACCAAGATACATCATCATCACTGCGGAACCAAATGCTATAAAAAACTGTCCTTGAAAAAATAATTCAATAAAAAGAAAACCGATCATAAACAGAGCGCCGCCCAAGATTACTCGTTGAGCGCTATAAGCATGATATATGGGCATACCAGTTATCTTGTAGGTAGCGGCAGAAAAAAGATCCGGAGCATAATGATAATTAAGTGAATCTGTGGGATTAAATATTTCTACTGGCGGGAAATTTCCTTCTGCAATAGTTGCCGCCGTAGGTACACGGATAGCATCCAAATCCATCGGGGTGCGAAAAGAAGAAATGAAACCAATGGAAAGAGTTAAAAATAAAGCAGAAAACAAAAGTATCTTCCTCCACCAGGCATCAATTCCCCATTCCAATGATTTTTGATCACCTAAAATCCCAAGCTGGCGGCAAAAAGAGCAAGCGGATGCAAATAAAAGAAAAGCAATCAACACGAGATAAAATACCGTTTGTATGGGTATAAACAAACCCGCTATATTTATAAAAAATACATAGAGCCCAATACCAAAAATTCCTGAAAACGCAATCAGATGTTCGATGCGATTTTCATTTAAAACCCAGCGGGCCATTTGCCAACCAAAAAAGAAAAGAGTTGAAAAAAATGCAATGGTTAAAAGAATTACCATGTTATTGAGATACTATTCTCATTTTATCAAGTAGAATTTATTGGCAAACTCGGCTTTGCAAATTACAACACCATGTTTTTTAACAAATTCATCAACTGCCTTGTTGGCCCCTACCCACGACTTGTTATCATAGTCATCAAGAACTACCACGCCACCTTGAACTATTTTATCCCAAAGTGTTTCAAGACTCGCTTTGTAACCTTCGTACAAATCAACGTCAATATGGAGAAACGCAATCGGTTTATCAAATGTTTTGAGCGTATTCCGTATATCACCTTCGATAAGAGAAACATTATTGAGAGATACCCCTGTGTCCTTAAAGAACTGCACAACACTTGATTTAGTATAACCGAACAGACCTTTGACACCACCCTCAAACGCAGAGGGTTCGGGCAGACCACAAAAAGTATCAAAGCCATACACTTCGCGGTTTTGACCTTCCGCCAATGAAAGTATTTTGAGTACGGCCAAACTGTATCCTTGAGCGACCCCGCACTCTACGATAACCCCCTTCAATTCCTTAACGCGAGTATAGAGCAAGCAGAGGTTTATCTTCTGAGAAAGTTTTGTGTAATTAAGAGGGCTTTTGGGTATTATGCGATACTTTTGAAGTGCCAAAAAAACCAACCGCCAAAATTTTTCTTTAGGTGTCATGATTTAAATCGATATATTGCCAGATTTCCAAAAACTGCTACTTTTTTCAAGAATGGATACTGATCTAATCGCCATAAAGGATCTTTAATTTTGTCCCAAACGATATATTCTACTTCGTATTGTGCCCAAACTCGATGTAACCACTCCGATGTTGGGACTCGCAATGTTTCTTTGTATGAGACAATAATTTCTTCAATTTTTTCATCAGGAGTCACTTCGTAGGAACCGAGAGTTTGGCGATAATACTCGCCATAGATATTCCAGGAAATATAATCATGCTCTGCGAAAAAAACTTCCCGAACATCTTTCACTCCAACTCCCCGTAATCGGTAAAATGTGAAGAGGGTATCAATCAGTTGCTCTTTCGTAGCCGAGAGTGAATATATAGCCGCCCTGTGGTAAAAAACATTTAGGGGAGTATAGATGACCGTTAGATGTGAGGTCTCGTCGTTTCCAAATACTACCGCTTCTTTTTGGGCATTTATGTTTAACCACTCCATAACTGGTCCATATTTTTGTCTTTCAATGGCGATATTACCACCATCACGCCTATCATAAGCATAAGAAACAACTTGAGTAAACACCCCGGTAAAAATGCTGACAGTAATAATGATAATCGCCACTTTCTTTCTGTAAGAGTCCAGTCCCCTACGGGTAAGAAAATAGAAAATCACCACTAGGACAAAGATAACGGCTATTGGTTTGTGGAAAAACCAATGGTAATGAGATGGTTCAAGCACTTTACCAGTTAGAATCTGTTGATTCAAGGTTACAAGAGGGACTAAGAGTAAAGCCAAACCAAAATAATACTTCTCCCTATCTTCTCTCGGAAATTCCAACAGAAAGACAGTTAAGGCACCAATAGCCACTAAGCCAATAAACAAGGGCGCATGCGTTAGAATCACACCAAAGCGTACATTGGCCTCCTGATATGCAGGATGTTGCGTGGCACGATAGAGATTAAGGGCGTAGGGAATAGCTACCAATAACGCGCCAACAAATACAGAAGTTAATCTGGTTACTTCTCGCCAGTTCTTTTGTATAAGAAATATTAAAACTAAAACACCTCCAAAGGCATAGAGATATGTCCAAGTATAAAAATAGTTGTAAAAATTCAAGCCCAGTAAAACTGCTCTGACAATACCATAGAACCACTTTATTTCTTTGTAAAACAACCAAAAAGATATTAGAAAACTAAAAAGAAGAATGTAAATCATAGCTGGGTTAACCGGCCGAGCGATTCGTAAGAAATTGTCGGGACTAATGCCATGCAAGATTCGATAAATACCAGAGTAACTCAAAACAGAATCCACAAGTAAAAGTACCGCCGCGCTACAGAGTGCAGCAAGTTTGTCTCTAGATAACAAAAGAACAAAGCAATAGATCAAGAGAAAAACCATAAAGGTAAGAAGAAATCGAGATAATAAGAAAGTATTGTTGATATCGAGAGAGAACACCATTCCCAAATATCCCACCACCATGGACCCAAGAGGCTGTAA
>JAUSEW010000033.1 GCA_030651475.1 Candidatus Levyibacteriota bacterium
AGATCAATAAAATGATCAGTATCTTAAAAGAGATTCGTGACACAAAAGGACGCCTGTTCATTATCGGAGTCGGTGGTGGTGCAGGGCATGCGAGCCACGCGGTAAACGACTTCAGAAAGCTTACCTCAATTGAGACCTATACCCCCGTAGATAACGTATCCGAAATGACGGCACGAACGAATGACGACGGTTTTCATACGATATTTTCAAATTGGCTGTTAGGCAGTAATCTCAAAAATAAGGATGCAGTGCTTGTTTTTTCGGTCGGTGGGGGTGATGCGGAAAAGAATGTCAGCGCTAATATTGTTGAAGCGTTAAAATTGGCAAAAGAAGTTGGCGCCAAGATTTTGGGCGTTGTCGGGCGCAATGGAGGATATACCGCCGAAGTTGCTGATGCGTGCGTCATTGTGCCAGTCGTAAATTCAGAAAACGTAACGCCACACACAGAAGGATTTCAGACGGTCGTGTGGCATTTGATCGTTTCTCATCCTAAGTTTCGATCTCAAAAAGGAAAATGGGAGTCCATGTAAAAGTAGGGCGTCCGGCGGTATTTCTTGATCGGGACGGAACCCTTGTTGCTCAAGTTGATGACATTATCAACTCTTCGCAATTAAAGATTCTTAGTGGTGTTCCGGATGGGGTACGGCTTTTGAATCGACTCGGATTTTTAGTAATCGTTATTACGAATCAACCTGTTATCGGGAAGGGTTTGACTACCAGGACGAAAGTAAAAAAAATAAATAAAGTTCTTTATAATTGGTTGAGCAAAAAGGGGGCGATTATTGATGCGTTTTATGTTTGTCCACATCGTCATTGGGATCGTTGTGCGTGTCGTAAGCCAAAACTCGGCCTTATCAATGCGGCAGTAAAAAAATATAACATCGATATCACGAATAGTTTTTTCATAGGAGATGATATGCGTGATATAGAAACTGGAAAGAGGGCAAGATTAAAAACCATTTTAGTAAAGACTGGTAACGCAGGTCGGGATAGACGCTATTTTGACGTAAAGCCTAACGCGATTGTGCGTAATTTTCTGTTTGCCGCAAAATTTATTGCTCGTGTACGAAAGTAAGTTTTTGTGGTATTTTTATGCAGTAGAATGAACTATGATTGCTTCCTATAAAATCGG
>JAUSEW010000004.1 GCA_030651475.1 Candidatus Levyibacteriota bacterium
TAAGGGCTATAATATTTCATCAACTGTCAATGCGGATAATTATAAGTATACGGGCGCAACGATAAAGACCAAAAACTCTACCAAAGCCTACTTAAATCTCCTGCAAAAAGATTTGGCGGAAAAATATACTGTCAGTAGTACCTCTTCTGATCTTTCCGAAGACTCCGTCCCCGACGCCATTATTATTATCGGAAAATAGTATAAGAAAAAATCCTCACTCTCTCCAATAGCAAAATCTACCAAATAGACTTTAAATAAGGTATTATTGAGGAATGAGAATTACGAATAAACGGGCGTTTTTTGATTATGAAATTTCCGACAAGTTTGAAGCAGGAATTAGGCTTTTGGGTCCTGAAGTAAAAGCCGTGCGACTTGGCCATGCGGATTTAACCGGAAGTTTTGTGAAGATTATTGGCAGCGAAGCATATCTTATCAATGCCAAAATATTTCCCTACCAATATGCTGCCAATCTTGAAGCTTACGATGAAAGCAGATCAAGAAAATTACTTTTGCACAAAAAGGAAATCATCTCTCTGAAATCGAAAATGGAAGGCTCAAATCTGAATATTGTCCCCATATCTTTGTATACAACTAAAAGTTTCATAAAACTGGAGTTGGGCCTAGGGAAAGGGAAGAAAAAATACGATAAAAAAGAAGCAATAAAGAAAAAAGATATTCAGAGACAAACAGAACAGGAGTTAAGTGGCAATTGAAGTTTTTGCTAATTCCCATGCTCGGCGCTCTTGAACATTAAATAAAGCATTCAATGCTTCAGTTCTTTGCGCTATTACTTCTGGGGTTAAGGGTCCCTTAGGCATTAGCCACTCTACCTTTGTCTTTTTCGGAGATGGTGGTTCTCCTGTACTAACCTTTGTCTCTATTCCTCCACTCATGTTTTTAATTTACTGCAAAGAAAAAATATTCGCTTGACGAGATTTGGACAAAATAAAGACAGAGAAGAATTATGCCCAAGAGCATAGAAGCTTGACTTTTGGGATATTTTTGGAGTATAATACCTGTACTTGGGGATGCATCGCATCGACAAGAAGGCACATTAAAAAACTGCAAGCCGACAATGATTGAAAGTCGCAAAACCAATCAAATTTAAATGCTAGAAATAGCGTTTCAGCCTTAAGAGCGGAAAGAGATTCAATTCTCGCCGTACTTTTTGGCGTTCAACCAAGCCTTAGGCTAGCAATAGCTTAAGCTTCAAGAACTGTTTATGGAATCTTTTCTCAATGGGATTTTATAAGCATCAATACAGTTGAGAAATTGGTAAGGAAAATGGTTTGGTCCTTATTGAATTTATAAACCTTGACTTTACTTATGGATGTTTGTTTTCAAAGAGTAAAGTGATCAAAAAAATAACAAACCAAGCTTGTAGAAGTTTTTTAAATTCTTTCTTGCACTCCGGGTCACTCTCGGACATCTCCACACTACCCCGCTTAACGGCGGGGTTTTTCGTGGATTTTTAATCTCTTGCTAGAGCAAGACCATAAACCTTTTTCGCTCCGCTTTTTTTCAGCATTTTTGCGGCTTCATTGAGAGTTGCGCCGGTTGTGAAGATATCATCAACCAAAAATATTATCGCATTTTTCAGTATTTCCTTTTTGTCTTTTTCTACTTCGAAAGCTCCTTTGATATTGGCTTTTCTTATTTTTTGGGTAAGGCCTGCCAAAGACGGCGTCTTTTTTAATCTTTTAAGAAGATTAGCTGTCGGAAATCCGAGCTTTTTTGAAAGAGCAGCTGCTAATATTTCCGCTTGGTTATATCCCCTGCTTCTTAATTTGGAAGAGTGCAATGGGATGGGAACCAAAAAAATTAAAGACTTATTATTTTTACAAACGCTATAAAATTCTTCTTTCTGAATCAGATTTTCGTAAAATAGATCAACCAACACATTTTTTAAGTCCGCAAGATAAGGCTTATATTTGAAATTATAGATTAGTTTTTTCGCAGCTCCTTTATAGGCAATGGCAGAGAAAACTCCGTTTATTGTATGCTTGCCCAAACACCCGGGATGAGTTAAGCCGTTAATTGCCGGCCTGTTGCAAACAACGCAGATTTCTTCCGTGTCAAAAGAAATAAAAGTTAGGCAATTTGCGCAAAGATAACTTCCTAATTTTTTGCAGTTAACGCAGTATTTCGGAAAAATAAAATCCAAGATGCCCATTCCCTTTAATGTAGCAGAACGTACCATCTGATGATATAATTGTCTAATTGGAGGAGTCGCATAGCCTGGTCAATTGCGGGGGTTTGCTAAATCCCTGAGCCGTAAGGCTCACGCAGGTTCGAATCCTGTCTCCTCCGCCTTCGCCTCGCCGAAGTTTTAAAAGTTTCAATTGAAGGGATCCCTGTATGAAAAGTGTAACAAAGCCATATAAACCAAAAGAAGACAAATATATATTTACTGAAGGGATTAATTATTTTGAAACAGGCAAAGCTTCTATTTGGGGAACCGGCGATAAAGACACTCTGGAACTTCTAAAAAAGCTTGAAATTCGTGGCAAATGGTTAAATCTTGCCGCTGGCGACGGTCGCTATAATCTGGCCCTTTTAGAAAAAGCTGATTTTGTTGTTGCTTCTGATATTGATGAGAGTGCTCTTAGCAAACTGTGGCATAATACTCCAAAAGAATATAGAAAAAAATTAGAGACAAAAGCTTTTGATATAACCAAGAAATTCCCATTTGAAGACAGTTTATTTGATGGTATTTTTTGTACTGGCACTTTACACCTTTTTCCCAAAGAAGTTTTACAGCAAATAATTTTCGAAATTGACAGAGTTCTTAAGCCAAACGGAAAAATAATAATTGATTTTGCAACAGATATTAAAAGAGTTTCTCCGAGCGGAAAATTAATTATATTTGGCAAAGAACCTCTCTACGGTTTGAATAATGCAAAGAGGATTCTCAAAACCCTTTTCGAAAATTATCATATACAAATGCGCGAATCAAAAGTCGTAGAAGATTTTGAAGCAGCGAATCCACCCTATACATTAAATTGTAAATTTATTATTTTAATAGCAGATAAAAAATAGAAGGATTTGCCGCTAAAGAAAAATTTAAGAAAATAACTTTCTATGAAAAAAGTTAGAGATGTTTTACATGAAGATTATCTTCGTTCCCTAATGTTTGGCCTTCAAGATGGGATAGTATCAACGACAGGAGTTGTCGTTGGTGTCTCAACAGGGATCAGTGATAAAGCAATAATAGTTCTGGTAGCTCTTGTTGCAGTAACTGTTGAGGCATCTTCTATGGCAGCCGGGCAATATTCGAGCGAAAAAGCTGTGCATCAAATGGATAAAAGCGGAAAACATACCGATAATCTTTATATCGGCGCACTTATTATGTTTATAGCGTATCTTATTGGCGGAGCTTTTTCTGTTATCCCAACAATTATTTTTAATCAGCCTATTGCAAGAACAATTGCTATTGCATCGGCATTTGCAGGACTTTTTATTATTGGCTATATAAAAGGACATCTTGTTGAGCATAAGCCGTTACGAAGCGCAATTGAATTGTTTATAATAGGCTCTATTGCAACAGCTGTTGGAATAGTTGTTGGGTATTTGTTTAAAGTATAATCATACGCTCTTCGCGCCAGCAGATAAATTGGAGAAAAACCCCACACTTTGATATACTCAAAACGTTCTAGGAGAGGTGCTGGAGTGGACGATCAGGTTAGTCTTGAAAACTAATAAGACGGCAACGTCTTCGTGAGTTCGAATCTCACCCTCTCCGCCAGGAATATGTTACCTATTCTCAATCAATCGCTTTGGCGGGACGAAGCATTTTCGGCTCTACTTTCTGAAAAAAATCCTTTACAAATAATTTCGCTTTCCATGCAGGACACCACTCCGCCTCTCCATTACCTGCTGCTTCATTATTGGATGGTTGCATTTGGTACATCCGAAGTTGCTCTGCGCGGACTATCATTTATTTTCCATATCCTTACTGTTTTTGTCATCTTTCTTATCGCTAAGAAACTTATCAAATCAACTTTGGCGCAATCGTTCATCGTCCTTGCAACGCTGATTAACCCGTTTCTTTTACAGTATGCCTTTGAAGCTCGTGCATATAGTCTGCTTGCATTACTTTCTGTTCTGGGAATATATTTTATCATCAACAAAAAATATGTGCTTTCAAGTGTTGTTTTTGCTCTTGCCGTATTTACTCACAACTTTACTTTGTTTACTCTTATTGCTTTAGTTTTTTGGTTTTTCTACACTAATCGGCAGAGATTAAAAGAAACAAAAACAGAAATTCTACAGTTATTTACTGCGCCAGTTCTTGCCCTTCTGGTTTGGGGCAGTGTTATCTGGCAGCAATGGACAGAAGTTGCTTCTGGATTTTGGATTAAACCGGCAATCTTCTCCCTATTCCTCAATTCATTTGAGAAATACAGCAAAGGCGATTTAAGCTATCCATCCCAACCCATGCTTTATACATTTACTTTAATTCTTTGTTTCTTCGCATTTGGTTATTGGTTATGGCGTGAACAAAAAGAAGAACAGGGAAAAGCATTATTGCTTCTTTCTTTTGTTGCTCTTGTCCCAACTCTCATTACCTACATTATCTCTGCTATTTTTGTTCCTATTTATGATGAAAGGTATATGATAGCGACTGTCCCCGTTCTTATTCTTCTGGTTGGTTATTCGCTTTTCCGATTATTTGAGGTAAACCATAGGGTAAAAAACTTCGTGGTTGCTTTTGTGGCGATCTACCTACTTCTTTTAATTCAAGCAAGCGAGCAGATTGTATCTATGAGTACAAAGCCTCCAATAAACTATGCTGTTTCCCAAGTGCTTGCACAAGCTAAGCCGGGAGAGGTGATAATTCCCCAATCTAATCTTAATTTTCTAGAAACGAAATGGTATGTCCGGCAAAACAACAGTCCCATGTTAGCTTATGCCTATGCTCCTTCAGGAAACGTACCGTTTTACATCGGGTCGTTACTGTTCGAGCCTCAAGAAATTATTACGCAAATGCCAAAAGGAGTGCAAATATGGCAGATAAAAAGCGACGGCGGATATGAATTATTGAAAAAGTAGTTAACTGCGCCGTTGACTACTGTCTTCTTTTGATATAAAGTAAAAGTATGACTGTCCAAGAAGAAATTAAAAAAACTCAAGAATATCTCCCAAAAGAAAATTTAGACCTTCCCAAAGAGCCATTGGATTTACCGCAACCCCCTATTTCATCTCCAAATCCGCAGCAATATTCATCGGTTAAAACCCTTCTTGCCTGGACTGCTCCGGGAAGACCTTTCAGAAAAAAAGGCAGACAATTTTATTTAACCAGCCTTTTAATAATGCTTCTGATAGAAATTATTCTTTTCCTTTTCTCTCAATATCTTTTAATGCTGGTGGTTGTTTCTTTAGTTTTCGTTTCCTTTGCTCTGGCGACTGTTCCTCCCAGAGATTTTAATTACCGAATTTCCAGTGAAGGAATTACTATTGAAGATCATTTTTTTCTTTGGCAGGAACTTTATGATTTCTATTTCAAAAAAAGAGAAGGGGTTGAAGTTTTGCACGTACGAACCCACTCTATGCTTCCCGGAGAATTAATAATCACATTAGGAACTGTTGACAAAGAACATGTAAAGTCGGTGCTTTTGCCATATCTTCCCTACAGAGAGATTATAAGATCAAGCTTTATGGAAAAATCCGGCGAATGGCTTGCCCGCAATTTCCCCCTTGACAGTAATACCCCATCTACTAAATAATTTGCTTCGTATTATTTAATAAAGTAAAATACAAGAACTGCGCTCGTAGCTTAATTGGATAAAGCATCAGATTGCGGATCTGACGACTGTGAGTTCAAGTCTCACCGAGCGCACCAACAAATCTGGAGGGTTCGCATAGTGGACAATTGCACGAGTTTCGAAAACTCGAGGGAGCAATCCCTACACAGGTTCGAATCCTGTACCCTCCGCTTTCACCTCGCCGAAGTCCCGCTGCTTGCGAGACGAAGGCGGGAGTCGGCTCGGTTTCAGCGAGACAAAGTCCGCCTAAAATTATGCATTATGTATACTTATTAATATGTTCTGATAAAAGAACTTATATTGGTTGCACAGATAAACTTAAAGAAAGACTTATTAGGCATGATAAGGGAAATATTCCCGCAACCAAATCGAGATTGCCAGTGATTTTAACAGGATATTTTGCTTTTAAAAATAAATACACAGCTTTTAATTTTGAAAAATATTTAAAATCAGGGTCGGGAAGAGCATTTATGAAAAAACATGAATTTGTGAATTGAAACTGTCCTCGTAGTTTAACTGGATAGAACGTCAGGTTCCGAACCTGAAGCTTGAGGGTTCAACTCCCTCCGAGGACACATCGGAAAAATAAAAAGCTATGAAAATTCAATTTTCAGCCGGCGGCATAATTGTTCATGAAAACAAAGTGCTTCTGTGCCAACACTCTCAACATCACGGTTGGGTTTTCCCCAAAGGACTTATGGGAGATCACATAGAAGGCGAGGGAAAAGAAGAAACAGCTTTAAGGGAAGTAAAAGAAGAAACAGGAGCAATAGGAAAAATAGTAAAAGCACTAACTCCGGTTACTTATTGGTTTGTTTTAAAGGAAGACCCTTCGGCAGGCTCAGGGCAAGTAAAAATAAGGAAAACAGTTTATTATTTCCTGATGGATTTTGCTGGCGGAGATATAACCAAACATGATCACGAAATGGAAGATGTTGAATGGGTACCAATTAACGAAGTAGAAAAAAGACTAACCTATAAATCCGATAAACAAGTCTGGCAAGTCGCCTTAAGAATTTTAGATTAACTTTGGAGGGGTCGCATAGTGGCCGAGTGCGTACGCTTGGAAAGCGTATATGCCGCAAGGTATCGCGGGTTCGAATCCCGCCCCCTCCGCCTTCGCCTCGCTGGAGCTCGGCTACGGCGGGACACAGTCCACCTAGACGAGCGAAAGCGGGTTTCGCCTCGCCGAAGTCGGGCTGACGTAAAACTTCCCCTTGACAAGGATTCATTTTGCAACTAGTATTAAAGTTAATTGAAACTGGAAATTCAACCACGTGATTTATTATCTTCTGTTCTTAAATCTAAAAAACTAAGATTTGCTTCAAGTGCAGCAGTATCGCTTCTAATCGTCTCTGCCTGCTCTAGCGGAGAAATGAAAAGTCTACATCTGTAATCCCAACACCAAGACCTACGGAAACTCCAACTCTCAAAACATCAGAACGAAAAGTTTCCATATCTAAAAACCCCAATGAATTATTTCGAACTCTCCTGGGTACAGCAATTGAGCAAAGCAGTCTCCCTCCCGGAATGAAAACGAAAACTTATTCTGCTGGAACTCTCAACGCGGCGTCGCAAGCTCTTAAGGCGATCGGGCAAGTTAATATTGGAATATCCGACGGAGATCCAGAATTCATGGGGCAACCTAACGGCTCTCTTTCTTTCACTGTTTTTCCTGACGCTGAATCCGCAAGAACCGCATATAATATGATTATTAATTCTGCTGGAAATAAGCAAGCTGAAGAAGGTTTCCCTTACCCAGCCACGTCGCTTGGCACTGATCAAGCTTCAATAATGAAAATTATTATCACAACTATGTCTGCTGAAAACGTTCTGATAGCCGCAACGTTTTCCGATATGCCTGATTATTCTGGCGGATATTCTGCTGTTAAGCCTGCAAAATACAAATACAACGAAGCAATCGCTTTAGCAAAATCAGGATTAGAACATCTTCGAAAAGTCGGACGCTAATTTAAGCTACTAAACTTTACTTGACATCTACTTCTAAATAATTCAAACTAAACTTACTAGCGTTTAGTTAGCAAGCGTTTAGCGTATAGTTTATGAAAGGTATCCTGTCCAAAATTTCTATTCTTTTTTTCTTTCTTATCTCTTTTTTCTTTATTCTATCTCCTTTTGCTTTTGCTCAAACTCATTCCGCAAATTTATCACAAACGGTTTCTCCCCAAGTCAATCCGTATATTTCTCCCAACACCAATCCTGATGTTCCGAATAATCTTCACAACTGGACACAAAGCGCCATGATTGAAGTGATGTCTGCTCTTTTTTGCCAGCTAACAGGCGTTGACCCTACAAACCCCAACCAACAGTGCCTGGGAGTTGATCAGAAAACCGGCAAAATTGGTTTCGTCCCAAATGGAGGGGGGGCAATTGGAGTAATGAACAAATTAATCGCTATGACTTTTACTATGCCTATTCATACAGGTGATTATGTCAACTATTTGTCGCAAAATTTCGGCATTACCAAAAACGCATACGCCCAGGGAGTTGGATTTAGACAGCTTACTCCGTTTATTAACATCTGGGTTGTTTTTAGAAACCTTGTCTATCTTCTTTTTATTATAGTTTTTGTGGTAATAGGGATGTTTATTATGCTGCGCGTTCAGTTCGATCCAAGAACTGTTATGACTGTCCAGAACCAAATTCCCAAACTGATTATCGGCATCATCCTGGTAACATTTTCTTTCGCCATCGCAGGGCTGATGATTGACGCTATGTATATAGTTATCTATTTTGTTTATTCAGTTGCCGTAACAATTCCAGGTTCGCATCTTAACCAACTAATTCCGTCCACTTTGCAGAGAACAGATGTTATAGGAGCATTCGGAGTTTACAATATTGTTGGCGTTGCAAACACGATTGCCACAGGATTCGTAGGTTCTATTTGGGGCATGCTGGGATTAACGACTGACTTTCAGCCATTAGCAATTGGTGGCGGTATTTCTGGTGGTTTAGGAGTTATAACTTTTGCTCTGCTGGCGTGGAATCCACTGGGACTACTGGCAGCACTAGGACCTCTTGCATTTACCACAGCCATTCCCTGGATTATTGCCTTTCTGATAATCTTTATTGCTATTTTTACTGCGCTTTTTAAACTTTGGTTTGAGCTTATCAAAGCATATACTTTCATTCTTTTTGACATCGTTCTTGCGCCTTTCTGGATTATTTCCTCTTTAACACCTGGCAATCCTGCGGGTTTTAGTCTGTGGATTAGAGCTGTACTTTCCAATCTTTCCGTTTTTCCGACAACGATTGTGATGTTTCTTTTGGGAAAGCTGTTCATTGATGCATTTGACACATCCCCGGATGTATTTTTTATTCCTCCACTCATAGGAAGCGCTGCAAATCCCAAGTTGATAAGCGCAATTGTCGGCATTACGGTCATTCTTACAACCCCTGCGGTTGTTGGTATGGTCAAAAATGCCTTTAAAGCGCCTAACTTCCCGCTTACTACTGCAGGTGCGATGTTTGGAGCCGGAGCCGCTGTGCCTGGAAGAACAGTTGAAGGAGTATCAGGTCTTGCATTCGGTACAGCATATAAGCCAGAAGGATTTCTATCTCCAGAGGGTAGCCCATCTGCCGTTGGAAGATTCCTTAGGTCATTTGGATTTATAAAATAATTAATTATTTAGAGCTACTGGATTTTGCTGCCATGTATGTTTCCCCAATAGCTGCCAGCATTAAATATAAGAGGAGTCTAAGTCCTGTTCTTTTCCAGAAATCCTTACTTGTAACCTCCAAAAGACCTTCCATGTTTTTATAAAATTTTTGCGAACCTTTTTCGTCTCTTGCAAAATTTGCTTTTAACTCCTCTTTTCTCTTGGCTCTCTTCTCAGGGGTATCGTATAAAATCGAAGTTTCAAGTGCTTTCTCATCTTCTCGAAGTTGTTCTCTGGCTTTGGTAATACTGGAAGTCAAAAAACCGCGTAAATGATCTAGGCTTTTCCTTAGCTCATCTCTGCCCATTGCCTTAGCTTGAGGACCAAAAATTCTTTGAGCATCAGATGCGGGAATTCTAAGAGGCAAAGAATTTATCCCAATTATATCCCAAGCTATATCCAGCTTAGAAAGATTTAAATATGTTCCTATAGTATATCTTACTCCTTCAGCTTGTCCTTTCGGGCCAAGTCCATTGTACATTGACGCAGAGCCAGCGAATTCCAGGGCTGCGTTCGTTTTTTTCTCCAGGTCTTCCTCTTTAATAAACTTAAGTAAGGCATTTCCAGCTTTTGCTGCATTTTCCGTATCGGTCCACGATCTCACTAAAGTATCTCCTCCAGCACCGGCTTCTCCAATCTTCTTCGATAGAGGAGCATATTCAAGCTTGGATATGCCAAGCCTGTCAACGCTATCAGGCTTTTCATCTTCTAGTTTATCCAGCAACGCATCGTCGATTATGATTGACCTTGTATAGATATCTGCAAAATTAGTATCTGTCAGCAAATCATTTATGAACTTCTTGTCTCCAATAAAATCTTGCATGGCTTTAGCCAATTCGGATAACTTTTTCCAACCGCCAACCCCTAAAAAACCATCTACAATCTTTTTTTGCTCTTCGTTTAAGTTGGATAGGTTAACCTGCGTCGGAGATGGACGGCCGCTATCCTTAACATTAAAACCTTCCTGTCTCAAAAGGCCAATTACCGCTCCATAATTCTGCTTAAATTTATCATAAACCGTCAGATCTCTTCCCCGCCCTCCCTCATCATCCCGATTAGCTAATTCTTCTTCCTTCGTAAGCTTCAAATTGGAATCTATGGCAATCATATCATCATATAAACCAGCCACTCGATCATTTTTCCTTTCTCTAAATAACCTTATAATTTCTTCTGGTCTATATGTTTTGATCTTTTCCCAAATATATTTTCTATATCCATCATCCTTTATCCGTTTTTCTTCTTCGTCCTCCTCTTTTTTACTCATCTCTCTCCCATTCTCCTTTTTATATTCTTGCTTTGCGCGTTCAAGCAGCTTATCTCTATCCTTTTCTCTTCCATTCAATTTAAGACGCATAAATAATGCTAAGTCTTCGGCTGTTTCTTCGCCAAATCTTTGTTCTAATACTTCAATTACCCCCTCTATGCGCCATCCTGAAGAGAAAAAATCCGGGACAACAAATATATCCCGAAAAAGCCTTTTTCCTAAGTCCAGCCTTTGCTCTTCGGTTAATTTTCGCACAGGCTCTTTTTGTTCTTTCATCCAAGAATCTGCCATATCCAATCTTATCCTGTTCATCAATTCTTCCTGCTCAGGGCTATACATATCAAACTTTTCAAATAGCAATTCTTCCATGTTATAAACATTCAGCGGCCCTATTGGATCGGAGCGATAACGATTGCTATCTTTAAGCAAATATTTTCCCCTCGCAACCACAACGCCCATTCTCTGAGAAGAAACAAAAACATCATAAGCAGTTCTTACCGACCTTGTAATGCGTGAGCTTACTTTTTTTATCTTCCTTATTTCTTCTAACCTCCCCTGCAGAATTTCCTTATTTTCTTCGATTTTTTTATCTGTCTGCTTTGCCCATGTAAAATTATCCCAAGTATCAGGTTTTTCTGAATCTTGACCTTTTTTCTCAGCTATACCGCTAAGATCACCAAAATTGCCAACTCCTTTTTTAGCCAATTCCATTTGTTCGTTAACCAATTCTCCTTGCAATCTAGATGCGTCTTCAAGCGTTACATGATGCCTCGTGTTACTTGAAAGCCTGGTGCTTTCCAACATGTCCTGAAGTCTGTTAAACATAACACCAACCATACCTTCTTCCAATGCCATTCCCGCCAAAAGACCATGCGCTCTAAGCTCGTGAGCAGCTCCTTTAACCTGATCTATATTCTTTAATCCAATAGCAGCTCTCATTTGAAGCAGATGCAAACGTATAGCAAATTGAGTCATAAAGTCAGCCAAAGCTTCCGGCTTGGCTTTTTGAACAAGATCAATTGCTTGCTGCACTTTACCATGCACACCCTGAATAATTGGCGAATTTAGTTCCTGTCCTTCCTCAGCAAACTTATATAAAATATCAAATCGCTCATCTAACCATGCTATTGGATCCTCACTAAGAAGCTTTATCTCTTCTTCCATAAGATATAAGGAAAATCTTTGTTTCAATTCTGCCAATGGCCTATTTTGCTTATCTTGCTTT
>JAUSEW010000009.1 GCA_030651475.1 Candidatus Levyibacteriota bacterium
CTATCATAAGAATAGGAAACGACTTGAGTAAACATCCCAGTAAAGATACTAACCGCAATAATAATGACCGCTAGAGCTTTTTTATAAAAATCTAACCCTCTCTTGGCAAGAAGATAGAAAATCACTATGAGTATAAAGATAACAGCAATCGGCTTGTGAAAAAACCAGTGGTAGTGAGCTACTTGAAGAAGTTTGCCGGTAAGTACCTGCTGATTCATGGTGATGAATGGTGCAAGCAACAAACCCAAGCCAAAATAATACTTTTCTCTATCTTCCTTCGGAAATCCAAATAAAAAGACTATTAGAGCGCCAATAACCACAAAACCAACAAACAAGGGGGCATGGGTTAGAATCACGCCAAAGCGTGCACTAGTCTCTTGGTAGGCAGGATGTAAAGATGCCCGGTAGAGATTGAGACCATATGGAATGGCCACCAGCAAGGCGCCAAAAAAAACACTGGAGATTCTTATCGCTTCTCGCCAATTTTTCTGGATAAGAACAAATAAAACTAAAAGACCACCAAAAGCATAAAGAAATGTCCAAGAATAAAGATAATTATAAAAATTCAAGCCCAGTAAAACTGCGCTGACAATACCATAGAACCACTTTTTTTCTTTGTAAAACAACCAGAAAGATATTAGAAAACTAAAAAGAAGAATGTAAATCATAGCTGGGTTAACCGGTCGGGCGAGTCGTAAGAAATTGTCGGGACTAATGCCATGCAAGATTCGATAAATACCAGAGTAACTCATGAGAGAATCCGCAAGCAAAAGTACCGCCGCGCTACAGAGTGCAGCAAGTTTGTCTCTAGATAACAAAAGAACAAAGCAATAGATCAAGAGAAAAATAATAAAGGGAAGGACGAGTCGAGATAATAAGAAAGTATTATTGATATCGAGATTAAATACTTCCCCCATGTAGCCAACCACCATAGACCCAAGTGGCTGTAAAAGATAAGGATTATCCTTACCATCTTTCTGATAGATATTACCGAAGTTCGGATGCCCATCTTGTACCTCCCGTGCTCGCGCGGACCATGGAGAATCAGGCAGTAATTCTATACCCTGATACAGGCCGTCACTTCTATGTTCAAAGCGAAAATAGACCTGCGGAAGAGCGACAATAATAGAGGCTAGGAGCGCTAGACAAACAGCCGCCTTATGTTCACCGAAAACTTCTTTAAATTGATTCATTTTTTAGAGTTTATCATAATAAATGTCGGAGAGAGAAATCCTACTAACTTTTTAATTTTGAAAAAGAAGAAATTCAAATATGGAAAGTAGCCGTAAATGTCATAACCACGGGCAAGCTTTTTAATATCTTTCAAATTAAAAAATTGTTTATGGTCAGAATTTTGAAGTTTTTTAGGAGTCCAGCCCCATAATCTAACAACATGATAAAACCAAAAAGCAGAGTTCGGGGTAGTGATAATTGAAGTGCCCCCTTTTTTAAGAACACGATCAATTTCAGAAATTAAAAAGTCTGGTTTATACAAATGCTCGATGACATCTGTGCACCAAATCAAATCAAAATAGCCATCTTCAAAAGGAAGTCCTGCTTCAATATTGTGTTGGGTAGCTTCTTTGTATTTGGGTTCAATATCTATAGAAATAACTTTGTAGCCAAACTCTTTTATCCT
>JAUSEW010000025.1 GCA_030651475.1 Candidatus Levyibacteriota bacterium
AGAGATATGACCTGAAGTTGTGGATCGACCGTCAGCCGGAGAGCGTGGCGTACCTTCCTTCTTGACCGAAAACGAGAAGGTACCGGCGGTGGAACGCCGGCAAGGAAGGCACGCCGATGTTGAGTGTAGAGACCGACGCCAAGGCCCGCACGGACTTGCTCGCGGGACTCGATGAGATCGTCCGGGAAGGCGCCCGCCGGATGCTGGCCGCGGCTCTGGAAGCCGAGGTCGATGCGTACGTGGAAGCGCTTGCCAGCGAGGTGGACGCGGACGGTCACCGGCTGGTGGTGCGGAACGGTCGCGCCCGTCCACGAATGATCAGCACGGCCGCGGGGGCAATCGCGATCGCAGCGCCCCGGGTGCACGACCGGCGGGTCGACCCCGAGCTTGGTGAACGCCACCGATTCCGCAGCGCGCTCGTGCCGCCGTGGTGCCGCAAGAGCCCCAAGGTGAGCGAGGTACTGCCCTTGCTCTACCTGCATGGGATGTCGACCGGCGACTTCGCCCCGGCGCTGACGGAATTCTTCGGCTCTGCGGCGGGGTTGAGCGCTTCGGTGATTACCAGGCTCACCAAGCAGTGGCAGGCCGAACGCGACGCCTTCGCCCAGCGAGAGCTCCGCGCGGTCGACTACGTGTACGTGTGGGCCGACGGGGTGCACTTCAACGTGCGCCTCGACGAGGATCGCCTGTGCTGCCTGGTGATCGTGGGTGTGCGTACTGACGGTACCAAGGAGCTCGTCGCGATCGAGGACGGCTACCGGGAGTCGACCGAGTCGTGGGCGGATCTGCTGCGCGACCTCAAGCGTCGCGGCATGCGCGCCCCTGTGCTCGCGGTGGGTGACGGGGCCCTGGGCTTCTGGGGTGCGCTGCGCACGGTCTTCCCGAAGACCCGCGCGCAGCGGTGCTGGGTGCACAAGCTGGCCAACGTGCTCAACGCCCTGCCCAAGTCCGTGCAGCCGACGGCCCACCACATGCTCGCGGAGATCCGCGACGCCGAGGACCGTGAGCACGCACTGGCGGCGATACAGACCTTCGCCCACGAGTTCAGCGCGAAGTGGCCGAAGGCGGTCGCCAAGGTGGTCGACGACGCCGACGCGCTGCTGGCGTTCTACGACTTCCCTGCCGAGCACTGGGTGCACCTCAAGACGACCAACCCGATCGAGTCGACGTTCGCCACGGTGCGGTTGCGGACGCGAGTCACCAAGGGCCCCGGCTCACGCGCCGCGGGACTGGCGATGGCCTTCAAGCTCATCGAGGCGGCAGAACAACGCTGGCGGGCGGTCAACAGCCCGCACTTCGTCGCGCTCGTGCGCGCCGGAGCCAAGTTCGAGAAAGGGGGGCTCATCGAGCGGGACAACCGGCAGAATCAGGAAGCCGCCGCGTGATCAGCGAGACGACTGATCCACAACTCTTGACGATATCTC